>CAYLUJ010000013.1:2172-33080 GCA_964386805.1 uncultured Pelolinea sp. | reverse complement strand
TGAGGGCATTACGCCCGTGGTCAACCCAACTGCACCCAGGGTGCTCATGGTATTGACCAAAATTCGGAAGACCGGTTTTTCAAGCCCGAATGCCATAATCACATTTTGATCGGTGGCATGCAAGACAAGAGAATGCCCTCTCCCGCCGAAATAAATCAATTCAATACAGCGTTCACAACCCTTTTCCCAGCCCTCTTCCTCAAACCAACCTAACACCGTGGTGAGTTTTTCTCTTGAAAGCGGTTCTTCGGGTCCCACTCTGTTCAAGCGCACCACAATAATGCGCGCGCCTGCAGGAACTTCAAAACCACCCAACTGTGCCAGGAACTGGGGAGATTTCCCAACCGTGGCAACATTCATGGAGCCATCCGGGTTAAAAAGCAAATGTCGCAGAATGCTCGCGGTTTTTTCATCGGCAAAATAAGCTCCATTGGCTTGCATCAACTGCGCTAGTTGAGCTGCGATGGGTTTATCTGCAACCACACTTTGTTCGGAAGCGCAAATGAGGGAGTAATCAAACGATTTGCTCGAAACAATGTAACGCGCTGCTTTTTCAAGATCCGCACTGCGGTCTACATAAGCGGGAACATTTCCAGGACCAACTCCAAAAGCAGGTTTTCCTACGGAATGAGCTGCTTTCACCATGCCTTCTCCGCCGGTAGCCAGGATCACACGCACACGTTTATGCCGCATCAGTTCCTGAGTACCACTCAGAGAGATAGTGCGCATGCAGCTGATCAACCCGGCTGGAGCACCCGCATTTTCAGCAGCTTGCTGTAATGTACGGGCAGTTTCATAACTGCAATTGATCGCTGACGGATGAGGAGCTACAACAATGGCATCCCTGGCTTTGACCGCCGAAATTACTTTTGCAAAGACTGTAGAAGTAGGATTGGTGCTGGGAGTCAGTGCGGCAACCACACCCATTGGCCAAGCAATTTCATAGATCCGCTTTTCCGGATCATGCTTAACAACTCCGACCGTTTTGACATCCCGAATGCTTTCCCAAAGAATGCGTGAAGCCAATTCATTCTTTAATTTTTTATGAGCTGCTACACCGTACCCGGTTTCTTCGGTCGCCATGCGCCCCAACCGATCAGAAGCTTGATAACCGGCTTCAGCCATGGCAGCGCAAACGCGATCAACCTGTTCCTGGCTGGCTTTTCCCCAAACCAATTGAGCCTCATAAGCCTGGGCTGCCAGATCGCGCGCTTCTTGAATGGAAAGCAAATCTTTGTCAATTGGCATAGTTCATACCCTTCTTGCTATTTTCGGAAGACTACCTTTCCTTCAACTTCTAAAGTATCAATGACGGCCATGATGACTGCATCAACCGGTCGGTTTTTTGTGATCTCGGTTTGGCGGGCGCTGGAACCATGTGCCGTCAAAACCAGATCCCCTACACCGGCATCTACACTATCAATGGCGACATAGGGTTTTCCGGTTGCTACGCCAGTTTCATCAGTCTGGCGGCAAAGCAATAGTTTTTGTCCTGTCAGAGATGGATCTTTTATGGTCGAGACTGTTGTGCCAATAACCCGAGCAATCAGCATAGTTCGCTCCTATTCTTTCAATAATTCTTCGCCGGTGCCACAGCTGGCTGTGGAGCAGTATCGCCTTTTACGATCTTCACACCTGCACTCGCTCCAATACGGGTGGCGCCTGCGCTGACCATCTTTTCAAAATCTTCACGCGTGCGTACCCCGCCGGCTGCTTTTACACCCATCAGAGGACCAACCGTCCGGCGCATCAATGCCACATCTTCCACAGTTGCTCCACCTTTAGAGAACCCGGTGGAAGTCTTAACGTATTCCGCGCCGGCTTCTTTTACCAGCAAGCAAGCGATCTTCTTTTCTTCATCGGTCAATAAAGCGGTTTCCAGAATTACCTTTACAAGCACGTCATGCGAATGGGCTTCCTTTACGACACCACAGATATCGCGTGCCACCAGCTCGTAATTCTTATCTTTCATACCGCCAATATTGATGACCATATCCACTTCTTCAGCGCCATCTTCAATGGCTTGACGGGTTTCAAAAACCTTCACTTCGGGGGTAGTAGCTCCAAGGGGAAACCCAATAACCGTGCACACCTTCACACTGCTGCCGCGCAGTAAGCTTTTGCATAATTTCACATGTGTGGGATTGATGCAGACAGAAGCAAAATTAAATTTTCGCGCTTCGAAGCAAAGCTGTGAGATCTCTTCGCGTGTCGCTTCCGGTTTTAGCAAGGTATGGTCGATCTTTCCTGCCATTTCCAGATTATCCGGAATATTCCCTAGTGTGGTGGTAAGGCGTTCCGCACCAGCACTGATGATCTCGCCGAACTCATCAAAGCAAGTTTTCACCTGCAACCCATCCACCACCTCAACTTTGCAGAATTGACCTTTCTCTGCGGGGCTGTTCTCTTCGCGCATGACGCTGAGAATTTCTTTGGTAATTATCTCTGCCAGTGTTTGAACTTGTTCTTTACTCGCGTCCATAAGTTATCCTTTTTTCAAAAAACGGCTTTCAATTTCCATGATCTTGGCTACTCGTTTTTCATGCCGACCACCGCCAAACTCGGTGGTAAGAAATGTTTTCACGATGATTTTGGCTTGATTGAGGCCGATCAATCCGGCTCCCAGTGTAAGGTAGTTGGCATTGTTATGTTCACGGCAGTTGGAGGCGGTGGCGAAGTCATAGCACATGGCTGCCCGCACTCCCGGAACTTTGTTCGCCACCATGCAGCTGCCAATACCTGCTCCATCGATCATGATCCCGCGGCAGGCATTGCCTGTGCTGACCAAGTCAGCTACTTTAAAGGCAAAATCGGGATAATCAACGGCATCGGCAGTCGCAGGTCCACAGTCGATCACCCGACAGTTTAATTCTTCAAGGTAAGGAATGAGTGATTGTTTCATGCTGAAGCCCCCATGATCGGAACCGATCGCTACCACCCAGCTACATTCGCCTGACTTTGAAGTATTGTCTTTTTCGCCGTATTTTTCCAAAACTTTCTTTACAATGGCTTGAATCTCAGAATCTGATATATAATCCATCTTGCATCCTGTAGTTGACAAATCGCTTTTAATTATCTATTATAGATAGTGGTAATGACCACATTACATCCTTATGACTTTAGTATAGCAGGAACAGGAAAAATGTCAAGAGCCATTGACCCCTCGAATATTATTCCAAAGTATTATCAGCTTGCGAATATTTTGCGCGAACAGATTGAGAACGGTACCTGGAAAGCCAATGAGACCATTCCATCAGAACGCCAGCTTGAACAACAGTACAACCTCAGCCGCCCCACCATCCGACAGGCCATTGACCTACTGATTACCCAGGGTTATCTATATCGTATTCACGGAAAGGGTACTTTCGTCTCCCCACCCAAATTGCAAAAAGGTATCCTTGAACTCACCAGTTTCAGCGAAGATATGCGCAATCGAGGACTGGAACCCGGTCAAATATTCCTTGAGTTTGGATTGATAGCTCCTCCTAAAAAGATCAAAAAACGCCTTGAGATTTTAAATGCAAATCAACAAGTATTGCGCATTAAGCGCATCCGCACAGGGAATGGCGAACCTATCGGAATTCAGGATTCATATTTGAATCTACCAGATGGAAAAGCTATATCCAAACAAGAATTGGAGGAGCGTGGCTCCATTTACGCCATCTTGCAGGAAAAATTCGGCATTTACCCCGCCGAAGCCGACGAAACGCTGGAAGTGACGCTGGCATCGGAAGAAGAAGCACAGCATCTGTCCATTCCGACCGGCAGTCCGCTTTTGCTAAATGAAAGGATCCTGTATTCACAGGACCGCAAAGCCATTGAATTTGTTAGCATCCTCTATCGTGGAGATCGCTATAAATATTACATGCGCCTGACAAAAAAGGTGTAGGTGTTCTGAAATTGCACCCGTCTCTTAGGGATAAATATCAATATGTTTCAAGATGCGGATATGCGTAATAGGCCAATACACGGCTAGCGCTTTACCAATTAGATTCTTCTCCGGCACAAAACCCCACGCTCTTGAATCGACTGAGTCCTGCCGGTTATCCCCCATCACAAAATACATATCTTCCGGAACGATCCATGTACCTTCATCTGTTGCAGCATTGTTCAGATAAGGTTCATTAATTTTTATTCCATTGATGAATATATTTTCATCGTTGATCTTCACTTCATCACCCGGCAAGCCAATGGCACGCTTAATGTAATCCACCTCAGGATCACCAGGATAGTGAAAGGTGACAATATCGCCTCTATCAACTTCTCCAAACCGGTAAGCCAATTTATTTACAAAGATCACCTCGCCCTGCACAACGGTGGGCTCCATACTGACATTAAATACCTCCACACGGTCAATGACAACATCAACTACAAAATATAGAGCGACTGCAATTAAGATGGTCTGTAAGATTTCTAGCACTGCATAAGAAATTCGTTTTTTTCGGGATATATTTTGAAATTTTTCATTGTTTGGCAGATTCTGCATACAAGCTGCTCCGGCAACATAATTTTTTTTACGATCTCTTTTTCAAGACAAAGCGAATTGGGGTACCGCTAAAAGGATAGACCAATCGTATCTGATTCTCAAGAAAACGTTGATACGTGAAATGCATCAACTCTGGCTCATTCATATACAGCATAAAGGTTGGTGGATCAGCGCGCACCTGCGTGCCATAGTAAATTCGCAGCAATCTTCCGGTCTTCGAAGAAGGGGAATGCATATCTTGTGCTTTCATAAGAATGCGGTTCAACACGCCAGTACTGATATGTACCACTCTTTCTTCCTGAACTTTTAAAGCCAGAGGTAAAACTTTATCCACCCGCTGACCAGTCAGGGCGGAAATGAAAACAACAGGGACGTAATCCATGAAATTCAACAGATAAAGAATTTTTTTTGTGTATTCTTCCATGGTATTGGTATCTTTTTCAACCAGGTCCCATTTATTGACGACCACCACAGTGCTCTTCCATTTTTCCAGAATATATCCAGCAATATGGATATCCTGAGCAGAGATATCCTGGCTGGCATCGATCAACAACAGCGCCACATCACAGCGCTCGATAGCCCGCATGGAACGAATCACAGAATATTTTTCCACGCCTCGGTCGATCTTCCCTTTTCGTCGAATACCGGCTGTGTCAATTAAGGTAATGGGCATGTCGTTGAAAACAATATTCGTGTCTATGGCATCCCGGGTTGTCCCGGCAATAGGGCTAACAATGGCACGTTTTTCACCCGCCAGATCATTCAGAAGACTTGATTTACCGACATTGGGTTTCCCGACAATGGCGATCTTTATCGAATCATCTTCTTCTTGTTCTTCTTCGGGCGAGAAGGAAGCTACCACTGCATCCAACAGATCGCCCGTCCCTGTACCGTGTATGGCAGAAATAGGGATCGGTGTTCCAATTCCAAGTGCGTAGAATTCCATTGCTGAGACCCGCAGTGTTTCATTTTCTGCTTTGTTCACAGCCAGATGAATGGGAGGAAAGTGTACTCCCGCCTGGGTCTTTTGATGCTTGCGCAGTAAATTGGCAACTTCTTGATCAGCCGGGGTGATACCAGCGGCTGCATCAGTGACAAAAATGACTGCATCGGCTTCTTCAACAGCCAGTAGGGCTTGATCACGTATTTGGCTGATATAATCTGCAGAAGCCACACTAAGTGGCTCTTTCCCGCCTTCACTGGGATCAATTCCACCGGTATCAATAATTTGAAAACGCACTCCATTCCAAATCGTCTCCGAGAACAGTCGATCGCGGGTGGTTCCGGCAGTATCATCAACAATTGCCAAGGGCTCACCTGCCAGACGATTAAAAAGGGTGCTTTTCCCCACATTGGGTCTTCCAACAATAGCAACAATAGGTGTGGTCATGGTTAATTTCCAGGTGTCGTAGTAGGTGGAATGCTGATGATTACCTCGATTGTTTCAGGTAAAATGGATTCGACCAACAATTCCGGTACACCTATTTCAACCCGTGGATTCAATTGATAGGTTCCGGGTTGTAAATCAGTCAGATCCAGAATTACGCGTACATCGCTTGTATTAAGATTATTTAATATAGGCAAGGGACCGGATAGGATCACATCCACGGTTTCCGGGGAAATACCCACAGAATATTCAGGGTTAAGCCCGATCAATTCAATAGTTGAATTATTCAGGGGGAGAGTGCCATGAATGGGTGATACAGTGATGGACATTCTGATCGTCGATTCACCAACGATACTGACCCCAGCCGGTAAATTTAATGGCAGTGATTCCGTTCTATCTTTATCAGCACCGTTAATATTTAACGGCTGTGTTTCCACATATCCCGGCAAATCATTCACAACTGAAGGATCAGCAGAATACAAAGTGACCGTAAGAGGAGAAACGGATATATTGGTCAACTGGTAACCACTGGCAACCTGCCCCGTTACGTTGGGTTTCACGATCACATTCCGATATCCCCCACGTTGGGTGATGGGAAGATTCACATGAATTTGTGACGGATCAATGGTTACGTTTTCTACAGTAATCCCGTTTTCATCGTAGGCTGCCAAAGGAATATTTATATCAATATCCTGATTCGCCTGGCTCACATCTACAATGGCTCTGATTTCCGCGATCTTAGAAATTAACGAGGAGGGTCCACTTACTGTGGCATAACTATAACTGAGAACCGGTTCTCCTGCTTCATACCCTACGGCAGGTTGGGAAGGCTGTACCAGCTGAATGGGTAAATATTTAGAATAGAGCGGTTCGATGATGACCTGTTGATTAGCCGGACCTACTGTTTCCACTTTGACTGGTTTTGCATCTACCGCTACAGTTACATCTAATTCGTAAGTACCTTCCTCAAGACCGGTCAGGTCGATGCTGGCATGGATCAATTCTGGGCTGTCAATAAGTGTTTGCCATAATGATGTCGGTGCACTCAAGCTGACAGTAACTTCCGCCGGTATCTCATTTGTGATAACCAGATCGGAATCCAATCCGACAACCTCCACCGGAATTCCCACCGGATAGGTCCGTTTTTCAACCGGATCAATAGCATTTACAGCCATGATCCAGATCGTAATAGCAAGCGCAAGTGCGGTCAGGAAGGTCGGCAGGTTTTGAGTAAATTTTTTGAATAACTGCGTCATTCTTACTTCCTTTCCTTTTTTTCAATTCCCAACCAGTTTCGTAGAAGATCCCCAAGGTCGGTAGATTGCACAAGACGTTCCTCTTCCAACAAAAAGGGCTGGAGAGCGTTTTCAAGATTTTCTGGTTTGATCTCGCGGATCATTTTTCCAAGGTGAGCAATGGATATATCGCCCGTTTCCTCTGAAACTACGACTGCAACCGCATCAGTTGACTCAGTGATACCCAACGCAGCGCGGTGGCGTAAGCCCATCTGGTGATCGGCTGTTTTATTGAGAATCCCCACCGAAGATAACGGCAGCACACACGAAGCTGCGCTGATGGTATCGGTTGTAATAATTACTGCTCCATCATGCAGTGGCGTATTCGGGTAAAAGATTTGCAAAATCAGTTCTGCGGATATTTTTGAATTCATTGCAACGCCTGTATCGATATATTCCTGCAAATTATCGGTAACCTGAAAAACTATTAAAGCACCGTGCTGCAAAGAAGCCAGACGTTTTGCTGCAGTCGCAACTGCTGTAATTGCATTTTCTATTTGATCCTGCGGTAAAGCCAATTTGCGTGAGAAAAGTTTTTTTGGTCCTGCGCGCCCTAATCTTTCAAGAGCCCGCCGAATTTCTGGTGCAAAGATAACCGGGATCGCAAATAACATGGCTGGCAAGGTGTTTTGAATCAGATACGAAAATGCCGGAAGATCAACCAGGGTTGTAAGAAGCATGATGATAATAACGATAAAAATCATGCCACGGAATAGTGTTCGAGCTTGCGTATTACGAAGCAGTCGCAAAATCGCATAAAAGATAAGACTAACAATCAATAGATCAACGACTGTCAGCCAATTAAAACGTTGGAAGAGAAAAATAACTTCTGAGATAATATCTTGCATCTTTTTAAGTTTACATCAATCCCAGTCTTTATGGGATCAACCTCCAGATACCACCAGTCATGGGTTTGACCCAATGGGTCTCAATTGTACCTTCAATTAACGGGTCACGCATGAGAAACGGAAAATCATGCTCGTCCAGTGACGATAGTTTCAGATATCCCTGGGCAGATAGGCTCTTCTCCAATAAACCGGAATCGTTCGCCAAGTGAACAACCAAACAATTTCCACCCCAGAATTTTGTAATATTCTCCAATTCCACCAGCCCGGTGAGAAAGTTTTTTTCATCACCATTCCGTGAAATTCCTTCCACAAATGTATTGAAATGATCGAATCTCCAGATAAGGTAAGCATCCTCGCTATCCAGTGGGGTAAGAAAAACTCGGGACGATAAAACAGCTTCTTCAAGAGACCCACCCTTTTCTTTTTGCAATACCTTATCAATTTGTCGACCGGTAGCAGCTCTGATGTGTTTTATTTTTGGTAGATCAAGAATTAAGCCGGGCATTCCATTAGATAATTTTTCCTGCGCCGTTTTAAATTCGGGGTGATTCTGTGCCATCTCCCACCAGATCAAATCAACCTGTTCCCACGTATCTGAGATTCGTCTGCTATTATCAATAAAATGATCAATTTTCAGATCTCGAGAAAAAGACTGCTGGTTCAAGCGTTCCGAAATTTCCCGCTGGTTCATTCCGCGTGTTTTCAACAAGCGTTCCATCCGAGAATTAACAGTGGAATTGACGAACCAGCGGGAATCCACAACATGAACTAGATCAGAGTCGTATAACTTGATCGCTTCCACTGCAACCAGTGGACAGGCGGTATTTTGCAATATTGCCTGTGAAGTTTCAGCGACCAGAGGATGGATCGTTTTTTCTAATATTTGTAGTTCAAGCGGATCATTGAAGACGATCTTACTTAATCTCGCACGATCCACTTTACCATTTTCTGCCAGAATCTGATCTCCAAAATGCTGCAGTACTGCTGCATATCCAGCTTTTCCTTCCGTCAATAAAAAATGGGTGAGCTCATCTGCATCGATCGTCAATACGCCGCGCAGAGCCAACAAATGTCTGACCAGGCTTTTGCCGCTGCCAATACTCCCTGAGATTCCAATTACAAATGGTTTTTTCACAATGATTTCCTACTATCAGTGTACCTTCATTTTAATAGACACAGGGTTTCTGTCAAACTTTCTCGATTTGCTTGACAACACTTCCACAAACATGTAGAATTTCATCACGATTCCGCCGAGATAGCTCAGTTGGTAGAGCACGCGGCTGAAAACCGCGGCGTCGCCAGTCCGATTCTGGCTCTCGGCATCAAAACCCCGTTCTACGGGGTTTTATTTTTAAGTTACAATGTTTCCAATGTTGTACCCAAATAAAATGAAGAAACGCGGTTTGAAAACTGCGATCTTGATGTTTCTGCTCCTTGGATTCGTTCTTGGTTTAAGCGCCTGCGGTTCGAAAACGGCATGGTTGTCTTTTGATGATGAATCCATTCTTCACCAGATATCCATTCATGGAAAAACTTTAACGGAGATACTGGAGAGCGCAGGATACGCACTGGGAGAAGGCGACCGAGTATTGGTCAACGGTGTCAAAACGGATGCCATACAAGAGATCAGCCTTGAAAAAGGCGATACCGTTCAAGTGCGGCGTGCGTATCCCATGACCATCAATGATGACGGGGAAATTCGCACCATTCTCACCAGTGCGCGCACCGTTGCTCAAGCTCTCTGGGAGAATCAGATCATTGTTTCAGCCAGTGATTTTATCTCCCTCCCGCTGGAAACGGTCATTGACCGGTCTCTTGAGCTTGAAATCCGGCGCAGCAACCTGGTGACCATCCAGGTAGATGCGAAACAAATCACCAGCAGCGCATCAGCACAAACTGTTGGGGATGCGCTAGCACAAGCCGGTGTATCACTCCAAAACCTCGACTACAGTATTCCCGCCGAAGGAGAAGTTCTGCCCGCAGATGGGATCATCCAGGTAGTGCGTGTTTCCGAGGAGATCCAGCTTGTAGAAGAGATCATTCCCTATGAAACCGAATATGTAGCAGATGCCGAAATGGACCTGGACCAATTGAAGATCATTCAGGCAGGTCAATCCGGATTAAACATCTCGCGCGTGCGCATCCGTACCGAAAATGGCGAAGAAGTAGCACGAAAAACCGAGGAATCATGGATCGCTCAGGCACCCATTTCTCAACAAACCGCTTATGGCACCAAGATCACCATCCAAACCACCAGCACTGCGGATGGGACCATCGAGTATTGGCGCGCCATTACGGTAACAGCCAATACCTATCATGATACCGGGTACAAGACAGCCAGTGGCAAATGGCCTCAGTATGGCATGATGGCTGTTTCCAGTTCTTGGTGGTCATATATGAAAGGTGCTTCTTTTTATATTCCGGAATATGGAGTGGCAGTCGTGGAAGATAAATGCGGAGCCTGTGAGGGGAACATGTTAATTGATCTTTTTATACCCACCGATCAATATGTTCCCTGGCATAAAATCGTAACACTGTATTTTCTGACTCCAGTACCTTCTTCCATTAAATATATCCTCCCGTAAAAAAATGGAATATCAGAACCCAATCACTTTATTAAAAGAACATCATCTGTATCCTAAAAAGGAACTGGGACAGAATTTTTTAGTCGACAGCAACATTCTCACACGCATGGTTGCCCTCGCTGAAATTACCGAGAATTCCACCGTGCTTGAGATTGGAGCAGGGCTGGGAAGCTTAACTTTCTTTCTGGCGCAGGCTGCCAAGCAGGTCAGCGCAGTGGAAGTAGATCAAGATCTGCTGCCCATAACAAAGCAGGTGTTGGCTGGTTTCTCCAATGTCACTCTGATCGCGGAAGATATCCTTTCCATCGATCTAGACACTCTTCATTTGCCGGATAGTTATACTGTGGTGGCAAATATTCCCTATTACATCACATCCGCTATCATCCGCAAGTTGCTTACTGCATCCGAAAAACCCACGCGCATGGTGCTGACCGTTCAGGAAGAAGTGGCAGAACGCATTTGTGCTCAAGCGGGCAAGATGAGTTTGCTGGCGCTCAGCGTGCAGGTTTTTGGAACGCCGGAAATACTGATGAAGATACCTGCCGGAGCTTTTTACCCTGCACCCGCAGTGGATTCGGTCACCTTGCGCATTAACCTCTTCCCCGAACCCGCTATTCCGCAAGAGAAATTGGATGCCTTTTTCAAATTGATCAAAGCCGGTTTCAGCCAGAAGCGCAAGATGCTGCGCAATACTCTTTCATCAGGGTTGCATCTACCCCACGATCAGGTTGAAGCACTTTTAGTGCAGGCTGGTATTGATCCGCAACGCAGAGCGCAAACCCTTTCCATTGAAGAGTGGAGTAAAGTGACCGATTGCTTTTTACCAATTATTTCTTGAGAAGAGTTACTGTTCTACTTCCCCTGCAAATTCCTGTACAATCCTCGCAGCAACCATACCCGGTAAGCAGCTTCCAGTTGGATGCGCAGTGACATTTTGGAGGTTCCCCAGCGGCGATCGGCAAAGTAGATGGGAATTTCTTTGAAAGTTAGCCCCAGCCGGTGTGCCAGAAATGCCATTTCCACCTGAAATACATACCCGTTCGAACGCACTTGTTCCAGCGGTAATCGCTGCAATGCATCGGCTTTCCAAAAGCGAAAACCCCCGGTGACATCTTTAATAGGAAGAGCAAGGATGGTACGAGCATAGAAATTTCCGAATTTCGAGAGCCCTTTGCGCCAGAATGGCCAGGCTTCATCCAGCTTTCCGCCGGGGATGTAGCGTGAACCGATGGCAATATCCACATCGTCTACTGCAGCCAACATTTCGGGGATCTTCGAGATGGGGTGCGAGAAATCCGCATCCATCTGACCCACCACCAGCGCACCGGTTTGTATGGCTTTTTGGAAGCCTTGAATATACGCCGTACCCAACCCAAGTTTTCCGGTGCGGTGCAGTACATCTAATTTACTTGGAGAAACCTTTTTTAAGTCTTCGGCAAGCTGCCCGGTACCATCCGGGCTGTTATCATCCACGATCAAAACGTGCAGATCGTTCAACGACAGAGAGAATAGCTCTTCCAGCAGTTTCTGCAAATTTTCCCGTTCGTTATAAGTCGGAATGACAATGGTTGTTTTTTTCAACGAAAACCTCTACCATAAATGAGTGACATAATCTTACCTTAATATAGAATCAAAATAAATCGTGAGTGTGAAAAAGGAGAGAAAATGGATACCAAAAAAATTTTATCGATAACCGTCCTAATTTTTTCTATTCTGTTGAGTGCCTGTAATATCCGTATCACCACAGCCGATGAAGATGCGGTCAATACTGCGGTGGCACAAACCCTGGTTGCCCAGCAACAACAAGCCACCGTCACCCCGCAGATACTGCCTACCATTACCAGCTTACCCACTATTACACCCAAACCAGACCAACCAACCAACACCCCCCAACCCTGCAACAAAGCCGCCGCGGTCAGCGAAACCTATCCTGATAACACAGAAGTCACGGTAGGAACTAATTTTGATAAATCCTGGCGCCTGCAAAATATCGGCACCTGTACCTGGAACTCCAACTATCGCGTGGTTTTTTATAGTGGAGATCAAATGGGAGGCCTCAATTCCCAATTATTGAATGCCACGGTCGCTCCCGGTGAGATCATCGATATCATCATCGATCAAACTGCACCTGGTTCTGCCGGCACTTATAAAGGAGTATGGAAACTGCAGGATGACAGCGGAGTGGTTTTCGCACAATTTTGGGTGCAGATCAAAGCCATTAATGAAATTGTCCAGATACAACCGCCTTTGCAACTCTTATTTAAAACCATCACCTCCAATTACGCCAGTGGAGAAGGTGGATCGGTGCGCTCGGATGGCACCGTGATGGCAAGTTTGTATAATGTCGGAGATCTTACAAACAATGGTAGCTCTCAGGTATTCGCCAGTTTTGATATCAGCGCGATCCCTGCAGGATCGACCATTACCCAAGTCAAGGTAAATTTTTCTGACTTTGACCTGCTGGATGATCCCTTTGGAGGTCTGGGGTGTTTACGGGCTTATGGTCATGATTATGGAACTATGGAAGCCGGTGATTTCTTTGTGGGCGCACCCATGGGAGCGATCGGTCGTTGGTGTTCCTCAGTCGAGCTGCAAACCATAGCTGTAGACGATGATTTCAAGACTGCTCTACAAAGTGCCGTGGGGAACTCACGCTTCAAGATCCGGTTCCAATTCAACGATAAAACATCAGATAATGACGGCACCGGTGACATGGTGCGCTTTGGAACATTGAAGCTTGAAATCACTTATAAATAGGTCATTCGTACAAATTGAAATTCCCCAACTATTCACCCGCTATCGACTATAATAGCGGGTGAACTCTTTAAAAAGAGCTGAGGAGGTTTCTATGAAAAGAATTTTGAAAGCATTGTGTTTGTTCGTCACTCTTGCTGCGCTGCTGGCAGCCTGTAACTTCCCGCTGGCGAACAGCCAGTCTGAAGAAGATGCGGTTGCTACATCTGTCGCGCAAACGGTGGCAGCAGTGGACGCTCAATCTCAGCAGATTGTTACCGCTGTTGTACTTCAGCCAACCAACACCATGCCTTCTCTGCCAACCATTACTCCACAAACAACAAGCACAATCATCTCTGGTCTGCCGACCAGTACACCACAACCGTGCAACCAAGCCTGGATGGTCTCGGAAAGTCCTTTGGATAATGCAAGCTACAGCGCCGGGGCAACTTTCACAAAAACCTGGAATCTCAAAAATATTGGCACCTGCACGTGGAATACTAACTACAAGGCAGTCTTCATCAGCGGTTCAGCAATGGGTGGGCCCGCCAGTAAAGCGCTGACCGCCAGTGTCGCACCGGGCGCAACCCTTGCTCTTTCCCTATCTCTAACCGCCCCCTCCAGTGCGGGAACCTACAAAGGTGTCTGGAACTTGCAGGATGACAGCGGCAAGAATTTCGCCAATTTCTGGGTGCAGATCAAAGTAGCAAGTTCTGGCTCTGCTTCTGAAGATTTTGCAGTAACCAGTGTCAGTCTATCGGCTGATGATGCAGATATTTCCGGTGCTTGCCCGCAAACCTTCACATATTACGCAGCGATCAGCACCAATGCTGCCGGCACGGTCACTTATTATTTCACTTATAGCGACGGAGCTACCGGATCTACCCAATCTATCATTTTTGATTCAGAGGATACAGATACCGCTAGTGGAACCTGGTCAATCGGTACTTCCGGCGATTACTGGGTGAAGATCTATATTGATTCACCCAATCACCAGTTGTTTGGTCCGCTTAATTTGACCCTCACCTGCACACCATAAATTCCCTACGGTTTAGTTGAAAAGGCAGTGCGAAATGCACTGCCTTTTTTGTTGTAGAATAAAAGATGGAAAAACAGGAAAACCCGACAGGCGGGAACAAAATGGAATTCCAAACGTTAATAGAGTGAACGAACTGCTCGTTCTTTTCCGCTTTTGGAGGTTTAAAATGAAAAAATCAATCTTAACCGTCTCAATGATCCTCGTTTTCACCATGCTCCTTTCTGCATGTGGAAATCAGAATACTCAAACCTCATCGGTTGCCACAGCCATCGCGCAGACCGTTGCAGCCATGAACGCGCAAACACCCCTGGTCACCTATGTGGTTGTAACCCCGGCCAGCACGTCCACCCCACTGCCAACCAGTACCAGCATCCCGACCAGCACTTCCGTGCCAGCTCCTACCAGCATTCCACGTTCCTGTAATGCGGTCAGTTTTATCAGTGAAAACCCTGAAGACAATGCTTCCTTTGCACCGGGTGCAACTTTCACCAAAAGCTGGCGCTTCAAGAACGTGGGTACCTGCACCTGGAACCCCAACTATAAGGTCGTTTATGCCAGTGGAAACACCATCACCGGAGCCGATACTAAGAAACTTACCAGTTATGTAGCCCCGGGTGAAACAACCGACATCGTGTATACATTTAAAGCACCCACCACAGCCGGTACCTACAAAACCGTTTTTTACCTCAAGGATGATGATGGCAATGTATTCGCTCAATTCTGGGTGCAGTTCAAGGTCAAATCCAGTTCTCCTACCAGCACTGCTACTCCAGGCTTTGCAGTGACCAGCGTGAACTTTTCCTCGAGCGACGCCGTAAAAACCGACACCTGCCCGCAGACCTTTGACTATACCGCGGTGATCACAGCTAATAAAGCCGGTACGGTAAAATACCACTGGGTCTTCAGCGATAGTTCCACCAGCTCAACCCAATCCATCACCTTCAGCGGAGCAGGATCCAAGACTGTTTCCGGCACCTGGGACCTGAATGCCACGGGAGCATACTGGGTCAAATTGTACATTGATGAACCCAATCACCAGTTGTTCGGGCAACTTGATTTGAGCCTGACCTGCACTCCGGCTTTTGCGGTGACAGGGGTAACCTTCCCGGCTCCTACAACGCCATACACCGCTTTGACCTGTTCACCACTGGCACTTGATTACCAGATAGATGTCGCCGCAAATGGTGCGGGAACGGTCACATATACCATCACTTTCAGTGACAGCACCTCCACGAATGGTTCACTCCCATTCAGTTCGGCGGGAACGCAATCGATCACCGGTACCTGGGATGTCGGTACAGTTGCCAGCGGTACTTATACATACTGGTTTAATATTTATATCGACAATCCAAATCACCAGTTATTCGGACCACATTCCATTGAGGTAACCTGCCCGTAATATAAAACAACGTGGTTTTTAAATTATAAAAAGTGATTCGTTCCTGAGGAACGAATCACTTTTATTCAGGTGACGTATATAAAATAAGGAGGGCTTGCTATAAGATAAATACGGTAACCTGTTCCCATACTGTTAACCATCCATTAATATCGTTCTTGTTTTGCAGCCGTACAATATTATTAGAAGAAAGGAGTCGTTATGTTCGCACTTTGGCTTTTGATAACTTTGGCAGTCGTAGTGGTGTTCGTACTGCTCCCGATGGGCATTCGTATGCTCTACCAATACGAAAGAGGGGTAGTATTCACGCTGGGGAAATTCAGCAATGTACGCAATCCCGGATTGACCTTTCTGGTACCATTTATTCAGACCATGCGCAAGGTGGATATGCGTTTGAAGACCGCGGAAGTACCACGGCAGGAAGTGATCACCAAAGACAATATCCCGATCCTGGTGAACGCAGTGGTGTATTTTAAAGTAACCGACCCTGAAAAAGTGATCATCGAGATCGAGGATTACATTTTTGCTATCCGACAGTACACACAAGCAGCCCTGCGTGATGTGATTGGCAACAGCGACCTGGATTTCGTGCTGACCGAACGCGAAAAAGTGGCGGGCGGTATCAAAGAGATCGTGGATTCAGAGACCAGCAACTGGGGTGTGGACGTGGAATCCATCAAGATACAGGAAATCGAGTTACCGGCTGAAATGAAACGCGCCATGGCAGTACAGGCTGAAGCAGAACGCAACCGCCGGGCAGTGATCATCTCATCGCAAGGTGAACTTTCGGCATCCGAGAACCTGCGACAGGCAGCCGAAAACCTGGCCAAGAGCAGCGGCGCGCTGCACCTGCGCACCCTGCAAACCCTGCGCGACATTGCTGCTGACCCCTCGGAGAAGATCGTGATGTTCATGCCATGGGAGATCGGGGAAGCGGTCACACAAATGGTCAGTAAGAGCAAAAAATGAAAACGCTGCTGGATCATAAGATCCGCTACCTGCAGATCGCGTTCAACTATGACACCTGGATGGTACAGCGCATCTTGCCTCAGATTCCACAGAACCCGCGTATTTTGATCGAAGCGGGAACACCCTTCATCAAACGGGAGGGGATCCGGGGCATTGCGTTGATCCGGCGCATGTGGAGAGGGATGGTGGTGGCGGATATAAAGGTTGTTGATGGCGCTTTGGGTGAAGTGGGAATGGCGCACCGCGCGGGGGCGGATGCCATCACCGTGCTGGGAAATGCCCCTCACGAGACACTCGACCTGGTGATCGCCACCTGCCGGGATCTGAACATGATATCAATGGTGGATATGGTGGGCGTGAACGATCCCTTGAAAGTGATCATGGCACTCAAGAAACCCCCGGAGGTGGTAGTGCTGCATCGCGGGCGGGATGAAGAGAGCACGCGCAGCAAGGTGATCCAATACCGGCACGTGAACCGGCTGCGCAGCAAGTATAATGTGCTCATTTCGGCAGCCGGCGGAATGGATGTGAAGGGCTCACGCAGCGCCATCTTCAACGGCGCCAATATCGTGGTGGCGAACCTGGTGCAGCCCGGGGACCGCTGGACGGGTATTTCGACCCAGGAGAACGTGGGTGAGATGGCAAAAGCATTCTTGACCACCATTGAATGATCAGCAAGCGCACCGGTAGAACACACAGAGCGGTGCGCTTGTTCTTGAAATACGCCAGCGAGGGACAGGTTCTTCTCGGCGAGCATTTCATTGACAGTCCCTTTAAATACGATATAATTTTTCCACGCGGCGCACTAGCTCAATTGGCAGAGCAACTGACTCTTAATCAGTAGGTTCAGGGTTCGAGACCCTGGTGCGTCACTGAAATACCGTATCCGTACGGTATTTTTTATTACCAACCCCCACCAGTGGTGGAAATTTTTCTCCTGTATTCAAAATTGTATTTTTGGGGTGCAATCGGGTGCATAAAAAGTTTTTGTGGTTGTTTCTCTTAATTCCCATTCTTGCTTCCTTGTTTTTTTCACAAGAAAGCTCGACCAAGAAAATGCCTCTTCTAAACTAGTCTACAATTCCGTCACTCAAGAGTGGGAGAAGCACACTAAAAAAGATACCGATCAAGCTGACCGTGAGTCAAATTCAGAAGAATAGCAAAAGCATCCTCCATATGAAACCAAGGTTTATTGTTTTTTTCTTTAGCGCTGTCAAATTGGTTATTTTGAGTCGATGGCGGGGAACAACATTGTGCTATATTGAAGGGAATTCTGAGTCAAAAAACTGCGGATTTTTCAACGCCAGTAGAATTGTTGCCTTTGAAAAATTCACCATTCGGCTTTTACTTGACAGATTGCTACAGACTCTTTATGAGAGGATAGATCATCAAAAAATGATAAGGTTTTACCAGTAACTTATTTTTTGGAATCCTCGATATTTTTAATAACAACGTTTTCAATCCTTAATTCGGATTCAACGGATAAACGATACTAATATAAGAGTATATGTAATAGAATTCACTTGGTTTCGTATTTATTTCTAGACAATTGCTCTTCTTAGATTGTTTTGTTCTGTTTCAATGTATTGGAAAATTTTATCACTAAGATAAACATTCGTTGTTTTTTGAGCAAAGAAGTTAAGCAAAGCAATTTTATTAATCCTCGTAAAATTTAATTCATTCGTTATCTTATCAATAATTTTCTTTAATAGTATTTCCTGAGCCCAAATTATAGATAATGATTCAAGCTTTTGTAGTAAAAACAGGACATTTTCTTTATTATTGAAAAAACTAATTGATAATTGTTTTTGAACGAAATTAATAAGGTTATTTAATTTTTTAACAACTTGGATTTCTTTATAGATATAGATGCATAGGACTAGCATGGATATAAACAAGAAAGAACTCAATAAATAAGGTTGTATTTTGTCAAATATTATTTTGATATCGTTGAAATAAACCCATCGTTCCGGATTAAATAGATTACTATCGAATAATTTTGAAAATGATTTGAAATTGAAAAATGGGACCGGAATAGTAAATCCTAATATAGATGCTGTTATTGAACCAATTGAATACTTAAATTCGTTAGGTTTTTTAATGTGAGTTTCATATAAACTATTAAATAGAAATCCTAAAGCAACCATAATCAATTTATAAAAATAATTATTTGGTATGTTAAAAATAAGGTAATGAATCATCAACGCTAATGGTGTTGTATAAATGAATCTTTTCAGAAGAGGATAATTATTTTTTGTTAAAGCATACGTTACTATGAATATTCCCACCGAAACAGTAAATAAGCAACTAAGACATTCAGTAGTGAATGCAAAATCTAGGTCGAAAATCACAAATTTAATAAGTGAATAATAGATATATCCTATAAGCGATATTGATAGAATGCTAACGATTAATAATAATAAATAAAACGGGAAAAATATTCTTATCAAACGAGATTTGGTGAAGCTTTTCCATAGAGGAATAAAAATGTTTATTAATCTTCCTTCAGAAAAGAATTTAAGAAATTCTTTTAATATACCTTTAGTAGTTAATTGAAATTTGATTTGTTCATCGGTTAGCAGAAAAAACGCTCTTTCTGATATCCATAAACTTTTATCATCAATTGCTGTTTTAAGAAAAGCCGCGACCCTTTCCGTCTTATCATGACGGAATGCGTTCAGTACTTTTGCTTTTATAAGTGTATTCCCCAAATTGTATTCCTGGAATAAATCATCGCGAATTTTGCCATATAAATTATCATTGTGAAAGCCCAAGCTTGCGAAAATGCATTCATAAGCTAAGCATGTAACATCCACCTTAAGAAGATTCCCTATGAAGCTATCTGAAACTAAGAAATCGTTTCGATAATTTATTATTAGAGTAATAAAATCTTCGACATTATCATCAAGCCCCGCAATAAAAAGTACAGTTTCTTTCCACCATATATTTGTAAAAAAATTCTTTGGAAAGATGTTATTGCCTTTTCTATAACTTCTAAGAAGATAATGTGATGAGAAAAATTCCTGAAAACGGTTGTGAATGAATCGTATCTCATGGTTTTGTTGATTAAATTCCAATATTCCACCCTCTATCGCATAATTTATCATTTCAGAAATTATTTGTTTATTTGGAAGTTTTTTTATTGCAATCATATAATCATCAAGGCAAGTCGTAGTTGTCATTTTAGTAATACCTAAATAATAAGCAAGATTTGACATAGCTAAGATAAAATTCTCTCGTTTGATAAGAATGTCGAGTTTTAAATTTTCTCTTTCAATAAATTTATCAATAATAAAACTAAAAAGTTGAGCTTTATTGTCGGGTATCTTATTATTAAATTTAGAGAAATAGGAAACTAAGTCAAGATAGAAGGGGTTTGTGCAAAGTTCAAAAATCTCAGTGGACTCATCCATTTGGTGAGTAATAATTCTTAATTGTTTTTTAGGTAAATATCTTCGTAGATATTGATGAATATGTTTTTTATTAAATGGTTTTATCAGTATTTGTTGAAGTGAAAACTCTTGATTGTAATCGAGTTCTCGACATGAAAGAATGAACTGTGTATTGGGCCAAGATTGAACAAATTCTACAATTTTTTTTGAACGAGTTTCATATTCTTTTGGTGTACGAGGAAGCTCATCAATGCCATCCAAAAAGAAAATACATCTGGACTGACGGAGTAATGTTTCCCAATGATGATCGGCTAAATATCTATAATAACCTGTTGAACTAAAAAAACCTTCTAAGAAGTTTGTAAAGTCTTGAATTGTTCCGTCTTCGTTAAACCCAGTATAGTAACCGAGGTTGATAAAAATTGGAGTTTTATTAATTTGTTTTGATAATCTTTGATGAATATTTTTTATTGCAAGATTCCGCAAAGAAACTGTTTTACCATTGCCAGGTGGAGAAATAACAACGACTGAATTATCTTGGGATTCATTAATGGCAGATTGTAATGAATTGAAGGATTGTCCTCTTGAGCTATCAATTTTTTCGACATTTGATAGATTATTAAAATCTTGAATTTTTAAATGACGATTTATTGTTTTTATAACATAATAAGAAGGAGGAATATCATATAGTTTTTTTTTCATCTGAAGTTCTACTTCAACGTCTACATAAAACTTATTACTCCAACGATTATTTTGGTTTTTTGTTTCTAAATCTTTCTCGAGAGAAATCAAATATGATCTCTCAAATTCATTTGGTGGTATTATTTTCCCCGTAATTTTTAATAAATAAGGCTTTATTATAGGGTAGAGAGCTATCCATGCCGCAATGGTTCCTAATATTGTTGAAATACCAACAATATTCTTCGCCTCTGAAAAAAAATCCATATAACCCCTCCTTAGTAAAAAGGATATCGAATGATTCAAAGAAATATTAAAGAAAGCATAGCATATTATTCGATAATAAAAATATACTATCTTTATGGTGAATCTTTCAAATATAATATCCCTATACTTATAAGTATAGCTTATACCAGGTATGGTAACAAATATCTGAATTTTATTTAGAAAAATAAAAGGCTGCTTTTAGATCAAGTTTAATTATAATGTATTGTTTTATAATCCTTGGCCAACTGGTATTTTCTCCCTCTCTTTGAAGGATCAGCCACCTCAAGCCATCCCTTCTTTGCCCATTGAGATAAGAGCAATCTGGCTTGTCGTGCAGATATGCCCAATAGATTGGCTACATCAGACGATTTGATGGTTTCCTGATTGGCAAATAATCCTAAGATCCGTCTGGCACGGTGGTCTAAAGGGCGCAAGAGTTCAACAGTCTTATCATCCGTTTTTCTTTCTGAGTATTGTCCTACTTCGTCTTCAACACGTTCAAAAATGACAGACATACCTTTCAGGAAATACTCCAGCCAGGGTGTTATATCTGCTTCATTGCGACCAAAATAATAATTATGGTGTGGGTGTATGACCAGGGCTTTGTAATATCCTTCCAGGTCTTCGGCATAAAATTCTTCCAGGGCATAGAACTTGCCCAGATCATAGCCGCCCTTATACAAAAGCCAGGTGGTCAGCGTTCTGGCTGTCCGCCCATTGCCGTCATAAAAAGGATGGATAGTGACAAACTGGTAATGGGCAATGCCTGCAATCACTGGAATAGGGATTTCTGCTTCTGAGGTGTGAATCCACTCCACCAACTCAGTCATTAATCCTGGCACATCAACCGCTTCTGGAGGCATATAGACAATATCGCCATTCGTTTCCCGAATGACATTCTGCCCATCACGGTATAGGGTCGGTTTGGCTCTATTTCCCTGGTAAAGCAGCGCATGCAGCTTTCTAATACGGGTCTCTGTGACTGCTTGACCGCCTTCCATCCATTTTTCCACCTGCTGCAGGGCTTTGTAATAACGTTCGACCTCTCCGACATCCCGTTCACGGCCGGGAAACAACCTACCCTGCTGAATTACTTGTTCAGTTTCTTTGAGCGTTAAGCGGTTGCCTTCTATCCTGGTTGAATAATGCGTTGAGCGGACATGAGCCTGCTGCCTCAACTTCTCTGCCGCGATAGGCGGCAAGATGGTCAGCCGGACAGTCTGGCGAACCCTCTCAATGGTCTGCAAATACCGGACGATAGAGGAGTTAAAAGAAAAATGATATGGCATATCCACATTGTATCATCATAGCCAATAAACTGCCGTTATTTAGCCGATAAAACGCCAATGAATAGAAAGATTTCAAGTATTTCTATTGAAAAATATATAGCTGGAAACCCATAAAAAAAGGATTTTCCCAAGTTATGCATACAAGTTGAAATAACGAACAATTATTATTTCAAAAAGAGATTAGAGTTCAATTGATACCTTGCAGACAAGGTCATTTATGTCATATTAACAGTTAAAGGTAATCATACTCCTTACCTTTAACTTACACGAGATGGAACTAAGTTTCCTTAAACAATTCTTAGGTAAAAACAGATGATCTTCCGTCTCAGTTCCTCGGCTGTCATTGCTATTGTCCTTGTCATGGCTGTTGTTCTCTATTAGGATATTTTAACTTTGCCATTTTAGGGCTTTACTATTTTGCCACTACATGAGGCAATTCGTATATGTTAGGAAAAGTTGAAAAGTGGACACCTATAAAGATCAAAAGTGGACACTGGGTAGTTTTGATGAAGCAATCACAAAAGAAAGAACCATTTTTGACTCATACCAAACCCGGATCTCGACCTGATCAATATTGATGGGAAAGAAATGCAGTTCGACATCCTCGTGAATGGGGACATGCGGAATCTCATAATCGTGTCCCGCCAATGATATTTTGCGATATCCATTCAATATGCGGATAGCACGCAAACAAAAGACATCCTTGGCTGAAGAATACGGTTGGGGTAAAACAAAGGGACGAAAGAGGGTGTTTCCGCTTGAGCGTGCATTGTCGAAGCGAATACTGGGAATTTCCCCGGTGGTTGAATGAACTTGATGATTGTTGTAACGATCGATCTCCATCAGGAGTACTTCACGGGCATCTTCTTGAGCCGTAATGCCTTCTAATGCGCAAGTACGCACAATGCGATCTTGCAGCCAGCGATAGGGACGCTCAATTTTCCCTTTGGCCTGCGGTGAGAGTGCATAAGTCACTCCCACTTTCAATAAGCGCATGACTTGGCGCCACTGGGGATCGGCATCGTCTGTTTCTAGAACATGATTGCGCCAGAAACTATCACGCTTTTGAATAAAGCGAAAAACGCGTAAATTATCCACATAATAGCGTGCAGGCAAGCCATTCTTGACCAAAACAGCTTGTGCAGCTTGAATATGCGCCCAGGAAGACTCATGTGCGACAAAATCAGCATAGAGAATCTTGCGGCTATAATCATCCAGGGATGTGATCAAAGCCCATTTCTCTTGTGCAAGTGGAGACCATAAATGCCAGGATGCATCATGTTGGATCAACTCACCAATCGCTGAAGTGATTACTTGGCGATCATGCACCTTCACTTTTTTACGCGCTATGTAGCATGCTTGTTCCTTGGCTCGTTTGATAATGGTAGGAACGGATACCTCAACCCCTTTCTTCTTCAATCGATCTCGCATAGCTGAATAGTTATAACTACTGATCGGTAGACGTTTATCCTCTACCAATGCTTTCTCACACTCAAGTTCATGGCGAATGAGTTCCTCATATTCCGCGCTGATCTTCCCCGCAGATTTGCGCTTGTAACTGACCAACTCGGCTTCGGGATCGTTGCGATATTTTTCCAATATAATAAAAAATCTGCTCTTCCCAATCTCTAATAATTCTTGAGCTGTCATGCGACTCATTTGCCCTTGACAATAATTCCGCAGAATTGCTTTTACTTGTTCTTCACTCAATCGCTTGTGTAGCTGTGCCATGATACCCTCGCTTTTTCTGTATCATAGCTGTCCACTTTTCAAATTTATATCCTGACCCCTTCTTTTGCTTGTCCACTTTTCACCTTTAATCTGTCCTCTTTTAAAGTTTAAATAACAAGGCAATTCGTATATTGACAGGTGGTTATTAATATGATATAAAATACCAAAATTTACAATTAAATATCTTTTGGGTTGTTACCAATAAGGGCAAAACCAAAACGGAAATGCTGTTTTTGTTTTGCTTTTTTTATTTGTTTAATGTCGTATATGGAAATAGAGGTCAACCCAAATGAATTTTCTTGGAAGAAAAACAACCAAGAGCCGAATTGAACAGATTTCCGTTCAAGACGAACAATCCGAGAAGTTGGAAACTCCTGTTGGATCAGAAGTGAAAGCTCAGAATATTTACAGCCCGACAGCCGGCCAAATAATCCCCCTTCAGCAAGTGAGTGATGAAGTTTTTAAGAATGAAGTTATAGGGAAGGGGATCGGGATCTTACCTGAGTTGCCCGCAATCTACTCTCCTGTTAATGGCATAGTTAAATATATTCCCAAAACAAAACATGCTGTATTGATTCAATCGGAAGATGGTGTACAAGTATTGGTTCACATCGGCTTGGATACCGTTAATTTAAAAGGCCAGTTCTTTAAACTGTTTGTACAAAAGAATGACAAAGTGAAGGTGGGAGAATTATTGCTTCAATTTAATCTGAAAGCAATTAAAGACTTGGGTTATAGCATTGTGACACCTGTGGTCATTACAAACTCAAGTGAATATTCCCGCATAGAAGTGACACGAAAGGAAAGAATTAGCGTATCGGATTGTTTAATCAGTGTATTTGATTGAATTGTTGAAAGGTTGCCATGAAAGTTCAAAAGGTGTTAAACAACAATGTTGTTTCATCAACGAACGATGATCACAATGAAGTGATTGTGATGGGTAAAGGTATTGGATTTCAAAAAAAGAAAGGTGATTTAATTCAAGATTCCTTAATTGAGAAAATTTTTAGCCTAAAGGATAAAGATATTATCTCTAAATTAGAGGGATTGTTTAAAGATATTCCAGAAAAATATTTGGGAATAACAGATGAAATTATCCAATTTGCTCAAAGTCAATACGGGCTGTCACTTCGTGAAAATATTTACTTATCTCTTACTGATCATATTGGATACACGGTTGAACGTATTAAAAGCGGGATGGAAATCACGAACGTGATGCTCTCGGATATCAAATGCTTTTATAAGGATGAATACGAAATAGGTTTAAAGGCATTGGAAGTTATTAAGCGGGAAGTGGGGGTTATTCTTCCAGAAGATGAAGCCGGGTTTATTGCGCTGCATATATTGAACGCTTCAATGGATCAGACAAGCGCAAACAACCTAAAAACTATAAGAATCTCCCACGAAATTTTAGACATAGTTAAAGACTTTTATAAGCTAAATTTGGATAGCGAATCGATCCACTATTTTCGTTTTGCAAATCACGTTAATTATCTAGCTAAGCGATTATTCAGTCAATCTGAAGAAATTGAGTCAGATGATATTCTCTATGAGACAGCTCGAAAGAATTTTCCCAACGAATTCAAGTGTGCGAACCTGATTAAAAGGCATATTTTTAAAGATTATGGAATCTCAATTTCAAGAGAGGAGCTTGGTTATTTAATAATCAACTTAAGAGCATTGCTAAAGTATGAACATATCTGATTTCTCGAAAGTCATTTGTAAAAAATATTTACTGAATTTGTAGAGGTCGGAAAGGAGGATCACATAGAAAGCAAAAAAAATGACATTTATTAAAGGTTTGTAAAGTAAAAAATGTACGATTTATTGTGAAGTAAATATATTTCGGAGGAAAAAATGAAAAAGAATTTTGCTGATATGTCGAAACAGTTGATCAAGCTGGTCGGCGGGAAAGAAAACATTACTTCTGTTACGAACTGTGTAACTAGATTGAGATTCTTAGTAAAGGACAAAAGTTTAGTAAAGGATGATGAAGTTGGAAATGTTAATGGCGTTATCGGGACACAATGGCTTGGAGATCAATATCAAGTTATTGTCGGAAATGATGCTGATGATATTTACGAAACAGTTTGTAAAATTGGTGGCTTTAAAGTTGAGGAAGCAGTAGATGAGAATCTAGATGGGGATTTAGTTGAAAAAGAAAAAATAAGTCTAAAAACGATTGGAAAGAAAATTCTAGCGTATATGTCTCCAACTATGACTGGGATCATTCCGATGATGATGGGGGCTACTATGGCTAAAACAATTGCGGTGATACTAGGACCAAGTTTGTTAAATGTTATCAGTGAGACCAGTGATTTGTATATGGTATTGAATTTCATGTTCAATACATTTTTCTTTTTCATGCCTTTGTTCTTGGGTTATTCAGCTGCAAAGGCTTTGAATATCAATCCGATTTATGGTGTGTTTCTCGGGGCTATGATAATGGTTCCTGGATTTAGAGATTTGATTGGTGTAAGAGATTCGATTTCAGTTTTTGGAATGCCTGCACCGGTTGCAGATTATTCAGGATCATTTCTACCAGCCATTTTAGGTGTATGGATTATGTCCTATGTCTATAAATTTTTAAACAAATATCTTCCTGCATCAATTAAACCGATTTTTTTACCATTATTGACAATTTTAATGATGACCCCAATTATGTTTGTGGTAATTGCGCCATTAGGTACATACGTTGGTAACGTTATAGGAAATTTCTTTATTACTATGTCCGAATCCAATATTATCATTCGTATGATTGGTGCGATCTTGCTAGCAATTCTGATGCCATATCTGGTATTGGGTGGTATGCATGGCGCGTTGGTTACATTTGCGATTCTGTCATTTACCCAAAACGGATTCGAAAGTTACTTGCTTCCGATCATGTTTGCTTATAACTTTGCTGTATTCGGGGTTGCATTTGGTGCAATGTTGAAACTTAAAAAACCTGAGAACAAAACGGCAGCCGGTGGGTATTTCTTGACGGGTATTCTAGGTAGTGTCACTGAACCATGTTTATATGGTGTTGTTGTGAAGTACAAGGGATGTATTAGATCCTTACTAATTGGTAGCGCCCTATTTGGATTGGTTATCGGTATCTTTACCCCTGTATATTATGCATTAACTGGAGCTACAATCTTCACATTCTGGGTACCATGGGTCGGAGGAACAACGGGGAATATTGTCATTGGTATGATCGTGCTGTTAGCCGCATTCTTCGGATCCGCAATTTCAGCATATCTGAATACCTATGATGAAAATTAATAATCATAAAGAGGTAGAAAATTAGCAAATATTTAGGACCAAATTTAGGAGTAAAACTGACTAACGAAGAAAAACAATATTTAATATTGCATATTAATAGATTGTGTACACGAGAGGATTGGTACCAATAGGGCTTGACCTCACATTACAAAATGAATAAACACTTTGTAATGTGGGGTTTTTATTTTTAGGTCATAACAGTTAGAGGACTGTTTGATAAATATTTTAAATCTGAAAGGAGAGCAGGGTTACTATGAGTTTTCCAAAAAAATTCTATTGGGGTGGAGCAACAGCTTCGAATCAGTGTGAAGGAGCATGGAATATAGATGGTAAGGG
This sequence comes from uncultured Pelolinea sp., assembly GCA_964386805.1. Classification (GTDB taxonomy): domain Bacteria; phylum Chloroflexota; class Anaerolineae; order Anaerolineales; family Anaerolineaceae; genus UBA4781. The sequence goes on along the minus strand of CAYLUJ010000013.1, from coordinate 5,385 downwards.
TGAATCCTGCGCAGACCATTTTACTTCTGGAAGTTTGCATAACCCACGCAGATTTACTCATGAAATCGAAGAAGGAGTCATTTACCCCTCCCATTCCGGAATAGACCATTATAAGCGTTATGCAGAAGACATTAAGTTATTCGCAGAGATGGGATTCAACATCTACAGAATGTCAATCAATTGGACGCGTATTTTTCCTAACGGTGATGATGAAAAACCAAATCGAGAAGGACTGGAACATTACCGCAAAGTATTTCAATTATGTAAAGAATATGAAATTGAACCATTGGTAACGATGAGTCACTACGAGTTTCCTTATGCGTTGACAAAAAAATGGAACGGATGGGTAGATCGTCGTACTATTGATTGTTTTGTCAAGTATACAACAACGATTATGAACGAATATAAAGATTTGGTGAAATACTGGTTGACATTTAATGAAATTAATATCGCCGTTCTAGGATCTGGAGACACCCTTTCTTTGGGAATGTTACCAGAAGAACAATCGTTTGATGTAACTAAGGAACATAAGAAATCATCTGCGGGAATGACGAGACGACTTACAGCTTTACATAACCAGTTTGTTGCATCCGCTCTAACGATAACCCATGGTCGAAGTATAAATCCAGATTTTAAATTTGGCTGCATGATTGCAGGTCTGGCAATATATCCATTTACATGTAACCCCCATGATGTTTACGATGCTTGGTATAGGGAACAGCTATATAATTATTACTGTGGGGATGTGATGGTACGAGGGGAGTATCATCCACTGACAAAAGAATATCTCAAGAAACACAATGCACAAATTAATACATGCCATTCTGATGAAACGATTTTAAAAGAAGGTATTGTCGATTTTTACTCATTGTCCTACTACTTATCTGGCTGTGCATCTACCGATCCAGAGACATTAAAAGTGTCTGGAAACATGGTTATGGGTGTAAAAAACCCCCATTTAGAATCTAGTGAGTGGGGATGGCAGATTGATCCAGATGGATTGAGGTACTACTTAAATCAAGTGTATAACCGGTATAAGATTCCATTGATGGTAGTCGAGAATGGGTTAGGAGCAAGAGATATTTTGACAGAGGATGGAAAGATTCATGATGATTACCGTATCAAATATCTTCGACCACATATCAAAGCTATGAGAGATGCCATTTCTGATGGTTCAAAAGTCATTGCATATACCATGTGGGGATGCATCGATTTAGTGAGTGCATCTACTGGTGAGATGTCTAAACGATATGGTTTTATTTATGTTGATAAGAATGATGATGGAACTGGAACGCTGGATAGATATAAGAAAGACTCTTTCTATTGGTATAAGAGAGTAATTGAAACAAATGGAGAAAATTTAGATTGATCTCAAATATAAGGGCATTTCATCAAGTATAAGATTGGAAAAAATTATGAAGAATCTAGTTATGTTATTACAGATGAGCTGGGATTGCGCGCTAGACCAGCTGGCAAACTTGCATCATTGGTAAGGGAGATAGAAATGTCAATGCTACGTCACTAATGATGATCATGAGTATGTGTGTCAAATGTGGAGATGAATTAACCGTCACAATTGATGGTGGAACAAGTGAAGACAAAGCATATGAAATGATGAAACAGTTTTTTTAAAGTAATTTGTAGAATTGGCATGGATACATGCTTAAACATTTAATTGCATCTGAGTAAAAAGGAGATAAAAGTGAAACATTCTAATATTGAATTAAAAAAATATACACTTGAAGACTTGGAGAGAAAACCTAAATATTTTGATACCGAAATTGACGGTCATGGAAAGTTATCACTCGTTGATATGTATGGTGTTTTGTTCCCGGATGGACTAGATGAAAAACCTATTTGGTTCATACGACACTGTAATCCTGATAGTGTTCGTTTTGGAAGTTTCCATCGCCCCGGTGATGATTATTTAAGTGTTCAAACTCCGCTTCATCTTGATGATATTGCCCAAAAGGACACACCTGTTGTGAGATATGACAAAATTGATGAGAAGTGTTTCGGCATTAGTGCTGAGAAGCCTTTTTTTGAGTATAGATTTTATGAGGATCATTTAACGTACAAGGAAACGGATATTTTAGACCTAAAAGCCGAATTATTCCCCTTTGCGATATTTAAACATGCTGATGAAACTATCACTGTTTCACAAATAACTCAGCCTTGCATCTATGAGGGTACCTATGAAGGAAAGCCAGTTAAAGGAATCGGGAACTTTGAGTTAATGTTCATTCCCCAAACTGAAAATAGAAATTTAAATGATTTCTTCTCCTATATCTATGCATATGATGTAGGTGTAAGAGAAGATGGTAGAAAAGAAATAGCTTTGATTCTGTTAAATTTGGAAGGAAAATCACGTGGATTTTGTTGGCTAGAAGGAGAAGAACCGGTTGTATCTGATGAAGTAAAAATGGAAGCGAAATGGGAACGTCTTCCTTATATGGATGACGATACTTGTATCTACAAAGATGCTATCTTCCGCTTTGGGGGAAAAGAAATTCATTTTACAGGTAAATGGGGAGCAAAAGGATTAACCTCTTACCCACGAGTAGAGTTACATGGACAATCTCAAGTTCTAGGTACTTGGTACGAAGGTGGTACACCATATAAGCATGAAATAAGTATGACCTTCCATGAAAATATGGATGTTTATTTCGACAAACTTAAAGATGCTGGGTTTACAGTTTTAGATTAATTTTAATAAAAAGAGCGCGCTTGTTAATAGACGCAGTTTCAAAAATCGTGTAACCATTTCTTATTATGATATGCCGTTATGGTTAGCCTTAGAAAACGGTGGATGGATGTATCCATGGTTAAAGATAATCACCGGCCAGCCTGTGTCAGGTGGATTACCAAAAGGAACTGTCATCAAAGCATAGATCTTGAAACCTTCTGATAGGTAGGACACGACATAGCGGTTGTAATTCACCCCGGGATCGAGGTTTTGCTCTATTGTGATTGGGCTGCTTGTGTATGTTTGCTCCCTCATCACTTCAATTTGCAACGGATCAGGGTTTGTTGACCAGGTTACCTCAGGAGTGGTTTCATTTTGCTCGGCGGCAGATAGGGGAAATGAACTTCCCTCCGCTGTTACTGTGACAACAGGTTGTTCGGTTTCACTATTATTGAGACCAGCAGCACTTGTACAACTTGTTAATATAAATGGAATTAATATCCATCTGGCAATTCTAGTATTCATTT
>CAYLUJ010000013.1:0-2162 GCA_964386805.1 uncultured Pelolinea sp. | reverse complement strand
CAATTTATGTTGATCGAAAACCGTATTAGGTTTTTATTTAATATCGATCGCCGATAACTGTAATCTGCGACATCACATTATCAATCAAGCTGAGATCACTTGGCGTCATTTCGATTTCAACGGCACCTATGTTTTCGTCGAGGTGTTCAAGCCTGCGAGAACCAGGGATAGGTATGATCCAGGGTTTTTGCGCGAGCAGCCATGCTAAAGCGATCTGTGTAGGGGTAGCATTCTTTTGATTGGCAATCTTTTGTAGCAGATCAACCACCACCTGGTTTGCTTTAATAGCTTCCTGCGTGAATCGGGGATTATGGCTGCGGATGTCATTATCTGCAAATGTAGTTTTTTCATTAATTTTGCCTGTCAGGTAACCCCGGCCAAGTGGGCTATAGGGTACCAACCCAATCCCGAGTTCTTCGCAGGTTGGCAGAATGGTTTCTTCGATGACTCTCCACCAGATCGAATATTCGCTCTGCAAAGCTGTGACAGGCTGGATCGCGTGGGCACGGCGGATGGTATCGGCATCCGCCTCTGAAAGGCCAAAATGCCTGACCTTTCCTTCCCGAATCAAGTCTTTCACTTCCCCAGCAACATCTTCAATGGGTACGTTGGGGTCAACCCGGTGTTGGTAGAACAGGTCGATGACTTCAACGCGAAGCCGCTTGAGAGAAGCTTCAGCAACGCGCTTAATCTGTTCCGGGCGACTATCTAGACCAACCTTGGGACTTGGGCCGGTGTCAGGATCATGTTTGAAGCCAAATTTTGTAGCAATGGTGACCTCTCCACGAAATGGTTCCAGCGCTTCGCCTACAAGGTCTTCGTTGGTGAAAGGCCCATAGACTTCTGCAGTATCGAAAAACGTAATGCCCCTTTCAACAGCTTGATGAAGAAAAGCAATCATCTCTTCACGAGTGCCAATTGGCCGATCGCCAAAGGTCATCCTCATACAACCAAGGCCGAGAACTGAAACCTCTAAGCCGCTATTCCCAAGTTTTCGTTTTTCCATTATTTTCTCCTCTATTTCTATTCTTCGATCTGAAAGATCTTTTTTTCTGCGTTCAGTAATGTTTTTTCGTAAACATCAATTTTGTAATCTAAAAGATCCATTGTCTCTTGCAGTTCTTCCATCTTGGCTGCAAGTTTTGCTCGCTGATCAATAAGCATCTTTTTTCGGGCTTCAATCGTCTGGTCCCCTTGTTCTATTAAGTGAAAATACTCGATCAATATTTCAATTGGCAATCCCGCGTTCCGCATGCACTTGATGAATTCAATTCGCTTTATATCAATCTCTTCAAATTCTCGAATACCGCTTTCACTTCTAGTTACCGGAGGAAGCAATCCTATCCGTTCATAGTAGCGAAGCGTATCAGATGATATATTGTGTTGTTTACTGACATCGCCAATTCTCATATTTCACCTCAAATTTAATTCTATAGCTTAGAGTTGACTTCAAGTCAAGACAATAATTGGATATTATTGAAATGGAGAAACCAAATGAAATGTTTTAATTTCTACTATGTACAGCTAAATGCTCATTTTGAACGCTTAATTAGCTTGAATCCAGAAATTATGCAGAGAACAAGAAGCAACCCTAGCCTAATCCAATCCATACACAGCCAAAACCATCCGCCACATACAAGGACAGGGGATGAACCGTATTCATCCGCATACACACCCATATTCCAAAATAACTTTAAAGAAATTACTAAAGACATTAAACTCAAAACAAAAATTACTATGTTGAGCCCTCTTTTTTCAAGATTTACTTCTTTTCCTGTTTTTTTTAAATAAATCATAGCAAAACAAATACATAAACCCATTAATATTAAACCAATGACAAGTACAGGCATATATCCACCTCCTAATTTAAATTTGTTACAGTGTGTACCGATAATATTGTCCTGAATTCAACAAGCAAGTGCAATTTGATCTGATAGATAGACCTCATTGGATGTTTTGTAACCAAGACATTTTCGAGGTCTGTTATTTAACTTATACATTTTTTTGCATCCTCAGTACTCTGCTTTTCCGATTTACCAGGGGCACAATGGCTTGATGTTTGAAAACCAAAAGTACACAATATTCTTTTAATCCAAGAATTATGACTATGCTACTTTTCTAAAACATGTAACAAAGAATACCCTACTTCGCCGTCGTTGAAA
>CAYLUJ010000012.1:26957-37267 GCA_964386805.1 uncultured Pelolinea sp. | reverse complement strand
CTGCCTGCCCCGCAATGGGTGGATCTTGCGCCAGCGGGGAGCGGTAATCGAAGAGTGAATCCATGAGGGCATCCGCCCATAAATAAGCAACCAGGGCAATGAGAACAAGAGAAATGATACCGACCAGGAGTGAGCGCTTTTCTTTCATCCAGTTTTCCTTTATGTGTGATTCATTCACGCAAATTCGATTTTGCCTGTCTCCACACTTCATCGAACATGGCTTCTGTCAATCTGCCGGTTTGGGTATTTTGCCGGCTGGGATGATAAGATGCCAGCAGCCAGGGCAGATCATTAAATTGATAAAAAGCACCGTGTGCAAATTTAGGTTTTCCCTTGAAAACATATCCATAATGGGACTGATAGATGTGCATCAAATTTTCAAAGGCAATGCTGCCTAAAGCTACAAAGCCCTGTAAATTCTTCAACAGTTCAATCTCCTGTACCAGATACGGCAGGCAGTTTTCGATCTCCACACGGGTAGGTTTGTTTTGCGGCGGAGCGCAGCGCGCGACGGCTGTGATGAATAATCTCTTCAATTCCAAACCGTCCCCGACCTGGCTTGCATTGGGTTGGTTGCAAAAGCCAGCCCGATATAAAGCAGGGTAAAGGAAATTCCCCGAAGCATCACCGGTGAACATACGCCCGGTGCGGTTGGAGCCATGTGCTCCCGGCGCCAGCCCCACCACCATCACACGCGCACTATGATCGCCAAAGCCTGGTACCGGTTTTCCCCAGTAGGCGCAGGTGCGAAAGGCAGCTTTCTTCTCGTGTGCCACCTGCTCGCGCCATGTCACCAGTCGTGGGCATTTGCGGCAAGCAATTAATTCTTGTTCGTATCTCTCCCAATTCATACCATCACCAAATGAACATAGCATCACCGAAGGAATAAAAGCGGTAATGCTCCTGTTTGGCAACTTCATAGGCGTTGCGGATGTTCCCCCAACCCGCGAAAGCACTCACCAGCATGATGAGCGTGGATTTTGGTAAATGGAAATTGGTGATCATGGCATCGACTACGCGAAATGGATATCCTGGCAGGATGAACAGATCTGTATCTCCTTCATACGTGCGAATGATTTCGCCTTCCGGCACATCCCGCGCGGCGGATTCCAACGTGCGCACCGAGGTCGTCCCTACCGCGATCACCCGTCCCCCTGCTTGTTTCGTCTCACGAATTCGCCGGGCAGTTTCCTCTTTCACCTGACACCATTCGCGGTGGATATGATGTTCTTCCACATTTTCCTCATTGACGGGGGCAAAAGTATCCAGCCCCACATGCAGCAGCACTTCCGCAAAACCGATACCTTGTTCTTTCAACGATCCTATCAGATTTTCCGTGAAGTGCAGCCCGGCTGTCGGGGCAGCCGCCGAACCGGTCACCTTGCTGTAAATGGTCTGGTAGCGCTCCGGATCGCGTAGCTTCTCGTGAATATAGGGCGGCAGCGGGGTGTTTCCGATGGCTGGCAGAAATTTCTCCACTGTTTCGCTGAAGCGGATAGTGCGGTTGGCGCCATCTTCCTCCGCCATGATCTCCACTTGCGGTCCATTTTCAATGGTCAGATACATGCCGGCTTTCAAACGTTTCCCACCCAGCATCGCCAGCCAAGTTTCATCCCTATTTTTCCTTAATAATAAAATTTCCACTTTCCCACCGGTGGGTTTGCGGGCATAGATGCGCGCCGGAATGACGCGCGTTTTGTTCACCACCAACAGGTCGCCGGGATGCAGATAATTTCCGATATCGTAAAAGATGGAATGCGTGATGCTGCCATCTTTACGCGAAAGCACCAGCAGCTTGGACGCATCACGCGGTTCCAGTGGGATCTGCGCAATATATTCCAGCGGGAGTTCGTAATCGAAATCGAGCGTTTTCACGATTGGATCAAACTCGGTTGGGAAGGTTTGTCAGTAAACGTATAGCCCAGATGTTCATAAGCCAGTTTGGTAGCACATCTGCCCTGCGGGGTGCGGCTGAGGAACCCAATTTGAAGAAGATAAGGTTCCACCACGTCCATGATGGTATCGGCTTCTTCGCTGATGGATGCAGCAATAGTGCTCAACCCCACCGGACCACCATTGTATTTGCGAATGATGGTATCCAATACCATGCGGTCGATCTCATCCAACCCCAGTGCATCGATGCTCAACAAACTCATAGCTTCGCTGGCAGCAGCCTGCGTAATGATACCTTCAGCACGTACCTGGGCATAATCGCGCACCCTGCGCAGCAGCCGCAACGCAACCCGTGGGGTACCACGCGATCGTTGTGCAATTTCCTCCACCCCTTTTTCATCTGCTTGAATATGCAGGCGATCCGCCGCATTCAGTACGATGCGTTTCAGCGCATTCGGAGCATAGTAATCCAAGCGATAGATAGCTCCAAAACGTGTGCGCAGCGGGGAGCTGATCAGTGCCAGACGCGTGGTGGCACCAATGACCGTGAAGCGCGGTAATTTCAAGCGGATGGAGCGCGCTGATGGACCTTTGCCAATGATGATATCTAGCGCAAAATCTTCCATCGCCGGATACAGCACTTCTTCTACGGCTTTTCCAAGGCGGTGAATTTCATCAATGAATAAAATATCCCCACCGTTCAAATTCGATAGAATGGCAGCCAGGTCACCCGGGCGCTCAATAGCTGGTCCGGAAGAGACTTTGATATTAACGCCCATCTCATTCGCCAGCACATGCGCCAGTGTGGTTTTTCCCAACCCGGGAGGACCATAGAACAGCACGTGATCCAACGCATCGGCACGCTGTCGAGAGGCCTGGATGAGGATCTGTAAATTTTCGATGATCTGGTTCTGACCAATGACATCTTTCAGGAACCTCGGTCGCAGAGCGTTATCGAGCTGTTCGCTGTCATCAGGCTGTGGATCTACAATTCTGGGCGCTTCTGTATTCATAAAAAAGATTATACCTTTGGATAAGAACCAGTTTCTGATATTATATAGGTTTGTAAGAAATAATTCTAATGGAGAATAGTCTATGGAAAATGTTTTTGTTTCAAAGCATCCCCTGATCAAGCATAAGCTTGCGAAACTGCGCAGCAAGGATACCGAACCCAAAAAGTTCCGCGAGCTGATCCGTGAGATCGCTGGTTTGCTGGCTTACGAAGCCACCCTTGACCTTGAACTGGCGCCTTTTGAAGTGACCACTCCTCTTGAAAAGATGAGTGGTTCTATTTTAAAGGAAAAGATCGGACTGATTCCCATTCTACGCGCCGGGTTGGGCATGGTGGAAGGTGTTTGGGATCTGATGCCCTCATCGGAAGTGTGGCACATTGGCATCTATAGAGATGAAAAGACCCTCAAACCCGTCCAATACTATAACAAACTACCCATCGAACCGCGTGTTTCCGTGTGCTTGATCCTCGACCCCATGCTTGCCACAGGTGGTTCCGCAACCGCAACCATTGATGTGCTCAAACAATGGGGGGTGAAACGTATTAAATTTGTCGGCGTTATCGGTGCTCCCGAAGGGATCAAAGTTGTACATGACAATCACCCGGATGTGCCCATCTACCTGGCAGCCATTGACAGACAGTTGAATGAGCATGGCTATATTCTGCCTGGTTTGGGCGATGCAGGCGACCGCCAGTTCGGCACCGGATAAAAAAACGGCTGATTCAAAATCAGCCGTTTTTATTGAGTTGCCATAAAACTCTATTTAATGGAATCCTGAGCTGCCTGGCAGATTTGGATAAAATCATCCGCTTTTAAGCTGGCCCCGCCCACCAGGGCTCCATCGATATTCGGCATGTTGAAAAATTCGGCTGCGTTGTTGCCTTTGACAGAACCGCCATACAAAATGCGAATTTGCTCGGCAGTTTCGGCACCAAAGCAGTCCGCCAGGCTTGCACGAACGATCTTGCCAATGATCTCTTCCGCTTGTTCAGCACTGGCTGCTTTACCGGTTCCGATCGCCCAGATGGGCTCATAAGCGATGACCAGCTTTACCGCGTCATCCGCATTCAAATCTTTCAGACCTTCCAGTACTTCGCGTTTGACGATTTCAGCTGTTCTTCCGGCTTCGTTCTCTTCCAATGTTTCGCCCACGCATACGATCGGCGTAAGTCCCTGCTTTAAAGCTGCTTTCACCTTTTGATTGACAGTTGCATCCGTTTCGGCAAAGAACTGACGTCGTTCCGAATGACCGATGATCACATAATTACAAAATTCCTTCACCATGGCTGGTGCCACTTCCCCGGTGAACGCACCCGATTCTTCCCAGTGCATATTTTGTGCACCCAGCCCGATGGTAGTCCCGGCGGTCATCTGTGAAATGACCATCAGGGATGGGAATGGCGGGCACAGCACACGTTCGATCTTCTGCAAACCTGGCAGCAGATCAGCAACCAGCAGCGAAGCCTGTTCAACAGTTTTATTCATCTTCCAGTTTCCAGCAACAAAAGGTTTTCTCATTGATAACTCCATTTGATAAAATTCTGCACTTATTATAATCGGTTCTACAATTGCTCTGGTTTTTCTTGATGGAACACTACGAAAGAAATAGAATTCCAGCATTTGACCCGCTTATGCATTCAAGTTATCATAAGCTTGCCGGGTTGGTCGGGTGATAGCGGTGGAGCTCGTCTCTGCTGAGGAAAGTCCGTACTCCACAGGGCACAAAACCGGGGAAATCCCGGGGTGGGGCAACCTGCCGGTAGGGCCACAGAAACATACCGCCCGCAAGGGTAAGGGTGAAAAGGTGGTGCAAGAGACCACCGGCTGCTGCAGCAATGCAGCGGTCAGGCAACCCCTTTTGGGAGCAAGGTTGAGCAGGCGCTGAAAAAAACGGAACCGCCCCTTCCCTCACTGTAATGTGAGAGCGCCGGGTAAACCGCATAGATAGATTATCACCCTGGTGACCTAGTCACCGGACAGAATGCGGCTTATAGATCGACCCGGCATTTTTATCATAGAGGAGGATTGTGCATGTCAGCTATTAAACATTTCGAGAATGATGCAGAATTTTTCCAGTGGGATTCCGTGCAACCCCATGCCGTGCAAATGGATGGGGTTGAAGGCGTCACCAAACATATCCTCATCGGGCGTGACGATCAAAGCCCGCATTATGTGATGCGCTTTTTCTGGCTCGAACCAGGCGGGCACAGCATGCTCGAACGCCATCCGCAGGAACACGGTGTGATCGTTTTGAAAGGAAAAGGTACCGTGCAGATCGGTGAAAAGGTCACGGAAGTGCATCCGTACGATATTGTTTTCGTATCACCGGATGAACTGCACCAATTCAACAATCCTTTTGATGAATCCTTTGGCTTCATCTGTGTGATCCCCAGGTTGGATCCCAATATGGAATAAAGAATTATTTCCCCTATTACAAAATGGATTATTACTATCTGTTATGGGCGGCTTGTGGTGCATTGCTGGGTATTCTATACACGTACAGTATCCAGAGAGAGATTCTCCATGCTCAAAGGAATAAACAAAAAATTGTCAGCAGCAATCCATTGTTTTCCGTTTTGCGTATTGTTTTTTGCAGTGCTGTTCTCATTTTAGGGTTGTACCATAAAATACAATACGGGCTAACATGTCTGATCCTGTTTCTAGTTTTTAAAAATCTATCTTTGTTTTTTCTTGTAAAAAAAGGAAAAGGTCCCGGTTAGCATCGCGCTACCTGTTTTCTGATTTGGGAAAAACAATACTATTTTATTTTTTCCTGATATTTTTCATTATTTTTAATCAATTTCCAAAAATACTGGTTTTTCTTACGAAAAATACTTGACAGCGCTTACTTATTTTTATATAATAATGCTAACTCGTTTTAGCAAAACGTGTTACCAACACTTACTATGAATAAGAGAGCAACCGCTAAAGATGTCGCAGACGCAGCCGGGGTTTCGCGAACTACGGTCTCTTTTGTTTTGAACAATGCCGAAGGCATGCGCATCAGCGAGGAAACCCGCCAGAAAGTCCTGCAGGCAGCCGAAACGTTAAACTATCATCCGGATGCTTCCGCGCGTAGTATGGTCAAAGGGAAAACTCTTATCCTCGGTTTAGTCATTCGACAGGAACCTGATAAGGCTTACGCCGACCTCCTTCTACCGGAAGTAATGCGTGGAATCAGTGAAGTAGCCAGCGAACACGGTTATCACTTGATCTTCAAACCAGTTCCACCCGAAGATGAGAAAAACAGTCTGACAACATTATTTCTGGAACGCCAGGTGGATGGGTTGATCGTTTCGGGGCCACTCTCCAATGACCAGGAGATTGTTGATCTATTCAACGCGAACGCCCCTATCATCCTGCAGGGGAGGATCGATTATCCCAACATCCCTTCGGTGGATATCAACAACCGCAAAGCCGCAGAAAAAGCAGTGAACCATCTCATCAGTTTGGGGCATCAACGCATTGCGTTTATTACAAATGCATCTCTGAAATATTCCAGCAGCAAAGACCGGCTGACTGGCTATCACCGGGCATTGGAAGCTGCGGGTCTTGTTTATGATGAAGCACTGGTTTTTTACGGAGATCGCACGCCCGATTCCGGTTATAACGCCATGAAAAAAATACTTCAGTCGTCGATCAAACCAACTGCCATTTTTATCGCGTCTGACACGGTGGCACTGGGCAGCTTGAACGCTCTCTATCAGGAAAGTATTCGGGTTCCCGAAGATATTGCCATTATGGGCTTTGACGATATCCCTCTATCCAAGCATCTTGCCCCTCCTCTGTCGACGATCCATATTCCAGCCTATCAACTCGGTTGGAATGCTGCAAACCTGTTAATTAAATGGCTCAATCACAAAGAAATTCCCGAGCGGGATTGTATTTTGGATACCGAATTGATCGTACGTGAATCTTGTGGATCACGTCATAAATAAAATATTTGAGATTTATTTACCAAAGGAGGTGAAGAGGGAGATATTTTTGATTCGTGTCTTGAAAGGCTTTAAATACTTGAGGAGAAAAATAATGAACAAAAGATTTTGGTTACCGATTGCGCTGCTAGCCATTTTTGCAATGGTTCTAGCAGCCTGCCAACCTGCTGTGGAAGCTGCCCCTGTTGAAGAAGTAGCTCCGGCAGAAGAAGCAGTAGTTGAAGATCCCTGTATGGGAGCGCAGCCAGGAGATGAGATCACCCTTCTGTACCAGTGGTCAGGCACAGAAGAAGAAAAATTGAATGCAATCCTGGCTCCCTTCGTGGAGGAATGCGGTATTGTCCTAGTACCCGAATCCACACGTGATCAGGCTCTTCTGGATACAAAAGTCCAGGCTGGCACACCACCAGATGTTGCATTCTGGAATGTTGCACAGTTGGAACAATACAAAGACGTCCTCATCCCTATGGATACCCTGGGAGCAACTGGCGATAACTATGCCGATTTCTTCAAGGATCCCGGAACGATTGATGGTGTCTGGCTTGGTCTCCCTGTTAAAGCCGACATCAAAACCATCATCTGGTACAGCCCCGCAGCTTTCGAAGCCAAAGGGTACGCCGTTCCTACTACTTGGGATGAATTGGATGCATTGGTTGAGCAGATGGTCGCCAATGGCGATGTTCCCTGGAGCATGGGTATGGAATCAGGCGATGCGACCGGTTGGACAGGTTCTGATTTCATTCAGGATATCCTCCTGGTCCAACAGGGTCCCGAATATGTAAATAAACTCATTACCGGTGAAATTGCCTATAACGACGCCGGTGTGAAACAAGCCTATGAGACCTACGGCAAATGGGCATCAGATCCTGTATACACCGTTGGTGGCGCAGAGGGAACCCTCTCCACCGGATTCAACGACGCGATCTTCAAGGTCTTCTCCGATCCAGCCGAAGCCATGATGGTCAAACAGTCCGGTTTCGCCGGCGGCAATGTTGCCGCACAGTACCCTGATCTGGTCTACGGCACCGATTACGATTTCTTCCCGGTTCCCGGTGCGCAGGGCTTGCAGGGCGGTGCTGACTGGTTGATGGCATTCAACGATACGCCAGCAGTCCGCGCTCTCGTCGCTTACCTTTCCTCTCTGGAAGGTGGTGCAAACTGGGCAAAAGCCAGCTTCGACCTGTCACCGAACAAGGGTGCAGCAGGCAACTATGTGGATGCAGCTTTGATCAAGAAGGGTGAAGCCCTTGCCAATACCACCGGTTTCACTCCCGATCTTGGTGATACCATTCCCGGCGGCTTTGGTAGTGCCGAATGGGCAGCCATTGTCAGTTATGTCAATGGCGGCGACCTAGATGCAGCTCTTGCTTCTGTTGCTCAAGCCCAAGCAGAAGCATTACAGTAAGTACCATTGTGATCGGGTGTCTGTGAACCAGACGCCCGATCTTTTTAAGCAATTATTTGGTTTTCATCATTATGATTAAAGTTATATGGAGGTGAGAATATGAGCAAAAACTCTTCCGGGATCATGCGGCAAAAGCCCATGACACCCTGGATATATTTGCTGCCTGCATTGATCGTGATGGCTACCTTCATCGTTTATCCAGGCTTTAATACTTTTTATCTCAGCGTGCGCAACAACGATAATACCGGTTGGGCTGGTACACGCTGCATCGAAGGTCAACCCTGTTGGGGAATTTTCGAAAATTACCGCTATGCCATCACATCCACCATCATGCAGACCGCATTTTTAAACAATCTGAAATGGATCGTCCTCATGGTCAGCGGAACAGTAGCATTGGGGTTGTTGATCGCTGTTCTGGCTGACAAGGTGAAATATGAATCCATTGCGAAATCTATTATTTTCCTTCCCATGGCGATTTCATTCGTGGGCGCTGGTGTGATCTGGAAATTCATGTACAACTATGGCTCCAGCCAGGTGCAGATCGGGCTGCTCAACGCCATTATTACCACACTGGGCGGACAACCTGTTTCCTGGCTCACCGATCCACAGATCAACATCCTTGCATTAATCGTGGTGGGCGTATGGATGTGGACAGGTTTTTGTATGACCATTCTGGCGGCTGCGCTCAAAGGTGTTTCTGTTGAGATCCTGGAAGCTGCTCGTGTAGATGGTGCTAGTGAATGGCAAGTTTTCTGGAAGATCATGGTCCCCCAGATCCTGCCCACCATCACCGTGGTGGTCACTACCATGGTTATTAACGTGTTGAAGATCTTTGACATCGTGTATGTCATGACCGGTGGCAATTACGGCACCGAAGTCATCGCTAACCGCATGTATATAGAAATGTACAAGAATTATGATCCCGGTCGCGCTTCTGCCATTGCAGTGATCCTGATCATCGTCATCATCCCTGTCATGATCATGAATATCCGCCGCTTCCAGAAGCAGGAGGAAATCCGATGAGTGCCAGGAAATCAGCTCCTTCAAAAGGCTTGAAGAATTTCCCTATCCATTTTATTTTGATTGGTTTATGCATAGTTTGGTTGGTACCAACTCTGGGTTTACTTATTACCTCATTCAGACCTGTGCAGGATATCAACAGCTCCGGCTGGTGGACAATATTCGCCAAACCCAAGGGGTATGAAGAATACCAAATATCCTGCGCAAGCTGCCATGGTGAAGATGGCGCTGCTATTGCAGAAGCTGACCTATCTGATCCAGACCTTGTTCAAAATTACCGCCGCTCGTTCACGCTGCTCCCTTCGTTAACAACAGAAATCAACGGACAACCACATATGGCTGATATTCCGGTGCCTGATGAAACACAAACGGCTGCCATCATTGCGTATATGAAACGCTTGTCAGGGCTTGATACCAGTTCCACCTTCACGTTGGATAACTATATTGACGCGTTTACCGGGTATCGCGGAAACAGCACCTACCGCGCCGACTGCGCCAGCGGTAAACAATCTTTGGATCTCTATTGCGATATTCGCGATTTAATGAATCCGCGCGGCATGGGACGCGCATTTATTAATAGTGTTCTCGTGGCAGTTCCTTCCACCATCTTTCCGATCCTGATCGCTTCCTTCGCAGCCTATGCATTTTCATGGATGGATTTTAAAGGTCGCCAGTGGCTGTTTGCACTGCTGGTAGGGCTGCAGGTTGTACCCTTACAAATGACGCTCATCCCCGTTTCGCGATTATATGCACAGCTTGGATTGAACGGCACTTTTATGGGAATATGGCTGTTTCATACTGGCTTTGGCCTGCCTTACGCCATCTATCTGATGCGAAATTTTCTGGGCAGTTTACCCAAAGAGATATTTGAATCCGCCTACATTGATGGAGCGTCCCACTGGACAGCGTTCCGGAAACTTGCCATGCCGCTTTCCATCCCTGCCCTGGCCTCCTTGACGATCTTCCAATTCCTGTGGATTTGGAATGACCTGCTGGTCGCGCTGGTCTTCCTGGGTGGTCAGCATCCCGTGTTAACCTATCAGA
>CAYLUJ010000012.1:21102-26947 GCA_964386805.1 uncultured Pelolinea sp. | reverse complement strand
AGATCGGAAACATGGTGACATCCCTAGGCAGCGGTTGGCATCTGCTGACTGCCGCGGCTTTTATCTCCATGGCTCTGCCCATGATCATCTTCCTGCTGCTTCAAAAGTATTTCGTGCGTGGAATGCTGGCTGGCTCGGTCAAAGGCTAAAAAATAAATCCAATTCAGAAATGAGCATAAGGCTTTTAAGGATAAAGCATGCAAAAAAAGCAGACAAATTGGTACAAAAACGCAGTTTTTTACGAAGTCTCCGCGAGAGCGTATTACGACTCGAACGGGGATGGCATTGGTGATATCCAAGGGCTCACTCAAAAATTGGATTACATCAAACATCTTGGGGTGGATTGCATCTGGCTACTACCTATCTTCCCCTCTCCTTTGATTGATGATGGATACGATATCGCGGATTATTACAATGTCCATCCAGAACTGGGAACGATTGGTGATTTTAAAGAATTGATCAATGAAACGCATCAACGCGGCATGCGCATCATCGCTGACCTGGTCGTGAATCACACTTCGGATCAATGCGAGTGGTTCAAACAAGCGGAAACCGATGAGCATTCTCCTTATCATGATTACTATGTCTGGAGCGATTCCAACCGACTTTATTCGGATGCGCGCATCATCTTTGTAGATAGCGAGACCTCGAACTGGGCATGGAGTGAGAAAGCTCAGAAATATTACTGGCATCGCTTCTATTCCAGCCAGCCCGATTTGAATTATGACAGTCCCGCCCTGCGTGAAGAGATGAAAAAGATCATGCGCTTTTGGCTAGATATGGGTATTGATGGCTTTCGAGCGGATGCGGTGCCCTACTTGATCGAGCGAGAAGGTACGACTTGCGAAAACTTGCCAGAGACGCATACCTACCTCAAAGAACTGCGTCGATTGATCGATGAGGAATATCCCGATTGCATCCTTCTGGCAGAAGCCAATCAGTGGCCGCAGGATTTGCGCCCCTATTTTGCCGACGGCGATGAATTCCACATGGCATTTCAATTCCCTTTGATGCCGCGCATTTTCAAAGCACTGGCAAAAAGCGATTGTTCCCCGATCGTGGATATTCTGGAAATGACACCCCAAATTCCAGATACCTGCCAGTGGTGCACCTTTTTACGAAATCATGATGAATTAACGCTCGAGATGGTCACTGAGGAAGATCGTCAATTCCTGTGGGATTTTTACGCTCCGGTCCAGAGAATGCGCCAGAATTTGGGTATCCGCCGCCGGCTTGCTCCTCTACTGGATGGAGATTGCCAGAAGATTCAACTGCTGAACGCGGTTCTATTCTCGCTACCCGGCACTCCCATTATTTATTATGGGGATGAAATTGGAATGGGCGATAATATCTATCTCGAAGACCGCGATGGAGTGCGCACTCCCATGCAGTGGAACAGCGAAAGAAATGCCGGCTTTTCCAGTGTGATGGAAGAGAAATTATATCTTCCGGTAATCAAAAGCGATCAATTCTCGTATTCACACATCAATGTGGCAGCGCAACAAGAGGATCCCGCTTCTTTATTCAACACCATTCGGAAAATGCTTTCCATCCGTAAAACCAACCCGGTGATGGCGGTGGGAGCGTATGAGATCATCACCCAACCTCATCATCCGGCTCTTCTTTTTATTAAACGCACTGATGACAAGAACACTATCCTGGCGCTCCACAACCTTTCTGCGACTACGATCCCGGTTGATCTGAGCGCCCATCTTCAAAAGGGTGAAACGCTGATCGATCTGATGAAAGACGAAGCTGTGCAGGAGCATACCTTAATTCTCCCTCCCTACTCCTTTACCTGGTTAAAGAATATCAATAAATAAAAAATCTCCCTCAAATAGACAAGGAATGCGCTTTTTACATTCCCTGTCTATTTGAGTTGCACACAACTACAATATTAAGCGTATCTTGTATCAGTTTTTCCCAAACGAATCCAAAACACGTACGATATGCTTGGCACTTTTCAAATAATCAGAGATACGGATATTTTCGTTGGGTGAATGCGCTCCTGTTCCAGGATAGCCAGCTCCCAAAGAAGCGATCGGAATATTCAAGGCTTCCTGTACAATAAAGTTTGGACCTGACCCGCCTGACATGGGTACAATCTGCATAGGCATGCCGTATACATCTTTGGCAGTATTTACCACCAGCTGCACAAAGGGATCGGCTGCATCAGTTTTGGAAGGTGATTCTCCCCCCAGATCAGTGATCTTAATATCTGTAAATCCGTACCTGTCGAGGTGGTGGCGCAACAGCTTCAGAATTCTAGCCGGTTTCTGGTCCGGGATCAGTCTGAAATCGATCTTGGCGGAAGCTTTAGCAGGCAGGATTGTTTTCGAGCCTTTGCCCTGGTAGCCAGAGTTTAATCCGCAAATCGTGCAGGAGGGCTTATACACTTCTGCCATGTTCAATTCATATCCTCCCTGTATACCCTGTAAAAATTCTTTCACACCATAACGGGTTTTATAATCCTCGGCGGCATCCGGTAATGCTTTCAAGAATTCAATATCTTCGCTCGAAGGGGGAAGCACATCATCATAAAATCCATCGATCATGATCTCTTCTTTTTCATTCTTCAATGAATTCAGAGCCCACACTAATCTCCAGGCAGCATTCGGGAAGATCGTTCCACCCAGTCCTGAATGTACGTCCATGTTGGCGGTTTCCACTTCCAGTTCCACATAGCAAATGCCACGCAAGCCCAGATACTGGGTGGGCACATCATTTTGATCCACCCCACCCGATTCCCAGATGCAAGCATTGGCTGCCAATTCTGGCTTATGCGAGAAGACAAATGCTTCAAGATTCGCACTGCTCACTTCTTCTTCCCCTTCGATCAGAAACTTAACCGTACAGGGCAGTTCATCAAGGGTATTCAATATACTGTCGATCGCAAACAGGCGGTTAACGATATTGCCTTTATTATCGCTGACACCCCTTCCGAATAATTTTCCCTCGCGCACTTCCGGTTGAAAAGGCTCACTCAGCCATAATTCCAGCGGTTCGGGCGGCTGCACATCATAATGGTCATAAAATAGCAACGTCCGGTCAGTCTTGCCTTTTCTTTGGGCGGTGACAATCGGTGCGCCGGCGGTCGCGTTCAGCGTGACGTGAAACCCACGTTTCTCCAGCATACCCTCTACCATTTCCGCACATTCTTTCAAACCCAAGTTTTGCGCTGAAATGCTCTTTTGGGAAACCAGCATCTTTAATTCTTCAATACTTTTGTTGAGGTTTTCTTCCAGATATTGATCCATCTTTGCATAGGGCGACGTCATATTCTTCCTTTCTATCGTGCAAACAGTTGAGATAATGAAAAACCGGAATAGGAAAAAATAAGCATTTTGATTATTTTCCCAATCCCACAGAATAGCAGGAATTTCCAGAGTGGAACATGCAAGACACCAGCCGCGATTCCGGCGAGATCAAAAAAAGGATTAGGAATGATCGCCAGCACAAGGATGATCCATGCTCCATATTTCTGCATGGCTTGCATGATCTTGTCATACCAATCTTTTTTCTCTACTACAAATTTTCCTGCCATCCCCGCCAAATAACCTGATATCTCACCCAGTGCAGCACCCAGCCCTGCGGTCACCGCCACCCAGAAGGGATCGAAAACCGCTCCCATGGCAGAGGTGATCAATACCCCCGGCAGCGGAAAAATGATGGTGGAATTGGAAAGCAGAGAAACCAAAAAAATACCCGGATAGCCATAGCTTTCAAAGCGTTGGATCTCATGCCGATTCAAATATAAGAATATGGAGAAAAACAACAAAAGAAGAAGGATCAGCACGCTGATGATGATTTGGCGTGGATTCTTCTTTTCCATCAAGGTTATCCCTGTTTCATTAAAAGGGCTTCTATACGCGCGATCACCATATCCATCGCTACCTGATTCAACCCCCCTTCGGGGATGATCACATCGGCATAACGTTTGGAGGGGTCGACGAATTCAAGGTGCATGGGACGTACCGTTCCCAGATACTGGTTGATCACGGTCGCCATGGTTCTGCCACGTTCAGCAATATCGCGCTGCAGCCGGCGGATGAAGCGGATATCCGGATCGGTATCCACAAATAGTTTCATATCGAATAATTCCCGTAATTTTTTTTCGGCAAAGATGAGAATGCCTTCCACAATAATGACGCGCTGTGGTTCTACATGAATGGTTTTATCGGTGCGGGAATGTGTGGAAAAATCATAGACCGGAATATCCACCGGTCTCCCCGCCTTCAGCTCTTTCACATGTTCGATCATCAATTCCGTTTCCAGTGAATTCGGGTGGTCAAAGTTGACCTCTGCTTTTTGTACGGGAGGGAGATCGGTCAGGTCGCGGTAGTATGCGTCATGCGGCAGGTACGCAATGCGATGCCTGCCAACTGCATCCAGAATCACATTTGCCACGGTGGTTTTCCCTGATCCAGTTCCACCAGCAATACCAATAACAATAGGGATATAATCGATTTGCATGATGAAATTATACTTCACACCTTTTCGATGCAGTATATAATTGGTACTCAAGGTTACAAATGAACAGCATAACTGTTAAATTTTTCTCTCATTTAAAAGAAAAAGCAGGCGTCGCAAGTACTGTCGTGGAAATTAAACCCGGCACAACCATTGCTAATCTCAAGAAACAGGTCATCCAGCAATTCCCATCTTTAGAAACACATTTGCGCAATATACTCATCTTGATCGATAACAAGATCGCCATCGATGAAGATGTCATCCCTGCCGGCTGCACGGTTTCTTTTATGACCCCTATCGGGGGTGGATAGATTTATTATCGACAGGATAGTACATAGGGCAGCTTTCCATAGCTGCCAAAGAATTATCGGCAGGAAAGAATCCTGCCCTACGAGAATTTTGTCGAACATGTTTTCATACACGCCAAAACAAAAAAAGGAAATCCCGTTATCAATTTTTTCGTACAAGGGCACGTTTCTATACGCGCCAAAACAAAAGGGCAGGAAAGAATCCCGCCCAGGTTTGAAGATGAACAAACATCATTGCGACATACTTTCTTACAAACATCGTTTTGAACAGATCCATTCGTCACTTCGCTCCTCCAGGATGACCTCTAATACGTCATGTTGAGCGTTAGCGAGCCATCTCTCCATTCGTAAAAACAAACCAGCCAGCAATAAAGAACCCATTTTCTTATGATTTCCTTTCAGTCCCGTGCTTTGCGACCTATCCCATGCCACATCATCGAAATGAACAGATCCTTCGGTCGTTTCACTCCCTCTAGGATGACGTCGGGAGAAGGAAATGAGGAATATTTCGGTGCGTTGGAAACACCCCCTTTACTTTGAAAAATGGGGGGAGTGGGAATCAAAACCTACTCAAGCGAAGACCAATCCGCTGCGATAAGTTCTGGAAGCAATCAGAAAAAGGAGAGATTCCTCCGCCGCTGCGCTCTGTGAAATGACATTTAAAAAAGCAAGTTGATTTGTCTCCTATTTCAATATTTATTATGTCATGGAGCATAGCGAGGGATCTCACCAAATCCAAGAACAACCCACCAACAATAGAAAGCTTAACCACCCAATGAATACATGTTAAATCATCTATTCATTGAATTATTCCGCTTGACTCAAATAAGCATGACAAGCCGTATCCGGAGAATATTCCTTCGCATCTGCTACTCCCTCTTCCACCAGCTCATAATTCACAAAATAATCTTCCGTAAAAACATACCTCAGTAGCCGGTCGAATTTATCCCGCTCCGATACATCTTTGATGAGCAGCACATACTTGCCCTCAACCAATTCCCGATTTAATTCAGTAGCTGCTTCCGCTTCATCTCGTTCATCACTGTAATATTCCGGTGTATTGACGC
>CAYLUJ010000012.1:0-21092 GCA_964386805.1 uncultured Pelolinea sp. | reverse complement strand
ATGTAGCGTACCTGCTCTTCCTTTCCATTCACTTTTACTTCAATGGAATCTCCATCGATCACATGAATCACATAGGCAATTTCAAAATCATCCAAATTCTGCACACAAATTGGTAAGTCGATATCTGCCAAATCTTGTGCGCCATCGGGTAGAACAGACAATGTACTTTTCAGTTCAGAGGATTGATCAATCAAAAATTGATTGACTTTTATACAAGCGCTCGCAAAGATCAGGAGCATGAAAACACAAATATAATTTTTCCGAATTGACCTTGCCATGACTATTCCTCAATGGATTGGCAACGTTTCCGCCAATCATCCTATGGATTCACCCCGCATCCTCATTTATAATACAAAAGCCACCGAAGGGAATCGAACCCTTGACCCGTCGCTTACGAAGCGACTGCTCTGCCGGCTGAGCTACGGTGGCGCGCCTTGAATTATATCAGTGAGACAATTCTTTTTACAAGGATTCTTATGAACATTGCCCTCATCTCCTACCACACCTGCCCCCTCGCCACCCTCGGTGGAAAAGACACCGGCGGAATGAATGTGTATGTGCGCGATCTTACCCGCTATCTGGGAGAAATGGGCATTCATGCCGATGTATTCACCCGTTCCCAAGATGAACATGTTCCGCATATTCTACACGATCTGGGTTACGGCAATCGTATCGTACATATTCCAGCCGGACCGGAAACTCCTCTACCCAAAGAACAACTCTATATGCATCTGGATACTTTCACAGAAAATATTCAGGAATTTGCCCACTCAAAAAATATTCACTATGATCTCATCCACAGCCATTACTGGCTTTCCGGGCTGGCAGCGCTGAAGCTGCGGGAACAATGGCGGGTTCCTGTGCTGCAGATGTTCCATACACTGGCGTATCTAAAGAACCGTATCGCCAGGTCTCAACAGGAATTGGAAGGATCACTGCGCATTGAATCAGAAAAAAAGATCGTGCACGAAGTAGATGGTATTATTACTGCAACAGAAATCGAAAAAAACGAATTGCAGCGGCATTATGCGGCGGATCCTCACAAGATTACCGTTCTCCCGCCTGGTGTTGATCTGTGCCGCTTCTATCCCATCCCGCAGGATGAAGCCAAAGCGGTTATTGGCATCCCTCCAAATGAAAAAGTGATCCTGTATGTCGGACGCATTGAACCCTTAAAGGGCATTGATAATCTCCTCAAGGCCATCGCATTGCTACGCAAGTCCGATGTATTAACTACCTGCCCGCATTATGTGGCGATCATCGGTGGTGACCCCGATAAACCCCGCGAACTGCTCGATCAGGAAATGCGCCACCTGCAGGATATGAACCGCTCATTGGGATTGGATGATATGGTCGTGTTTTTGGGGAAAAAAGCGCAAGATTCCCTTGCTTATTACTATTCCGCTTCTGAAGTGGTCGTCATGCCTTCTCATTATGAATCCTTTGGTATGGTCGCCCTGGAAGCCATGGCATGCGGCACACCCGTCATCGCTACCAAAGTGGGCGGTTTGGAGCTGCTGGTGCAGGATGAAGTGACTGGTCTTAGTGTTCCAGATGATGACCCGAAGTCTCTAGCTGTGCAATTAAAACGTATGCTCTGCAAAGAAGGGTTGCGCGAACAATTGAGCAAAAATTGTCGGGAGTTTGCTGAGGGTTTCTGCTGGTCAATGATCACCAACAACTTGATCGAAATCTATCAAAAAATGGTCACTGATTTTAATCAGAATCATTCTTCAAAGCCCAGCCGCGCTTGATTATCCTCTTTCCATATCGTTCTTTGATATCATCCATGGCCTGCAAGAGCTGATCTTCTTTTTGATAGCTGGTGTCCAAGATAGAAAGCTGTTGCAGAGTGGTGGTCAAATTGGCAGCCGCTACTCCCAATAAGCGTACTTTCATACCTGGTTTCCAGATTTCATGCAGTAAATGCAGGATGGCTTGATAAATAACCGTATCATGGTTGGTGGGTTGTTCCAGACTGAATTGGCGGGTATGAGTCTCAAAATCAGGCCAGCGGATCTTCAAACGGATGGTTTTTCCGCCCAATCCCTGCTGGCGTAATCGATATGCCACATTTTCACTCAGTGCACGCAATGTACGTTCGATCTCACCTTTGTCCTGGATGTCTTCTCCAAAGGTTGTTTCATTGCTGATCGATTTGATCTCTTCTTCATTCCCCACTGGTCGGTCATCCTTACCACCCGCACGTGATTTTAAAGTACTGGCAAACCTTCCCAATTGTTTTTCCAGGAGCACATCCGGAGCTTTCGCCAGATCACCGATGGTGGCATAACCCATCTGTATAAATTGCGGGACGCTCTTCTTCCCGATACCCCATAATTCCTTGATCGGTAGCGGTGCCAGGAACTCTGCTTCTTTTCCGGCGGGAACTTCCAGGATAGCACAGGGAGTCTGGTTCCCGTGATAAGACGATTTCGCAATATTGGTGGCTATTTTTGCAACCAGTTTATTCGATGCAACTCCGATAGAACACGGCAATGCTGTTTCGTTTTTTATACGGCTCTGGAGAGCTGCAGCAATTTCAACACCTTTTTGCGGCATATCCGTCACATCAATGAATGCTTCATCTATGGAAATTTGCTCAACCAGCGGGGTAGTATCACCCAAGATTCTCATTACCTGTTCGGAATAAAACTGGTATTTTTCGTAATGCCCGTGCACTATTTTTAATCCCGCTACTTTCAGCAAGGCAGTTTTCATTGGCATGGCAGAATGGATGCCCAGATTTCGGGCTGCATAAGAACAGGAACTAACTACTCCCCTGCTATCCGGAGATCCTCCTACGGCAAAAACCGTTCCTCTCAAATCGGGACTAAGCAATTCCTCGACAGAACAGAAAAAGGCATCCAAATCGATATGCAAAATTTTTCTATAACGCATAGATAGTATATCTGTTCTATTATACGTCAAAAAAAAGTAGCCCACGGGGCTACTTTTTCATATTTCGCTTCAAGTTGCTCAAAGCTTCGATGGGTGTCGGATTTGCATCATAGGCAAGTGCTAGATAATAGGCAAAGTAATCTCCAAACAGGATTGCATCCCACATTTCAGTCAGCCGTGAAATTCCCTTGAAATCGATCGAGTCCACAGCCAGCCCTGCTACCATCATTTCCTGCTTTGTCAGGTCTGCCCGCAGGAGATTTCTGGGATGAGCATGTTCCCCTTTCAAGAATAGAACCATGGTTTTTTCGAGAATGCTCTCGTCATTTTCCACACCTGCCAGCGTATTGTGGTCCGCTTCGGGTAAGAATTCAAATTGCGCCCAGGCTTTAGCCAGTTCGTTAATCTGAGTTTTCCAACGGCGGGCAACCGGCGCCAGGTGATCGGAACCAAATACCGATACCAACCTGCCTACTGCCTGCCCTGCCAGTCTTTTTACCGGGTTCTCTACGATCGGAACACCGGCTTTGTAATTTTCCTGTTTTTTCTCGATCTCATTCACTGTCTGCTCGACCAGCTGCTGTTGGGTTGGAATCAGATCCAAACGTTCCAACAATGCCAGCAGGATACCAAATGAAAAGCCAACCGCTGCTCGCGGCTGTCCGTGATGTTCGAATTCCCAAATTGGAATAGCTGATTCTTTTGCTTTTTTAGAAATTTCACCCCCGGTCGTTATGGTAAGGATCGGCAAACCAGCTTTCAATGCCAGATCAAAAACTGAAAGGGTCTCTTCGGTATTTCCAGAATGCGAAGAGGCAACCACCAGCGTATTTTGTTTCAAAGCCCATTCGGGTAGTGTGTATTCGCGCAAGCTGATAATCGGAACCGAACAGAAAGGCAGGCAATAGGCAGAAAGCAGATCAGCGCCAATAGCAGATCCCCCCATACCAGCTACCAGAACTATATCCGGTTTTTTCAGATTTTTTAGATCATACTGAGAACTGTTGGAATAAGCATTTGCAAGCTGCCGGGGCAGTCCATCGATTTCAGCTAGCATATTCTCTGTGTCTATTTGATGAAATTTCATTGAGCTATCGAGATGCATATTTGTTCTTCTCTCTATGCTGTTTTCTTGATTACATCCTGGATCAAATCAATGAATTCCTGCCATTCTTCAATGAAAAAATGGAGGGTGACATTATTTAATTCAAGATGATAAACATCTTCGCCATCGGGTTCGGCAGATTTCCAGGCAATATAATTATCAGTTTCTGCCATTGTTTCAACAGATGTTTTTTCTGGATCAGACATTGTTTTTTCTCCTTATTATTTTTTTTGCTTTTTCAGTAACTTTGTTTAGACCCGTCTTGGCTTTTTTATAAGCATTTCCATAGAAACCTGTCACATCTCCTGAATAATGTTCTTCTTCGATGTGGTCCCAAGGATCCTGATCATAAACTTTATTGAAGATATAACGCAGGAAGCAAAGATCATCCCTACTATCCCAAACAAATCAAGCCCCACCAGTGCAGCGATCATGACAGATGCCGGGTGCAATTTTAAACTTCCCGCCATCACACGCGGTGTATAAACATTGTCATAAATATTATCAATCAACCAACCTGATAGACTGACAATTGCGGCATAAGGCAGCGGTTGCAGCCCAAACACAGTAGTACCCTGGAACACAGCTACTAAAAAATAGACAGTCCAGGCAACTGTCACGCCGATATAGGGAATAAAATTTGCCAAACCGGCTAAAACTGCTAAGAGAACAAAGTACCGCACCCTCAAAATACCCAGCAAGACAATATAGATACTAATACGTACAAAGAATACTTTCGCTTGACCGCGGAAGAAAGCATTCCAGATGACGTTTATTTCCTTTCGTAAATGGCGGGCATCATCTTCATATCCCGGAATGCGCATCAAGATATTGCTGCCTTTTCGGTTTTGCCTTTCGTTCAAGATCAGAAATGCAATGATCACAGTGAGAAAGAATTTTCCAAAGAAACTGACGGTGCCAGTAGCGATCCCCCCTATGGAATTCCCAATACCCGATAAAATCGGTTGGGCATATTCCAGAACTTTTCCTCCAACAATATCCCAATCTATGTAAGAAAGATCAATATCGAATGGACCGATTTCAAATTTCGTTTTCGAGAGGTTTTGGATGAATGCGGAAACGTTATTGGTAATGGAGAGAAGAAAATTAATCAGTCCTTGAATTTCTTCAACAATTGAAACGCCACCCCATATGATTGCACCCAGAAAAATCAATACCAGCAAAATGATCAGCAGAGCAGTTCCTAGTCCCCACGGAATTTTCAATTTTTGATTTAGAAATCGAACGGCAGGCTGCAGGATCATAGAAATTATTACGCCACCTATCACAATGGGAAGAAGATTGGCAAAGCGAATGATCAAAGCGCAGGCAATGATCAATAAAATCACTACAATAATACTTTTTGTAGTCGGTGACCATGGAGGTGAAGATTTCTGTTTTCGGCTCATTTGAAATTTAATATTCTTTCATGTAAATCTTATGGACAGACACCCGGCTGAATCTGATTAAAGAAGGTTCCAAAGAAATTGCACCACTGGTTAGTCCATTCAACGATTAGCAAGGGGATAACGCAGAACACGATCAAGAAAAGTAGAACGATCACTAAAACGATCAACCAGGTTGGTGTATTGCGTAATTTTTCAATTCCGAAGGGAGCGTCACTTTTCTTCTCGGTTTTGAGGGGTTTTTCTGCTTTTTTGATCGGTTTAACCGGTACAGATTTATCCTCCACCAAAGTTTTTTTGATTTCTTTGGTGCCTTCCTGTTTTTCTACCTTCTTTTCAACTTCGTGATCGCTAGCAGTGAGGTCCCCTATCTCTTCCAAGGAAAATTCAAGCACAATGCTTTTTCCCAGATTAATCAAATCTTCGTTTTTTAATTGGACTGGTTTTCCTATTCTCTTTCCGGAATAGAAAGTCCCATTCGTTGAGTTAAGGTCTTCCAGGAAATATTGACCATTCTTTTTAAAAATACGTGCGTGTCGGCGAGAAACTTCTGGATCGCTGATGATGAGATCATTAATCAATTCACGCCCGATAACAAACTCGTCTTTTTCAATCTTATATACTTTATCCGTTTCAGGCCCAGATTTCATGATAAGTTTACAAATCACTGTCATTTCATCCTCCTCAATCATCTGATTATTTAGTTTATAACGAACACGGTCAGACGTCAACGAAATACACATTAAAAATAAATACCCCACCATGCCGTGTGCTGCGTAGTTTTGAACCTGCTTGCGCAGGTCGGGTTCCGACCTGTTAGCTTCGCCTTGGCTTGCGCCTATCGCGTAACCAACATAAGATGAGAACCCATTTAATAAAGTGTTGGCTCAAAACATCAAGTGCCGCATCACGAACACAGCAGGGTAACGTTCTTATACCATGATTTTACAAGGCTGACTAGGTTGGTTCTGGTAGCTTTAATAAAGCAAAGATTTGATAAAATTTCGATAGAGGAAAACTATGAGCTATCGCGTCTTTGCCGCATTGGATCTTTCCGAACAGGTCATTACTGATATCTTAAAGTATCGGAAGCATTTGGAACAGCGTCTTCCACCCATTCTGCGTTGGACAAAAGCAGAGCAACTGCATATTACATTAAAATTTGTGGGGGAACTGCGGGAAAACCATCTTCAACCTATCTGGGATAAATTGGAAGAAGTTTTTTCAGAAGTAGAGAAATTCCAGCTTCGGCTACAGGGGTCAGGGATCTTCCCGAACGAAAGAAACCCCCGCATTCTATGGGTAGGTATTCATCCCTCCAACGAACTGTCGGAAGTGGTTAAAAAGAGTGAAGTAATTTTCAATACTTTCGGTTACCCAATAGAAAAACGTCCTTTTCAAGCACATATAACTATTGCTCGTTTCAACGATCATTCCACCCGTCAGGAACTAGCGCAATTTCAACTTCTTTGGAACACCTTAAAACAAGATTTTCAGACACAGCAAAGTACAGATCATCTTACTTTTTACCAGAGCACCCTCACCAAGCAGGGTCCAAACTATAAAATCATCACAAAGGTCGATTTTTGCTGAGCAAATGTACGTGATAGAATTGGGCATGTATTTTACTATGAGGTGAAAACTGGGAACTCAGAGAACATTAGAAATTGGGCGTCAAATTGTTGCATCGTTGGAAGATAAAAAAGGTGAAGACATCGTCTTGATGGATGTCAGCAATATTTGTCAATTCACAGATTATTTTATTATTTGCAGCGGGACAAGCGATCGAATGCTGCAAAGTTTATCTAAAGCAGTCGATGAATCTGCCAAGTCAAATTTCAGTCTCGATGCCAGAATTAACGGCAAAGGCGTAGAGGGATGGATCACCCTTGATTTTGGTGATCTGGTTGTGCATCTGTTTTCAGAGCGCCAGCGTGCCTATTACCAGCTCGAAGAACTATGGGCAGAAGGAAAAATTCTCCTGCATCTTAAATAAATATTGTCTGGTTCGTTGTGCCAGCCAGGCAGTAATGTCAGCCAATGCTCGAATGGATGATTTTTCGCTTCCAAGAATATAGGTTTGCAAAAGATCACCGATCGGTTCTGACCATTGGACAGCTATGTTTTATGACGCCTAGAACAGAAATTATCTTATCGATTTCAATTTGAAATCTAAAGCGTCTTCAACACTTCGAGTACTTCGCGGCTGTGTTCGGCTGGTTTTACACCTTCAAACACTTTGGCTATTTTTCCATTTTTATCTATCACATATGTAGTACGTGCAATACCCATATATCTCTTACCCATCATTTTCTTTTCAGCCCACACACCATATTGTTCCACTACTTTATGATCAGGATCGGATA
Organism: uncultured Pelolinea sp.; assembly: GCA_964386805.1. GTDB lineage: Bacteria > Chloroflexota > Anaerolineae > Anaerolineales > Anaerolineaceae > UBA4781. The sequence continues at coordinate 13,314 of CAYLUJ010000012.1, read as the reverse complement.
ACAATGGAAACGGCAGGTGATATTTTTCTTTGAATTTTTTATGCGATTTTACCGAATCCGTGCTCACACCCAGGATCTTTGTGTTTGCTTTTTGGAAAGCGCTGTAATCATCGCGAAAATTGCATGCTTCCGTTGTGCAGCCCGGGGTATCATCTTTTGGATAGAAATAAAGCACAAGCGGAGAACCAGCATAATCAGATAGTTTATGGGGAATTCCATTTTCATCCAGAAGTTCAAAATCTGGCGCTTTTACTTTTTCACTTAACATTTTAAATCTCCTTTCTTTTCATTATAGGAAAAGAAGTAGAGATAAAGAATTAATGAAATATAAAAATTTTTTATATAAATAAGAAAGATAACAAGATTGAGATCAAATTAAGAAGGATCAGGGAATAAGAAAGGAACTTGATGAGTTGCCACACAGGTTTTCCACCAGAAAGTATTTTATTTAAATTCCAGATTAAATAGATAGCTACTGGAATACTGAGATACCAGCGCAGGATAAACCTCCATGGTAGCGCTGTAACACCTGACAACAGAATAAAAATATACGAAAAAGCGATTAAATACATTGCAACACGCAATGTAAGCACGCTTCCAAAACGCATCACTGCAGTTGTATGATACCTTTCAATATCCCGTGAAAGCGACTGATTCTCAGATATATATTGATTGGCAAGCACAAGAATGAAAAATGGGATGCATAAATAGGCAAGTGTGGAATGCAGCTCACCTTTTGTTTGGATGGAATATCCAAATGTCGGGATGAGAAAAGTAATAAGGAACGCCTGCAGAATCTCTCCATATCCAGAGTAGATCAAGCGAAATGGTTTTACAGTATACAGAAAGATCACAAGTACCATTAACCCTGCTAAAAGCAGCGAGGTTGAATTTTTTATTTGAAATATGCAGATCACTGCCGCAATGAGAATGAACGAAGCCGCCAACAGAAAGTAGAGCATGCGGTAATCCAAATTCCCAAAGCGCCGGAGCAATGCCTGGTCGAAATCGCGTTCGGTGCTAAAGAGTAGATTAAGAAATTCCATCGCAATAAGAAAGAACAGGATTACCAACATTCCCAAACACAACTGGGTAACATTGATCTCTATTCCAACATAATCGCAGTATAAAGAACCAAAAAGAAAGAAACTGATCGAGAATATAAAATCAGCTATATGAATATTCGAGTAAAACTGTAAAAATAGGGAACCGAAATCTTTTTTTGTCTTTTTTTCTTTCAATTTCATTTTCCTCGTTTTTTATTTGGGATAAAATGTACCTATGCAGCGAAAAGAAAGAAAAGCCCGATCAAGAAATTTTTTTTCTCCTCTCATGCCTCTGCTGCCTTTACTCCTCGTGGCAACTATACTACAGGGAATTATAGCCATTTTTTCAGAGATTCATTGCCCCATCCTTTTAGTCGACTTCTTAATCATTTGCTTCTATTTTAGTGTTCTGATCTTGGAATTGCAGAGTGCTTATCGAGATCAAGCATTTCAAAGATCAGGTGATTTTCTGAAACTATTAGGGTGGTTTTTAACCGCTAATTCATTCATAAAAATCCAAATTGAAAATGGAATGCTTATAACAGATCGTCCATTGGCAAATCAACGCAAATTATTAAGCATCGACCCTGCCAGTGCAGCAGCCATACTGCAAATTCCAGATCGTCAAATACAGATCCTGTCTTCTGGGGTATATTGTCTGGATAAAAATCAATTCATTCTTTCCGCTTTCGATCTTCGTGCCCAAACCGGGCTATTTCCTGCTGCCGGTATTGAAAAACAGGCATCTTTTTTCAACACTCTAACGCCGGAAACTGCTCAAATTCCTCTCCAATCCGCGTTTCTCACTGCTTCAACCAGTGATGCATATCAGGTAGGGGCAAGATTTTTAGTTTGCTACAAATACAATATTGAGTTCGGTGAGGGAGAAAATCCGTATGGTTTCAATCCATCCATCTTGCTCAAGATTCATGAAAATGACACCATTAAACCGGGTGTGATGCTTGATCCTCAACTGCTTTCCCAAAATAGAATCCAGCAGGTTATCCACACCGTTTGGCACACATCCATTAAACAGGTTTCTCTCTTGGATCTCATTCCGCAGGAAAATGCATTTCCTTCGGCGTTGGAAAAAATTGAGATGGACATGCAAAATCAATTGACCGTTGAGAAGGACAATGATCTAAAAATTTCCTCCAATGCCCAACCTCTTGAAACTCATATGCCAGTACAACAGCTTCAGGAATATGGATTAAAAGTTTTGAACATATCCTTACAATCCTTCTGGTTACCGGAGGAAACAGAAATTGCCATTCAGCATCACTGGCAGCCGCACACAAAGCAGCTCGTGAATGGACTTCAACTGCTTCAGCAACATAAAACAGCTTTCTACCAGGAGCTTGGGGAAATGCAAGCGGTATATACATTTCTTGCTGAACAAGGGAAAATCGGTTGAAATGAAATCCTCTGCTTCTTCCGTGATCAATGCACCAGCATATCAGCGCTACCGAACCCAGATATGGAAAAAATGGGTTATTCTGGCGATCCTGGTTCTTGTATCGGCGATTATTCTATTCTCGCTTATTTTTAATGCCACTCTACAGGCAAAGGAATCTTCGATTGGGCAGCTTTCTTTAACTGCCCAGACAGAGATATTCAAACAAGTTATCAATCCAAGCAGTATCCTATTCGGATTGGTGTTCCTCGCACTTATTGCATGTTCTGCGATTCGCTATGTTCATCTTCAGCATCCGGTCGAACAAGGATCTGATTCTGTTATCGATATTAATGAAATTGAAACAGGCAGTTATTCTTTCGGCCCGGGTTTCATCAATGCGGGGATTCGCAATATCATTATTATTAAAAACTATCAGGGTTACCTGCGCATTCTACGACCAATTTATCCAACACAAAAGAATCTGTATTTTTTCACTTCCTCTGAAAAAGTGGATCAGTCCATTAACCTTCAAACACAATCCTTGGCTATGCAGATTTTTTGCCGAACATCAGAAGGTATACCAATTACTTTTCCCTCTGTACAAATCCAATATAGATTCATGGTGAATATTCCAGGAAATAATCCAAAAACTTCTCAAACTGGTTCGAATTCGGATACCGAAGTGGTAAAAAATTATCTTTTGCGGAAAGGGAATCTTTCTGATCAGGAAATAATTCGCATTTTTTCCGATTTAGTCACGTCCCAAATCATCCGTAAAACTTCGTTAGATGAATTAAATGGTGCTATTCGAGCAAATGAACAGAGTATCACTGAAGAAAAGATCGTGGAGCATCTGGCGAAAATGAAACAATATAAGATCAATGCATTAAGCAAACACTGGAGAAACAAAAAAATACTCCCCACTCTTGCAGAACATTTTCAGTCTAGGCAATTGAAAGCCCACACTGCTCGATCACATAGAAGACAATATCACCCAGCCCAGAAAGGCAAGTTTCTTTTTGCAATTTCTTCAATGGATAAAAATATCTCAACGATCAATCCTTTCTTTACAATTGAAAAAAGAATAAAGGATTCATTGGAAAAAGAACTCCAAAAATTCAACATCATTCTTGTTTCTCTCCAGATCCCTGCCTGGCAGCCTGCCGAATCTCTTGTTAAACAAAAGATCCAACAGACTCATGAAAGAAAAGCTGAATTATTTTTAAACCAAAAAGCATCGAATTATTATCAAACGATTTTATCTTCAAAAGAAACCTGCCTGAATTCTTTACGACAGCAATCTTCTTCAATCTCCTCGAATTCTGGGGTAATTTCTTTCACGCCCGCTCAACCGCTTCTTGTAAAAGCAAAGACCTACAAAATTCCTAGCCCCCAAGTGAAAAATAATCAAAATGACAATATGGGTTTAGAATAATAAATCTATCAATCGTAAAAAGAAGGATTTTTCCAATGATATCCATGCAGATCAATTCTGAGGTCAAACAACACCTCGTTAAAAACGATATTGTCGCACTTGAATCAACCGTTATTACACACGGTTTGCCTTACCCGCAGAATGAAACCCTCGCACTGGATATGGAGCAAGAAGTCCGAGAGAATGGATGTGTTCCTGCTACGATCGGTATGATAAATGGCGAATTAATCATCGGGCTTGATAAAGAACAAATTCACAGGCTGTCCACCACCGGCAGCCATCTCCGCAAGATTAGCCAGCGCGATTACGGGATTGGTTTTGCCAAAAAGATGGATGGCGGCACTACCGTTGCAGGAACCATTCTTGCTTCGTTTCAGGCAGGTATTCATGTCTTCGCTACCGGCGGCATTGGGGGAGTACATCGCGGTTCAGTGTTTGATGTTTCGGCTGATTTGCAGGTGCTTTCGCAATATCCTATGATCGTGGTTTGTGCAGGCGCTAAGTCGATACTTGATCTGCCAGCCACAGTGGAAAAATTGGAAACGCTGGGGGTTCCGGTGCTCGGTTACCAAACAGATGCATTCCCTGCATTCTACTCAACCTCCAGCGGATTAGGTGTAGATATGCGAGTGGATACCCCCGAAGAGGTCATCGAGATCGCCCACTATCATTGGGAAATGGGGATCCGATCATCTATTCTGGTTGTGGTTCCCCCGCCCAACGATGTGGCTTTACCCTATGAAGAAGTGGATGAAGAAATCCAGAATGCGGTGAAGGCTGCTGAAGAAAAAGGCATTCATGGTGCCAAACTCACCCCCTTCTTACTTGAAAAAATGAATCAACTTACTTCCGGAAAAAGCATGCACACCAACCTGGCATTGTTGAGAAATAACGCTCGTGTTGGAGCACTGATCGCCAAAGTATACTCACAACAAAAATCATAGCTATTCTTCTGGAGTTTCTTCCTCACTGCCACCTGAGACACGAAATGTGCCAGTTTGTTTCCACGTCTCACCCACGAAGATCTGTACCGAATAATTCCCTGGCTGCCATTGATCGGCATCCTGCTTACATTCTGTATATCCATAACCACCTGAGGCACCGTTCCACGGAATCGTCTCCATACAAATTAGCTCGCCTTCTCGGAACCATAATGCCGTCCATTGAGCATTGCGTGTCATGCTGTCATACGAAAAGGTAGCATACATCACTTCAATGGGAGTTACAAATACATCACTTGCGTCAATGGTTTGATAATTCGCATCCATGTTTTTAGCGAAAGTTAGTGGGCTGAAGATGGCATCTGGATTGGGGGTCGTCTCGGATGTGAATTGGCTGATGATGATGATCGAAAGGAATGGAGTAGGTGTGTACAGCGGAACCGGGGTTGCTGTGGGAAGCAGGGTGGGGGTTGGAGTCAGGGTAATGGTTGGTGTTAATGTGATGGTGGATGTCAATGTTGGGGTTGGAGAAGGAACGTAAACTGTATAAATCGCTGGCTCAGCAAAAGTTGCAATTAGAAAAGCGATTCCTAGAATGATGATACCCAGAATTATGACCGATATCGCCGATTGTTGTTTCACCTTGCGCTTATTGAAAAAAAGCATGTTGTGCGCTTCTTGATAGTGACGGTACCCGCGAATGAATGTCAGAATAGCCATCAGTACCAACAGAAGCACAATCACAGTAACCCCTGCATGAATATCAAGGTTCATGAATTCTGGCTCATCTCCATGGACATAGCTTTTTTACGCCGTTTTCGGTTTATCGATAATAGGCGTGGTAAAACCTGTTGGTAGAAGAAATACAGCCCCTTTCTGGCAGGGTAATCCCATGCACCGATGGTTCGCTGTACTTCCCCTCCCAGACCTTGCTTGAAACGAAAGACATTCCATAAGCGATCGGTTTCATTGAAATCATCGGGTGCTCCCCACAGATCATATACCGTGCATCCCCTGGCTTTTGCAAAACGCATGGCTTCCCATTGCAGTAAATAATTCGGCATCATTTCTTTATGCTTGTCGGTGGACATTCCGTAAAAATACCAGGCTTGCTTGCCAACATAAAATAGAAAAAGTCCGGCTACTGCTTCGCCTTCCACTTCAGCAATGAAAGCTCTTGCCATATCCTGCTTGTGAAAGAGATTCCAGACATCCAGATAATATTCCTGTTCGCGGATGATGAATCCATCGCGCACGGAAGTTTCCAGATACATTTGATATAACAACGGAAAATCTTGGGGTTCCGCTATACGCACCTGCACTCCTTTTTTCTGAGCCAGACGAATATTGTAGCGGGTTTTTTGCTTCATGGCTGCCAATAATTCGTCTTCCGAGCGTTCTAAATTCAAAATCACCGTATTGCGAAATTGAATTTGATCGTCTGAGAAGATCCAGTCGCGTTTTTTTAGATCGCTTTGAAAAACAATTGCGCCTTCAGAGATCCTTTCGTCAGACTCGCCTGGCATCCCCACTGCCGTAATGATTTCCGGATCGATCTTGAGAAACACTGCTTTTTGTTTTTTGGCATACACTTGCAGGTCATTCAGAACTTTCTGTTGAGTCACTTCATTCTGATCGATGAAAAGCGGTCCGCGCGGTGAATAGCAAATACGAGCTGTTAGCTGCCCTCGTAGAAAAGACATAGATCGTATAAGAAGCATGCATGCAGCTTGAATTTGACCGGTTTCATTTTTCCAAACCAGAAAATCTTTTTTCCAGCCATATTTCTCCTTGATTTCTCCCCATTCCCAGGTTTGCAGAAAATGTGGAGCCGGAAAGCGCAATACGATCTCATTCCAGGTTTTACGATCCAATAGAAACCTTGCCTTCTTTTTCTTGAACCCATTGTTGGATCGCCAGAGTATGGCTCGACCCTGCTAAATACATTGTATGAATTTCTCCGGGTGAAAAAAAGTCTACATTGGTAGATTCATTACTGTTGCGTAAACTGCCACTTACCCGCTCAGCGTTATACACAATCAAGATGCCATTTCCACGCGGGTCATCCCGGTACATGCTGACGCTGCGCAAACTCTTTATGGAAACAATCAATCCCGTTTCTTCCTCAGTTTCACGCTGCGCGCCAATCAGCGGATCTTCATCCACTTCGATATACCCCGCAGGCAGATACCAGCAGCCTTTCCAAGGCTCGAATGCTCTTTGCACCAGCAGCAGCTTTCCCTGCTCTTCAAGCAGAGTTCCTGCGGAGACTTTCAATTGCGGATAATAGATCCAATCACAACGCGAACATGCCAAGCGCACACGGTTTTCTATAATCAGTTCGCGCAATTCTTCTCCACACAGCAAACAGTGGTAAGTCATGACTACGATTCCTTATGCGTATATGCCTGATAAGCCAGATACAGCGGTTTATTATAGACTTTATCCCAGGCACCCACTGACCGTTTGATTTCCCCGCCATATCCGCGTTTGAAACGATAAACTCCCCACAGTCCATCACTGCGAGCGGTAAAATCCTTCTCTAAAATATCTTCTGCGGCATCCGGTATACCCCACAGATCATACTCTTCACATCCCTGTCGTTTTGCCCACTGAATGGCAGCCCACTGCACTAAATAGGTCGGCATGCGGTTGCGTTCCTGATCGTTGGATGCCCCGTACAAATACCAGGCTCGTTTTCCGTGTTTGAAAACCATCACACCAGCGAGTGGATTATCTTCATACATTGCCAATAATAAGGTACATAATCCATCGGGTTTAAAGAGATCGTAAGCATGCTGGTAGTACGCATCTTCGTGGATCCCGAACGCATCGCGTGCACCGGTAGTATGCATCAGTTCATTGAAAATATCCACCCGCTCACTTTCAATGATGCGGATGTCTTTTTTCTCAGCCAGTCGAATGTTGTAGCGCGTTTTTTGCTTCATACGCTCCAACCATTCTTCTTCTGTTCCTATAAGAGAAAGCACAATCGTCTGTCGAGGTTGGATGGTATGAGCGCTGGGTTTGAAACCGGTCAGATTTTGTTGAATGGTGCTGCTTTCAGTCTCCCACTGATCCGGTTCCACTTTTAGAAAAACAATATGTTCTTTTCGACAGAAATCATCCAGTTCAGGCCATAAAGTTACCCAGTTCGTTCCTATCGGTCCTTTGGGAATATACGCCAGGCTAAAACCCAGAAAGATGTTCTTCACAAGCACCAACGCACCGCATTGAAGCCCTATGAAGTAATATGGCTTCCAACCAAAATCAGCTTTTAATGATCCCCACTGTGCACTTTGGAGAATATGTGCTTGGGGATTTTGCTGAATGAATCTTCGCCATTCCACTTCGCTGACAAAACTCATGAGTCAATCGCCGTAATATCAATAGATTGTGAACTGCGTACGGTCGCACCGGGGATGACCTTATCGAGAAGTGAGAGAATCTCATCCTTTTTTCCAGTTTGTGCCAAGGCAAGCAATTTATCCACTGTCGCTTGCAATGTTTTTCCGGTCAATTGATCCTGTCCTTCTTCAAAGAAAACATCCGGGTGTGCGGTTTTTCCAAATTTACGACCATCATTCCACAGGTCCTCGCTCAGCTTTTCGCCTTCCCGCACTCCAGTAAACACGATTTCGATATCGCGTTCGGGTTCCAGACCTGAGAGACGGATGAGATCTTCTGCCAGATCAACAATGCGTACTTGCTCGCCCATATTGAGAATGAACGTTTCTCCACCCTTTCCCATGCCGGCTGTTTGCAGTACCAGATAAACCGCTTCGGGGATGGTCATGAAATAGCGTTTCATATCTTTATGGGTAACAGTGACCGGTCCACCTTTCGCAATTTGGCGTTTGAAAAGCGGTACCACGCTGCCCCGGCTGCCTAGTACATTTCCAAAACGCACAACCGTATATGAGTTGCCCGATTCTTTCGCTGCATCAATGACCATCATTTCCGCCACTCGCTTGGTGGCACCCATGACATTCACCGGACGGATGGCTTTATCGGTTGATATGAGAACAAACCGCTTTACCTCATGTGCAAGCGATACATCCAGCAGATTCTTTGTGCCACCAATATTGTTCAAAACACATTCATCCACATTATTTTCCATCAGTGGGACGTGTTTGTGTGCGGCAGCGTGAAAAACCACCTCGGGTTTTTTTTCATTAAAAATACGTTCGAGGCGATCATGATCGCGAATGTCAGCAATGACCGTTTGAATATCCAATACTGGAAATTGTTCGCTGATCGCGAGAAAGGCTTCAAAAATGGCATTTTCCCCGTGCCCGAGCATGACCAAAGTTTTTGGCTGCCAGCGTGCGATCTGCCGGCATAATTCGCTTCCAATCGATCCTCCTGCACCTGTGACCAGGATTATTTTATCTTTTAGGATCAAACCCACCTGATCGTCATTAATATGAGCAGGCTGCCTGCGTAAAAGGTCAGCAATATCCACATCCCTTAATCGTGAAATACCCACCATTCCGCCCAGGAGTTCATATAATCCGGGCATTGTGCGATAGGCGATGTTGCGCTTGCGACATAGATTCGTTATTTCGCGGATGGTCTTTCCTGGTGCGCTTGGAATTGCGATGATGACCTCATCTACCCTGTGAAAGGATAAGACCTTCGGTAAACCCTTGATCTCGCCAAAAACCGGGATACCATGAATGGTTTTGCCTTTTTTTTCAGGGTTATCATCCAGAAAACCAACCGGGCGCATAGCAAGCTGGGGATTGCGTTGGAGTTCCTTTACAATCATTGCCCCAGCATCCCCTGCCCCAATAACCAGAATTTGTTTTACAGTTTCGGTTCTTTTTGGAGAGGTGGAACGCCGCAGACTTTCAGAAAAGATCCGAAAAGAAAAGCGCTGACCGCCTACCATCAAGAGGGATAAGATCCAATCGATTACCAATACGGAACGGGGAAAAGAATAGAAAACCCGTCCGTATAAAAAGAAATACATAGGAATTGAAACGAGAATTGAGGCTGTGGTCACTGCAAAGAAGATCAACTTGATCTCGGGGATGCTGGCATATACCCACATGCGACGGTAAAGTCCAAATAAATAATATACGATGGGTTTAATGATCAAAGCCAGCCCGATCATCCAAAGGAATGAGTATAAATAGGTATCAAATATCTCAAATAATTCCAGGCGCAGAATATAAGCTGCCAGAATGGAAATTGGGATGATCAGAATATCCGTCATGAGGATGTGCCGATTGCGAAGTATAAACTTGCCTTTCATGTCAAACACCCCGCAATCCAATGACCTGTCCCATAGTTCGCATGATGATATTGATATCCAGCCAAATATTGCGATGCTTTATATAAAAGAGATCATACTCCAATTTGATGGCTGATTCTTCCACATTGGAAGCATACCGGTAATTGATCTGCGCCCAACCGGTCATACCCGGTTTGACAAACAAGCGCGCCCGGTAAAATGGGATCTCTCCTTGAAGCTGATTGACAAATTCCGGTCGTTCTGCTCGTGGCCCAACCATGGAAATATCACCTTTTAAAACATTAATGAATTGTGGAAGTTCATCCAGATGGCTGCGCCGCAAAAACCTTCCCACTTTTGTCACGCGCTCATCATTTTCAACTGCCAGTCGTGCAACGCCGTCTTCCTCTGCATCGTGACGCATAGTGCGGAATTTTAACAAAACAAAAGGCTTTCCATTAATTCCCACCCGCTCTTGTCTGTATAAAAACGGTCGTCCACCATCCAGACAAATCACAAGGGCAATAGCAGGTGTAAGAATAACCAGCATGATAAACCCTATGCTAGCGACAAAAATATCCAGAATGCGTTTTAAAGCATCATAACCGGAAGTGGAGCGCGCATGATCGACAAAGGAACGCAAGATCCAATCGTCTTCAAGCAAAAATATAGGAACGCGCCCGATTAACTCTTCATACAGAATTGGCATCGTTGTGATTTCAATGCCATTTTCTTTCGCCTGTAAAATGGCACTGAAGGTTTCCGGTGACATTTCTCCCGAGATGGAAAAGATGAGGTCGGTGATATGTTCTGTATTGATAATATCCAACAAGTTATTGTTGTTTCCCATCACCGGCAGACCTTGAATATCCTTTCCAATCTTTTTATTGTCATCATCAATAAATCCAACTAGGTTAAAAGGAGGAGGCCAAATATTTTTTATAATGGTCGCCATCGTACAGCCTGAACGACCTGCCCCGATGATAAGAACCCTGCGCAAGAATGTTGGAGCCGTGAAAACACTAATATAGATATTTCGCCACAGAAGCGTTAATACAGCTACCGAGCCAATGAAAGCTGCTACACCACGGCGAGGAAGTGTGTTAGGTTCAGCAATGAAAAAGATAAACAGGTAGAGAATGGTTGAAACGATGGTTGCAATTAATATCCCCTGGATGGTATCTCGGCGGCTGCCGGCTTTTCGTACGTTATACAGGTCAATGTTTAGAACCATCCAGAAGATGGGCAACATATAGAACCATACCGGTGGTCGTTCACGGATAAACTGTAATGAAAAACTAATCCATTGATCCTTTTGTGCCCAGATGTAGAGCGCAATGAATAATGAGATAACGCTGATACACAAATCCCCCAGAACCAGGATCCACTGGCGTTCATGTGTCTTCATCAACCAGCGTGTATGTTTTGTTCTTTGCATGTTAGCCATTTCGAATATATATTGTACCCAATTATTGTCTTGTCATGGCACTAATGAGAAAACCGAATCCCCAGGAACAATGCATGGTGATGATGGCAGCGGGTAGACCCAAAATAAGCGCTGGCTCTTTTTTCTTCAGTGCATCACGAATGCTGGTTGCAAATAAGATGAACAAATAGATACCTAGTATAGCTAAATAGCTATACGCAACATATTTATTAAACAAAGCGAAAAGAATTCCAAAAATATTAACCAGGACGAATAAAGGCGGCAGAGCCTGGCGCCAGCGTATTGTTTTAGGATAGCGTTTCAACATCTGCAATTTCCAGAATCCGTAACGCCAATACTGCTTTGCTAATTCTCTGAGGTTCTTTCTGGCGAAGTAAATACAGCGAATGGTTGGATCAAGCCAGATTTTTCCACCAGTTTTTCGAATGCGCACGTTGAACTCATAGTCTTCGTTGGTAAGCAAACTTTCATCAAATCCTCCTATACGGAAGAATAAATCCCGTCGAAACGATCCAAAGGGTACGGTATCCACTTCACCGGCTTGATCAGAATAGCGATAGCGGGCATCCCCCACTCCTAAAGGATGGGCTGCTGCTGCTGCAATTGCTTTTGCAATGACTGTATCCGCTCCGGGTTTGATTTCCCATACCCCACCCACATTCTCACCTTTTCCGTTTTCCAGGTCGCGGATGCAGGTGGAAATGTAATTGGGATACGGCATGGAATGTGCATCCAATCGCACCAAGTATTCACCACTCGTCGCAGCAGCCGCAGCATTAATCGCAGCGGGGATTGTCCGTTTCGGATTATCTACAACTTTCATTAATAATTGAGGGTGATCGCTAGCAAATTCAGTAATTTTTTCTCTTGTTTTATCTTGAGAAAGCGCATCTGCAATGATGACTTCAATATTCCTGATTGGAAAATCTTGTTTCAAGATCGCATCCAATAAGAGCTGGATTGTACTTTCTTCGTTATAGCAGGGTACGATAACAGATATTTTTTTATCAGTTGGGGTCATGGGCATTAACTCTTGTTCAAAATAATTGGAAGTCTTACAAAAAAAGTACTTCCTTCATCAGGGCTGCTTTCAACCCAGATGGCTCCGTGGTGAGATTGGATGATCTCCCGTGCAATGGACAATCCTAAACCAAAACCTTTCTTTTTTCCATACTTTCGCGATGAATCAATTTGATAAAATCGCTCAAAAATTTTTTCACGCTCCGATTCGGAAATGCCAATTCCAGAATCTTTAATACCAATGAGAATGTTTTTCCCTTCTATTTTGGATGAAATCTCAATTTTCCCACCGGTACCCGTATACTTTAAAGCATTATCGATAAGGTTTGAAAAAACCTGCGCTAAGCGGTCTCCATCTCCCAACACGATCCCAGCGGAGATTTGCCCTATTGAAAGCAAAACACCTTGCTGTTCTGCCTGTAAAGAGAATTTATCCATCATATTTTCCAGTAGATCAGGGATGGAGATCTCTGCCTGTTGCATATTTGCAGTGCCCGCTTCCAGGCGTGCCAACATCAGCAGATCCATCATTAACCGGTGCAGCCGGTTTGTCTCAATCAGGATCACGCTGGCTGCTTTATTGACTTCTTTCTTTGATTTCACCGTTCCATCTAGAATTGCCTGTGCGAAACCCTGAATGGAAGTTAGAGGGGTCTTGAATTCATGTGAAACATTGGCAATGAATTCCCGTTGCGATTGTGAACTGGCGGTAATTTTTTTACTCATTCTATTGAATGTATTCGCCAATCGCCGTACTTCTTTGGGACCTTCCAACGGGATTTCGATGAGA
>CAYLUJ010000011.1:0-38730 GCA_964386805.1 uncultured Pelolinea sp. | reverse complement strand
GCTATGCCCTGCCTGTGTATTATTTAATTGCCCCGGCTGAAGCTTCTGCCAACCTGGCGCGCTTTGATGGTGTGCGCTATGGTTTACGTGTGACGGATGAAGATCTGATCCCCATGTATTCCAAAACGCGCGGGAAAGGTTTTGGCGCGGAAGTAAAACGGCGCATCATGCTGGGAACCTATGCCCTTTCTGCCGGTTACTATGACGCATACTACGGGCAGGCGCAAAAAGTGCGCACCCTTATCAAGCAGGATTTCGAAAAAGCTTTTGAGCATGTGGATGTGATTGCTGCTCCCATCGCGCCCACTACCGCTTTCAAACTCGGACAGCATACCGACGACCCATTGGCTATGTACTTAGAAGATGTCTTTACCCTGCCGGCAAATCTAGCCGGAGTGCCCGGGCTGGCTTTTCCAGTTGGTTTTGATGGCAGCGGGCTTCCCATTGGTATGCAACTCATGGGTCCGCAGTTCTCTGAACAGCAGCTCTTCTGTACCGCGCATGCCTACCAGAACCTGACAGATTGGCATACATGTCATCCGACGGGGATTCAGGAAGACCATCCTTTTTAATAAAACAGATAATCCAAGAAACATCCTTTTTTTTCTAATAAAAGTACCGATCATGCCGGAGTCTTTTCTTTAAGCCGTATAATAAAAAAGCATTCATTATTGAAAGAAAAGAGGAATTACCTATGAAATTTAAAACTCCAAGTCCCCAAACATTGCTAACCTGGCAGTGGCAGGATTTCGAACCCTATTTCAATGACCTGCTGGATGTTGACTTGAACCAATCCACCATAACTAACTGGATAGCTGATTGGACGGATGTGGCTGCGGCTGCTGATGAATTGTTCAACCGTCTGTATGTGGCTACATCTGTAAATACAGTCGATGGAGAAGCCGAACAGCGTCTGAAGAATTTTATGGAGCATACCTATCCTTCCATTATGGAAAAAAGTCAGCAATTGAAAGAAAAATTGCTTGCCAGCAACCTGACCCCCCAAGGTTTTGAGATCCCCATGCGCAACATGCGCTCTGAAGCGGCGCTGTTCCGCAAAGAGAATATTCCGCTTGAAGTGGAATTGAACCAGCTCAGCGTGGAGCTCGATAAGATCCTGGGTGCGCAAACGGTGGAGTGGGAGGGTGAAGAAAAAACTGCTCGCCAGATGGAAGTGGTGTTGCGTGATAAAGATCGCACCAAACGCGCTGCCGGGTGGGAGTTATCATTCAAACGCCAGTTAGCCGACCGCCGGGCGATCAATGAGAACTGGATCAAGATGTTTAAAATTCGCCAGCAGGTAGCCAAAAATGCTGATAAACCCAGCTATCGTGAATATGTATGGGAAGCGTACAAACGCTTTGATTACACCCCTGCTGATTGTATGCGCTTTCATGATGCCATAGAAGAAGTGGTCGTGCCGGCCGTGAACCGCCAATCAGCCAAGCGTAAGCAGGCATTGGGGATCGACAAACTGCGCTACTATGATCTGTTCGTGGCGCTGGACGATTACCCGCCCCTGCATCCCTTCAGTGATGCCGGTGAACTGGAAGAAAAGGCATCTACTATCTTTCATAAAGTGGATCCGCAGTTCGGCGAATATTTCGAAACCATGCGTCGCGAGGGCTTGTTGGATCTGGCGAACCGCAAAAACAAAGCGGATGGCGCTTACACTACCGATTATGCTATGATCAAACGCCCCTTCATTTTTGGCAATGCCGTTGGCATCCATGATGATGTCCAGACCCTTGTTCACGAAGGAGGGCATGCTTTCCATGCCTTTGAAACCTATAATCTGCCCTATATCCAGCAACGCTGGACACCCATGGAGTTCAACGAAGTAGCTTCCATGGCAATGGAAAATCTGATCATGCCCTATCTGACAAAAGAGCAGGGTGGCTTTTACAGCGAAAGGGATGCTGCACGCGCCATCATCTCTCATCTGGAAGACAATTTGCGTTTCTGGCCATACATGGCTATCGTTGATTCCTTCCAGCATTGGACGTATGAAAATCCCGATGGAGGGCTTGATCCCGCAGCCTGTGATGCCAAATGGGCAGAGCTTGAAAAGCGCTTCCGCCCTCATTTGGATTGGAGCGGTTTCGAGGATATCATGATGACCGGCTGGCACCGCAAGCATCACATTCACCAAGTGCCTTTCTATTACATTGAATATGGGCTGGCGCAATTGGGCGCTTCCCAGGTTTGGTTGAACGCGCTGCAAGATCAACATTCCGCGGTCGAAAAATATCACAGTGCTCTCAAACTGGGTGGAACCACCACTCTACCAAAGTTATATGAGGCTGCCGGCGTGAAACTGGCATTCGATGCTCACACTCTGAAAAAGGTCATTGTTGTGATGGAAGACAAGATCGCAGAGATGGAAACCAAACTCTAAAATTTGTGTAGGTCGGCTTTCTATAGCCGACACTATGTTGATCAATTCCTCCCCCATTTGCAAATGGGGGAGGTTAGGTGGGGTGTCCTCCCGAACTCTGCGAGAGATCTTTCCATGGGTAAGAAAGACCAATCAAAAATAGGACATCCCAATACCAAATACTTACGTTATGTTGAGCGGAAGCGAGCCATCTCTCCAAAAGTTAAAAAAACCATCTAACAGCGAAGAAACCAATGATCAATTTCAAATATCTACACAATCCATTGCGATCTGTCGAGGAATCCTCTAAAAAATGGAGAGATTCCTCCATCACTGCGTTCTGCCGGAACAACTCAAGCAAAAGACCGTAGGGCGGCATTCCATTGCCGCCTATGGAATGAGGTTAGGAGGGGGGTAATATTCTTAAATTATTCTCCTTTTTTCCTCTTTCATGATTTAATCAGTGCCAATAAGTTCGGGAGGAATACATGCAGCAATTAGTAGACCTTATTAAAAAGGATGGTATTTACTTGGGAAATGGCATCCTCAAGGTAGATTCTTTCATTAATCACCAGGTGGATCCGCAGTTAATGGAGGAGTGTGGGCGCGAATTTGCACACCTGTTTGCCTCCACTCATCCCACCCGCGTGCTCACGGCTGAGATCTCCGGTATTGCCCCGGCGCTCATGACCGCTAAATTTCTGAATGTGCCGGTGGTGTATGCCCGCAAACACAAACCTATCACCATGCCCGACACAGTTTACCTCACTGTGGCTCCCTCTCATACCAAGGGTGTGATGGTCGATCTGATCGTCTCGCCGGAATACCTGCAGCCGGGCGAACGGGTGCTGATCATCGATGATTTTCTTGCCAGCGGTGCCACCATCAACGGATTGGTGCGCCTTACCCAGGCAGCCGGAGCCACCCTGGTCGGCATTGGAGCGCTCATTGAAAAGGATTTCGAAGGTGGACGAGAAAAACTATCGGAATTGGGCGTTCCCATCGAATCACTGGCATGCATCACTGCCATGGACAAGGATAAGATCGTCTTGAAAGAATGAGATAATAGCAGGCAGAGATAAAAAAATATTCGCCTGTTTTCTTAAAATATAGGATACGGTATGTCCATTGCCATTCTCGATTACGGATCGCAATATACGCAGTTGATCGCGCGCCGCGTGCGCGAACTGCAGATTTATTGTGAGTTATTCCCCTGGGATGCGCCTGCCAGTGAAGTGCTTGCCATTCATCCGCAAGGCATCATCCTTTCCGGTGGTCCCGCATCGGTGTATGGCGTTGGTGCTCCCACATTGCCTGAGTTTGTGTTGAATAGCCACCTACCTGTATTGGGTATCTGTTATGGTATGCAGTTGCTTGCGCACACCCTGGGTGGCAAGGTCAGTGCATCATCCCAGCATGAGTATGGGTCAGCTGAGATCACCCTGGTTCAAGAAAACAAGCTGATACCCAATGAAATCCGGAATGTATGGATGTCACACGGCGACCGTGTGGAAGAAATGCCAATAGGGTTTGCGCTCCTTGCTACCAGCGACACCTGCCCGATGGCAGCCATGGGGGATGAAACGCGCTGCTTGTATGCTATCCAATTTCATCCTGAGGTGGCACACACCCCGAATGGTGACCTTGTCTTGAGGAATTTCCTTTACGATATTTGTGGTTGCCAGTCCGCCTGGACGGCTAAATTTATCATCACGGATGCAGTAGAACGCATACGAACTCAGGTGGGTAGCCAGCGTGTACTTTCGGCGGTGAGTGGGGGAGTGGATTCCAGCGTAGCCACTGCGCTGGTGCATCAAGCGGTCGGTGAGCAGCTCGAAGCGGTCTTTGTGGATACCGGCTTATTGCGGAAGGGGGAATGCGAAAGCGTGCAAGCTGCTCTTACTCCATTACTTGGCAAGCACCTGCATGTGGTGGATGCCTCTGCAACTTTTCTTTCTGCATTACAAGATGTGAGCGATCCGGAGGAAAAGCGCAAGATCATCGGCACTACCTTCATTCGTGTTTTTGAGGAACAGGCGCGCCGTCTTGGCGACCTGCCTTTTTTAGTTCAGGGTACCATTTATCCGGATGTGATCGAATCGCGCGCGCCCGAACGCTCCAAAGCGCAGCGCATCAAATCACACCATAATGTGGGCGGGCTACCGGAGCAATTGGATTTCGAATTGGTGGAGCCACTGCGTTATCTTTTCAAGGATGAAGTGCGTAAGGTTGGTGAAGCGCTTGGGCTACCCGCGGAGCTGATCTGGCGGCAACCTTTTCCGGGCCCCGGGCTGGCAGTGCGCTGCCTGGGCGCCATCACCCCTGAACGGCTCGAAAACCTGCGCGCCGCAGATGCCATATTCCAACAAGCGCTATGCGAAGCAGGACTGATCAACCAGCGCTTGAACGATGGAGATGCTCCCATTGCGCAGGCGTTTGCAGTTCTGTTACCGGTGCGTTCCGTGGGGGTGATGGGGGATCAGCGCACCTACCAAGAAACGGTGGTGCTGCGTGCTGTAACCAGCCAGGATTTTATGACCGCTGATTGGGCGCACCTGCCACAGGATCTGCTGGCTGCTGTTTCCAATCGCATTGTGAATGAAGTACCAGGCGTGAATCGGGTGGTGTATGATATCACCTCCAAACCCCCGGCTACCATTGAATGGGAATAAGTCAGTCTTTATAGAATTTCTAATTTTGCGATAGCTGTGGAAAGTTTTTTCAAACCGGCTTTGTCAAAAGCCACCGTCACGATCTCATCATCCCCCTGCAGTTTGCTCTGGATCACGATCCCGTTCCCCAGCACGGCGTGTTTCACGTGCATGCCTGCCGAATACTGCACGTTTTCTTTGGGTGCGTTTTTTGGCTTCTCGGGTGTGGATGTCCAACGCGGTTGGAATGTTTGAAAGGTTGATGAACTGGATCGATGGTGTTGAAGCCCTGCACGCAGCAGCAAATCATCAGGGATATCCTCTAAAAAACGGGAAGGTGTGCTGTAATCGAAACTGCCAAAGCTGCGGCGCTGGTCGGTGCGCACCAGATAGAGATAATCCTTGGCGCGCGTGATGCCTACGTAAAACAAACGTCGTTCCTCTGCCATTTCTTCCGGATCATCCATCGAGCGGCGATGCGGAAGCAATCCCTCATCCAAACCGATGATGAAGACCACTTTGTATTCCAATCCTTTGGCAGCATGCAAGGTCAGCAGGGTGGGTGCATCACTTTTTTCAGGCAGAGTATCCTGGTCTGAAACCAGTGCCAGGTTCTCTAAAAATTCAACCAGCCCAGCTTGAGAATACTCGTAAGCCATGCGCAGCAATTCCTGCACGTTCTCCCAGCGGCTGTAGCCCACCTCACTGCTGGCATCTGTGATGAATTCCTGATAATTGATATCTTTCAGGATATGTTCGAAGAGATCGGGCAATAAGACGGCTGGGCTGAGTGTCCGCCAGTTCACCAGCAGTGCGCCAAAAGATGCCAGAGCGCTGGCAGCCCGCGGGCTGAAAGCATTCCAAAATGAGGAAGCATCTTGTTTGGAACCCAGATCCAGCAGCACGCTGCCCATGCTCAGTTCGGCTTTTTCCGCGCAATCGCGCAGATCCTCAATCGTTTTATCGCCGATCCCGCGCGGTGGTAGATTGATCACGCGCAGCAAACTTACCTCATCCGCCGGATTTTGCACAGTGCGCAGGTAGGCGATCATATCTTTCACTTCCTGCCGCCCATAGAAGCGCTGTGCCCCCACCAGGCGGTAAGGCAATCGACTCTGGAAGAAGGCTTCTTCCAGCAAGCGCGATTGGGCATTAGTGCGATACATGATGGCGATCTCGCCGCCTTTGGCTTTCTTGCTTTCCAATAAGCCACGGATGGTTTCCACCGCGAACATGGCTTCCCCGTGGTCGTCCATAGCTTCGAAAAGCACGATCTTATCGCCCTTTCCGCGTTTGGAAAACAGCTTCTTGGGTGTGCGTTGTTTGTTGCGATCGATCACTGCACTGGCTGCATCCAGCACATTTTGCGTGGAGCGATAATTTTGCTCCAGCAGCAGCTTGGTATGTTGGGGATAGTCCTTTTGAAAACGCAGCACATTGCGATAATCTGCGCCGCGCCAGCGGTAGATGGATTGGTCTTCATCGCCCACCACAAAGATATTTTGATAATGCGAAGCCAACAACTGCAGCAGTTCATACTGCGCCATATTGGTATCCTGGAATTCATCCACCAGCACGTGGTAAAAACGGCGGGCGTATTTCTCGCGCACACTGTCGTTTTCTTGCAACAGGCGCACGGCATACAACAGCAGGTCGTCAAAATCGAGCGCGTTGCAGGCTTGCAGTTTCTGTTCGTAACGTTCAAAGACGCGCCGGGTGATCTCTTCGCGATAGTTTCCGGCGACGAAATCCTTGGCTTGCATCAGGTTGTTCTTAGCGTTGGAGATGGCTGCGTGCAAGCTGGCGGGGGGATAGAGCTTGTCATCCAGATTGAGTTCCTTCAAGCTCAGTTTCACCAGATTCTGCTGGTCATCGGCATCCATGATGACAAAATCGCGCGTGAAAGGCAGCGCATCTGCTTCACGGCGTAGGATACGAGCGCAAATGGAATGGAAGGTGCCCAGCCACAATCCGTCCAGCTTGCTGCCCAAGCTGCGCTGCAAGCGATCCTGCATTTCGCGAGCGGCTTTGTTGGTGAAAGTGACCGCCAGAATGCGGTACGGATCGATCTCGCGTTCCAGAATGAGAAACGCGGCTCGCTGGGTAAGAACACGCGTCTTGCCCGAACCGGGTCCTGCCAATACCAATATCTGACCATCCGGTGCGCTGACCGCTGCTTGCTGTTGGGGATTGAGATCGGCTAAAAGATCACTCATGGTTGAAAGATGATTTTAATGGATAAACCACGATAAAACACAACCCAACCTTAAAAAAGAAAAAAGCGCCGGAATTCCGGCGCTGAGGGCTTACTTCTGAGCGTACAGTTCAATGATCTTAACGACCACATCCACCGCTTTTTGCATGGATTCTAGCACGATGTATTCATACGGTCCGTGGAAATTGTGCCCACCAGTGAACAGGTTGGGGGTGGGCAACCCCATATACGAAAGCTGGGCGCCGTCTGTGCCGCCGCGGATGGGCTGCTCGATGGGCACGATGTCGTTATCGAGCATGGCTTGCTTGGCAGTCTCCACGATATGCATCACCGGTTCCAGCACTTCGCGCATATTGCGGTACTGATCTCGAATGTCGACTTTCACAGTGCCCGCCCCGTATTTTTTATTCAGAAATTCGGCTGTCTCGAGAATACGCTGTTTCTTCACGTTGAATTTGACCGCGTCGTGGTCGCGCAGCAGATATACACCCTTTGTTTCTTCCACTGTCGCGGCTGTCATTTTCCAGAGGTGGAAGAATCCCTCACGTTTTTCGGTGTGTTCGGGGCGCTGATCTTCGGGCAGCAGACTGTCGAATTCAAAAAACACGCGCTGTGAGTTGAGCATGATATCCTTGGCATCGCCTGGATGCACCGATTTTCCGGTCACAATGATATACGCCCGGCAGGCATTGAAATTCTCATATTCCATTTCACCCAATGGCCCACCGTCCAGGGTATAGGCAAAATCCGCACCAAATTTTTCAACGTCAAACTGCTGGATTCCCAGCCCGATCTCTTCATCAGGGGTGAAAGCCACCTTGACAGTGCCGTGTTTGATCTCGGGGTGAGCCAGCAGATACTCCATAGCACTCATGATCTCAGCCACACCGGCTTTATCATCTGCCCCCAGCAAGCTCGTGCCATCGGTAGTAATGATAGTTTGCCCGATATATTTTTTCAGGTCGGGGAATTCTTTGGGCGAAAGCGTGCGCGTGCTGCCCAGCGGAATGTCTTTTCCATCATAGCTCTGGATGATCTGGGGGCGGACGTTTTCTCCGTTGAAATCGGAACTGGTATCCATGTGCGCCAGAAAACCGATCACTGGGATCTTTTTATCGGTAGTTGCGGGCAGCGTAGCGGTCACAAAGCATTTCTCGTTGAGCTGCACATCCTGCATACCCAACTCTTTCAGTTCTTTTTCCAGCATGCGCGCCAGATCCCACTGCACCTCGGTGGAAGGAGTGCGGTCGGTGATCTCGTCGTTCGAACGGGTGTTGATGCGCACATAGCGTAAAAATCTATCTTTTAGACTCATGGGAAGCTCCTTGGTTGTACAAATGATTGCTTGGGTATCTTATCTTTTCCCCGGGAAAAAATCAAGCGCAAGGGTTCCTTTTTCCGGCAAGCATTTGCCATCCACTCTCGTTTACGCTACAATCACGGCATGGCAAATTGGGAGATGATCGGGCAGGAATGGGCGGTTGAAATGTTGCAGCAGCATATTCAAAGCGGGCAGGTTCGCCATGCCTATTTACTGTGCGGTCCACAAGGAGTGGGTCGCTGCACACTGGCGTTGCGTTTTGCGCAAGCCCTCAACTGTCCAACCCCGACAGAACCTGGTGTGCCTTGCGGAACCTGCCACACTTGTCGCCAAATAGAAACCATGCAGCAGACCGATCTGCAGGTAGTGCAAGCAGAGATCGAGGGTGGAATTTTGAAAGTGGAAAACATCCGTGACCTGCAGCATGATCTCTCTCTCACTCCTTATGAAAGTAATTATCGCGTGGCACTCCTGCTGCGCTTTGAAGAAGCTAATGAAAGCACGCAAAATGCACTGTTGAAAACACTGGAAGAACCCAATCCGCGCGTGGTCATCCTTGCCACGGCTGAAAACGTGGAAAAACTGCTGCCCACCATCGTCTCGCGCTGCGAAGTGCTACGCCTGCGCCCCGTCGCACCGGATGTGCTGGCTGCGGCGCTGCAGGAACGCGGAGTGGAAGCCCAGGAAGCGGATCTGCTGGCACATATATCCGGTGGGCGTCCGGGGGCAGCCCTGCGCATGCATACCGATCCATCGTTATTAGAAAAACGCCGCCAGTATCTGCAGGATCTGCTGGAGCTGGAGAACAGCCCTTTGCGCGAACGGTTCGCGTACGCCGACCGCACCACTCGCTATAAAGATGGCCAACGCGAAGAAATCAAAGAAGACCTGCGTGTGCAGCTTGAAATATGGCTTTCCTTCTGGCGTGATGTACTGCTGATTGCCACAGCCGCACAGGTGCCGCTTGGTAACCCCGATTATTTGGAGCAAACGCGCACTCTGGCAGCCAAACTGGGGGTGCGTGAAGCAAAGCAAAAAGTACTTGCGCACCAGCAAGCCTTGGATCGTCTGTACTTCGCCAATCTGCGCTTGCTGATGGAAATCGTTCTACTGTAAACATTTCCTCCCCAATGCGAAGCATGGTGAGGGTCAGAATAGGGCATTTCTTCATGATCAATTCCAACCATTCAGCAGAATAAGAGTCCATTACCACCTCAATACGTCATATTGGGCGATAGCGAGCCATCTTTCCATCCGTAAAACAAACCAGCCAACAATATGAGCTACATTTCTATGAAAAAAATGCATTGCGACTTGTCGATTTATTAACTATGAAATGGAGATTCCTCTGTTACTGAATTAAACCAGCACACTATACGTTAATCCACTTCCATGTAAATAAATGGGCAAAAAGCAGTTGAGTTTTTGATATAAAAAACCACCTCCCCTTGAAAAACAAGGGGAGGTTAGAAGAGGATTCTTATCTGTTTACTTCAACTTCACTTACTGATGCGTTATACAATGCCTGCGGTAGGCTGCCCAATCCTGCGGCAGCGGGTGGTTCATAATCGTATGGAATCAGAAAAGCTGCAATTTTGGTTGCTTCATCATCGATACCCCCCGTGAAAATGGGGGTTGACCAGTAACCACCTTCTTCGATTTCCGTGTAAGGATAATCAAAAGCAGGTTTGATCCACCAACCGTTAGCGCCAGGCACATAGATATAAACAACTACCCGATAATCATCCGGGTTGGCGTGCAGAACGATGCCTTCTAGATCATCCAAATCTCCTTGTTGGGGAACATAGGTGACCATCAATCGCGGATCGGCGGTGCTTTCTTCGAACATACCCGAAAAAGTTTCTTCCATGCCGGGTTTCATATTACCTTCCCCATCCCATAAGCCCCAGCACGCACCAGCGTCTCCTTCATCTTCTACCTTCCATTGTTCATCATACGCTTCGAACCAGAAGAATTGAATATCCAGCGTCTGCGCGAAAGACGTGAAACTGTTGAAATAGGCTGCTTCATTGGCGGCGTCGCCATTCTCTCCGCAGGAAGGCCAACCGGTTTCAGCAATGATGATCTCCTTATCAGGAGAAATTGAGTTTACCGTATTCAGGGCATCAAAATACCAGTTTTCAATGGCAGTGGCTGCTTTATCTATTGAAATATTGTCCCAGTAAGGATACACATTGACAGCTACTACGTCCATGGCTTCGATCAGATCAGGATACTTCTTTAGTTCTGACCATACATCTGTGGTGGTTACCGGTACATAGGGTACTGCTTCCTTGAACCAGTTGATATAGATCATCAATTCTCGTTCGGTGAGGTCTCCGCGCAGCAGCGTTTCATTTCCGATGATTGCCAGATCCACATCTCCATTTAGTGCCATCTCGATGAGTGAATTCATCTGGCTTTCATTGGCGGCCAGATCACTGCTCAGCCAGGCGCCCACTGCGGCATTTAATCCGACATCATGGGCGATCTCTCCGGCATATTCTAAACCATTTTCTGTCCCATAAGTTCTGATCCAGTATGTGTATGGCTCGATCCGTTCGATGAGCGTCCGCAGATCGGCTTCGGAAACGGTTGCTCCCATATTGGGATCATCATACAGGTAGGGTCCCAAATTGATGCCGCTGATGGGATTATCGATATACGGTCTAGGGGTGGGGGTAATGGTGGGAATTGCGGTTTCCGTTGGAACAACGGTATCCGTTGGAGCGGCTGTGAGAGTAGCACTTGGAACGATCTTCGTGGCAGTTGGAATTGCTGTGGATGTGGCGGTTGGGGTATTTTCAATTTTCTTGCTTCCCCCACATGCACACAGGAACAGAATACTGATTGTACAAAGAAGCATTAAGGTCTTTTTCATTTCAATTTCTCCCGTACTTTGGTTGAATTTAAAACATGATTGAATTCTAGCTCCAGTTTGTGAAAGATACAAATTAAGCGAATGACGATAGCCAAACAAATCCTGTTGGGGAATATAAAACTTTGGGAGGAATTGGAAAACCATCACAAAATGATTCTTCCCTGATCCTATGTTGAATAGAACACAAACGAATGACCGATTATGATCGTATAGTTGATATTTGTTTACGTTTTATGTAAAATCTCACCAGAATTGGATTTTTATCAACATGATTATTTGTGGCGCAAAGCAAATCGATATCACTCCCCCTATCGGGGTACCCTTGGCGGGCTACGGAGCTCGCCTGAAGAGAAGCGAAGGCATACACGATTCACTAAATGCCCAGCTTATTTATCTACGTGATTCATCCAACGAGATATTACTTGTTGGATTAGATTTGGTGGCGATAGATGCTGACTTCACTACACAAACACGTGCACGAATAAATCAGGAATTAGGCATTCCACAAACCTCTATCCTGGTAGCTTGTACACATACCCATTCCGGACCAGATGGATATGCCAATGCATTTCCGCGCGAAATGTTGAATATAAACGAATCCTTGCGTCAGAACACGATTGAAAAAATTGTGGGGGCGGCGTGCTGGGTGAAAGCTTCAGCTCGTCAGGCTACTTTAAGCATTGGTTCTGAACGGATCACTGGTATCGGCTTGAATCGGAATGATCCGAATAAAAAGACAGACGATGAATTAACACTGGTGCGGATTGATGTCGAGGATAAGCCATTAGCTGTGTTGGTTAATTATGCTTGCCATCCAACAGTGATGGGTGCAGACAACCTGCAAATCTCAGCAGATCTGCCAGGTGCAGCACGTAAGTTCTTCCAGATTCATTACCCTACTGCTATTCTTATGTTTCTGAACGGAGCTGCCGGGGATGTAAGTACACGGTTTATGCGTCGTACCCAGGGGTTTGAAGAACTGGAAAGATTCGGGTTAATCTTATTCGGCGCCATCATAGCTTTAATGCAAAAAACCCAGGCTATTCATGGTGATCGTATTGGGAGCGCCTGTTTTCCAATTAGTCTACTCATTCGAGATTTTCCCCCTGAAAAGGAAGCGAAGGAAACGCTTGCGGTTTATGAAGAGGAATATTCTGTATTAAAAAAGGCTTCTGTACACCAAGGCGAATTGCGCAAGGCGGAAACAAAAATTCAAGGAGCACGCATACAAGCACGGTTTGCAGGTCTTCTAAAAGAAACAAAAACCGTGAAGTCCGAGATTCAAGTGATTCAGCTCGGTAATTTATTCATGGTTACCATTCCGGGAGAACCATTTGCGGGTATCTCGCTTGCAATTAAAGAATCTTTTCCCCATAATCCTGTTTTTGTGATCGGTTATGCCAATGATTATATGGGTTATTTTCCAGTCGGTGAACAAGAGCAGACTTATGAAACGCTGAAAAGCCCCTGGATAAGTAATATCGGCGATTTTCTTATAAAGAAATGTACATCTTTCATTCAATCTTTTCAAGAATCCGAACCAACAGGCATACAGCAAGGAGGAAATCTAAATGTTTAAAGAACGTCGTCAAATGATGATTCAAGAATATTTGGATATGCATCAGGAAGCGGATGTTAACCATCTTGCTGAAAAGTTCAAAATCTCGGTTGTAACTGTTCGACGTGATCTAAATGAGATGGAAAACAAGGGATTGATCAAACGAACCCATGGAGGAGCAGTCACTTCGGAAGAATTAATGCCCTCAAATTTTAGGAGTTTACTCTCTCGCATCAACCAGCAAAGGGTTGAAAAACAGATGATTGGTAAATATATTGCATCCCTTATCCATCCTGGGGAGACCATTTATATTGGCGCTGGTACAACAGCGTATTGGGTTGCAAAATACGTTATTGGTATTGAAAATTTAACCATTGTTACAAATTCCTTGCCCCTGGCAAATTTAGTTGCTCAAATTGAATCCATTAACCTCATCATGGTGGGAGGTTGCTTACGCCATAAAGAATACACCTTTATTGGACAATTTGCAGAGATGACCTTAAAAGGACTGCATTTCAATAGAGTCATTGTAGGGATGAGCGGTGTTCACCCGGAACATGGTTTTACCAGCGATTATCCTCAAGAATTAATGAGCGATAGAGTTTTTTACTCAGTTAGTGAGAATGTTATTGTTGCGGCAGATCATACCAAAATTGGTCATATTGCGACTTATAAAACTGCCGATATTGATTCGGTTAAATCAATTGTTACAACCAAAAAAGCACCAGCTGACATCGTGGAGGAAATTAAGAAAAAAGGAGTGGACGTAGTTCTACTCTAAAGAAAGGAGGCTCTGGGAAAAGAATAAACAGACAATTTTATTACTATAAAAAAATAATGGAGAAATGATATGGAAATTACTGTTGGTCTTGCTTTATTACTGGCTTTCGTAGCGGGATTCGCATATTACGCAAGAAGATTCATGGGTGCGCCCTTCATCGAACGTGCCATTATTATGGCTCCGCTTACTGGGTTGATCATGGGCGATTTGAAAACCGGGCTGCTCATCGGTGGTACTTTGGAGTTAATCTTCATGGGCGCCACTGCGATTGGTGGTTCTGTTCCACCCAACATCCCTGTTGGTGCTGTGATTGGTACTGCTTTTGCAATTTCCACTGGCTTATCACTTGAAGAAGCGCTTGTGATTGCAGTCCCTGTTGCCTTGTTGGGTTCTTTGTGTGAGTTGTTGGCAAAAACAGTATCAACGATTTTTGTAAATGCGGCCGAAAAATATGCTGAAAAAGGGAATAGTCGTGGTATATCCACCATGGTTCACCTTGGAAATATTGCACATGGCTTGTCTACCGCAATACCCGTTTTCATTGCATTAGTTTTAGGTCAGGATGCTGTTGCTGCTGCTTCTTCTGCCCTCCCCGAGTCAATTCGCACCGGGATCACCGTTGCAGGCAAGATCCTTCCTGCTCTCGGTTTTGGAATCCTGCTTAGCACTCTGGCATCGCCCGCCTTTATCCCCTGGTTCTTTATTGGTTTCGCCATTGCAGCGTATGCTGGCTGGGGTGTGCTGGGTGTATCTTTTGTGGGTATCATGGCAGCCGCATTCTACGTAGCCCAAAAAGGTGGATTAAGCTCACTTACTTCTAGCGCAAAAGGGAAAGTCGATCAATACAGTGTAGTCTCGAAGAAAGATCAAGTGCAAATGTTCTGGCGGTCTTTCGCTCTGCAATCTGCCTTCAGTTTCGACCGTATGCAAGCCCTTGGTTTTACATGGACCCTGATGCCATTCCTTCAAAAAATCTACAAGGGCTCGAAAGAATTTGCGGCTTCACTAAAACGTCACCTATCCTTCTTCAATACAAATCCATGGATCGTTGGGCCGGTGGTGGCGATTGTTGCAGAATTGGAATCCAAACGCGCTGAGAACCCGGAAGAAGTAGATGAACAGTCGATTCAAGCAGTGAAGGGCAGTTTGATGGGCCCACTGGCTGGAATTGGCGATTCCATGGTTCAGGGAACACTCGTTCCTATCATGGGTGGTGTTGCTTCTTCCTTGGCGTTACAGGGCAATCCCATCGCTCCCGTTTTATTCTTCCTGGTAATCAACGTTGCCCACTTCTGGGTGCGCTGGAATACGCTCAGTGTAAGCTTCAAATTTGGAACACGCTTCTTTGAAGAAATTGATCAATCCAGCATGAGCAGATTACTGGAAGGCGCCACCATTGCTGGTCTTATGGGTATTGGTGGTTTGGTGGGAACATGGCTTAACATTAAAACACCAGTTGTGTATACGATTCAGGATGCTTCAATTACTTTACAGACCATGCTCGACAGCATCATGCCAAAACTATTGCCTTTAATTGCAACATTGGCAGTATACCTCGGCATTAAAAAAGGACTCAAGAACACCCAGGTTTTATTAATAATTCTTATTGTTGGTGGTGTACTGGGTGCTCTGAAGATCCTTGGGTAAAATTAACTAGAGAATTGTATGCAAAATGGCGGGCTTGGTGTGATTGACCATAGCCCGCCACAATTATAACAGGCACCTGGAGGAAAAATGAGAGTAGTATTTACGCGTGTTGATGAGAGATTGATTCATGGACAGATTACCATCGGATGGACAAACTTGACTGGCACCAGACTTATCATGGCGGTCAATGATCAGGTGGCTGGGAATTCACTGCAAAGAAATCTGCTGAAAATGGCAGCGAAACCCGGTGTGCAAGTTGAAATCCTCACAATGGAAGAAGCAAAAAATAAAATTTCCGAAGATGCATGGGATAACACACCAGTGATGGTATTGGTAAAAAATCCAATCGACCTGTTGGTTCTCATTAAAGCTGGTTTGAAAATTGGCAAAGTGAATGTTGGTGGTGTGCGCCAACCGGATGCCAAAATAGTGCTGACAAAAGAAGTAAAAGCCACCGAAGCAGAGCTGGAAGCATGGAAGGAACTTGCCCGATTGGGTTACACCATTGAAGTACAGTTCGTACCCGATCAATCTGTCACCAACTTGAATAAAGTACTCGAGAAATTCTAAAAATCTTTAGTAAGGAACAAACAATGGACTCAATGGATAAATTCGTCGAAATATCGATCGATTTAATAAAGACTGTTCAAGAACAAGAAACTCAAAAGATTAAAATTCTTGCTCGAAAAATTGCAGAATCCACAATAAATGGTGGAATTATTCATTGGTTTGGATCCGGCCATTCCATGTTATTGACGAAAGAAGTGTATACACGAGCCGGAACACTGACAAATTCAAAACCAATCAGCCTTGATAATTACCTTGGAAAACTGGAGCGAATTGACGGAGTTGGTGAGGTCTTAATGCATGGCTTTGATGGAAGACCAGGTGAAGTGCTGGTGGTGGTCTCAACTTCTGGGGCAAATCCACTGCCGATCGATGTTGCCTTGATTGGAAAACAGCGTGGTCTCTTTACCGCTGCCATCACCTCCATGGACCATACTAGTAAAGTTAAAAGTAACCATAAAAGTGGAAAGAGATTATGTGAGATTGTTGATCTGGTCATTGATACGCATGCTCCGTTTGGCGACTCTTCTCTTGCCACACCCGATAATGCTGTCCGCTACGGGCCACTTTCTACCTTATCAGGAGTTGAAATTGTACATATGCTTACTGCGGAAGTGGTTGATTTGTTGGTTGCAAAGAACTACCTGCCGCCAATTCGTATGAGTAGAAATATCCCGGGCGGGGATGAACACAACCGCAAAGTCATTGAAAAATACAAAAGCAGAATTCCGGAATTGGTCTACTAAAAGGATATAGTCATGAGTTTAAGCACAACATATTTTGAAAATGTTCGAAATTTGGTCAACAAAATCGAATATGAAGAAAATGAAAAAATAGAGATAGCCGCAAAAAAAGTTGCTGAGTCTACTGCAACGGGTGGGATCGTACATCTGTTTGGTTCTGGTCATTCTGTTCTTGCTGCGCTTGAAGTATATATGCGTGCAGGCGCGTTCTCGAACTCCAAACCCGTGATGAGAGAATTAGATATGGATCGATTTGAAAGGCTCCCGGGGGTTGGTACAGCCATTATGAGAAGTTTTGAGGGTCGCCCAGGAGAAGTTTTGTTTATTTTTTCAAATTCCGGCAAAAATCCATTACCTATTGAGGTGGCGAAAAAAGCAAAAGAAAAAGGCGTTTTCACTATTGCCATCACATCCTTTGAACATGCAAAAAAAGCCAGAGAACAAGGTGAAATTTTAGCTGATATCGTCGACCTGGCAATTGATTCCCATGTTCCCTATGGCGATGCAAGTGTAAGCATCCCGAATTCGAATATTAAGACAGGCCCCCTTTCGACAGTTGCTAATGTTACCCTCTTGCATGCAATTTATTGTACAGCAGTAGAGCTGCTTTCTTTAATGAACGAACAAGCGCCAGTACGTATTAGTCGAAATACACCTGAAGGACTCGAATATAACAAAAAATTTGTTGAGAAATACGGTGAACGCATCCCTGACCTGAGGTATTAACATGGAAAAAAAAACCGGTTTACTCATCACAAATGGAAATCTTATTACCAATTTCGGCATACGGTTAAATGCTGCTGTTGGAATCCGAGCCGGAAGAATCGCGTTTGTGGGGAGTGTAACGGATGATGAAGTGCAAAATTATCCAGAAACATTGGATGCTGGGGATGCATTGATAAGCCCGGGTTTAATAGATTCTCATACTCATGGGGGAGTTGGTTTTGATTTTTTAACGGCTACCGATAGCGAGATCGACCGTTTGTTGAGTTGGTATGCAACCAATGGTGTGACAGCGGTCCTCCCTACCTTATCGGCGGGACTAAAAGAAGAGTTCATCTCGGCTTGCCAGGTTCTTTCACGAGTTTCCAAGAGAAAAAGCCCAGGAGCAAAGATTCTTGGGCTTCATATAGAAGGCCCTTATATAAACAAGGAAAAGAAGGGTGCCCAGCCGTATGATGAGAAGAATCCGGCGAATGTATCTGAAGTGGATGAGTATATTCGCTACTTTCAAGATGCGGTACGAGTGATGACCCTTGCACCGGAAATTGAAGGTGGCTTAAAACTGATTGATACCCTTATTAAAAACAGTATCATTTGTTCCGTTGGTCATTCCAATGCGACATACGCTGAAGTGGTACGGGCTGTGGAACATGGATTAACCCGTTCAACACATACATTTAATGCTATGTCACAGCTAGAGCATTACGAACCGGGCGTTGTTGGTGCAGTGATGGTTTGTGAAGATATCTATGCAGAAATCACTTTAGATGGGTTCCATGTACATACAGGTGCAGCGAAAGCGTTATTAAATGCGAAAGGGATTCACAAAGTGGTTTTGATTACCGATTCAATTCAAGCAGCCGGATTGGGAGATGGAGAATTCATTCGTCCTGGAGATCGCCACATAATTGTAAAGGATAATGTCGCTCGATTGAAATCTGGGAGTCTTGCCGGGAGTGTTCTCACGCTTAATCGCGCTGTGGATAATGCGGTTCAACTACTGGGGCTATCCATCGATCAAGCTGTGAACCTTGCAAGCTATAATGTAGCTGAAAGCCTGGGTTTGAAGGACCAGGGTTTTATCCGAGAAGGTTGTGCGGCAGATATCATCATTCACGATGACCGTATGAATATAATCCACACCATCGTGGACGGCGATTTGGTTTATTAAAAGGGCTCAAAAGATTCCCAAGATTGGAAAAGTGAGAGAATTACAGAAAACATGATTCATATATTACTCATAACGCATGGACAATTTGCTTCAGGGATACTGGATGCTGCAACCCTTATCATGGGAAAACAGCAGGGTGTTGAAGCGCTTGCTCTAACAGAGGAGGACTCAATTGATGAGTTGTCCATTCGTCTCGAATCATCGCTTGACAATTTAAGTGTTGGATGCGATGGGGTGTTGATTTTAGTTGATATTTTTGGTGCTTCACCATGTAATGTTGCAGCGATGTCAATGGTGAAATTTCCAAATATCGATGTTGTAACCGGATTGAACCTTCCTATGCTGGTTGAGGTTCTCCTACAGAGGAGCAACCTTTCTCTACCTGAATTAACAAGATTAGCTGAAAAATCGGGATCGGAAGGGATTAAAACATTGCGTAGCCTTTTTTCTTAAGAAACATACAATGTTGGTTGACCAGAATTTCAGTTGGGAGGTTTTTCGAAGAGAAAAGCCTCCATTTTTAAGAAAACAGGATACAATCACCAAAATTGTCTACGAGCCTGCTGGACTTTCCCAAACCTACAAACTTGTGGAGAGCTTGGGTGAATTGCAAGAAATAGATCATTCGCATCCAGAATAGAATGCTTTTTATAAACTTTTAATGATTGATCATAGTTGAGGTTGCAGCATGAACATTATCGTGTGCATTAAACAGGTTCCCGGTACTTCTGATGTGAAGATTGACGAAAAAACGGGCTCATTGATCCGCGATGGCATTGACTCGAAAATGAACCCCTATGATCTCTATGCACTCGAAACTGCTCTGCAGATCAAGCAGAAGATGGATGCGCATATTACGGTTCTCAGCATGGGGCCACCCCAGGTCAAAGAGATCATCCAGGAAGCATTTCTCATGGGAGAAGTGAATGGCGCAATCCTGACCGATAAACATCTGGCAGGAGCGGATTGCCTAGCAACGGCTCATGCCATCTCACAGTGCATTGAAAAAATGGGGTTGCCCGACCTGATCGTTTGCGGAAAGCAAACTACCGATGGCGACACAGCTCAGGTGGGCGCAGAGATCGCGGAATTTTTACACATTCCCCACATCACCAATGTACTAAAGATCGAGGAGATCAAAGCTGGCAGTATGCTTGTCGCAACCGATCTGCCAACCATGCTTCAGCGCGCGGAAATCCAATTTCCGGCACTGATCACGGTGGAAAAAGGCATTTACCAGCCGCGTTTCCCTTCCTTCAAACGCAAAAAGCTGATTGCTGACCAAAAAGTGCAGTTTTACACTGTACAGGATCTCTCTGATCACGATGTAACGCATTATGGGTTGACCGGATCACCCACCCAGGTGATGCGCATTTTTCCTCCCGAAACGGATACCACCAGCGAGATCTGGAAAGGCAGTTCACAAGACCTAACCGAAAAACTATATCATGTTCTCGCGGAACGGAAATTTGTATAAGAGGTCAGCATGGCGATTATTATCATTCACCAAGAAAAAATCCAAAATCCAGCCGATCTGGTTAAATTATGTCCATTTGGCGCAATTCAGTTGGAAAATGGAGCCTTAAATATCAGTGCTGCATGCAAGATGTGCAAACTGTGTGTCAAGAACGGTCCTGCCGGAGTATTTGAACTTGTCGAACAACCGCTGATTGAAATCGATAAAAGCGCTTGGCGTGGGATCGCAGTGTATGTGGAACATACATATGGAAATATTCATCCGGTCACCTTTGAATTGATCGGCAAAGCACGCGAATTGGCAACCAAGATTACCCATCCAGTGTATGCGGTTTTCATTGGCAGTCACATCATGGAAAAAGCCGAAGAACTGCGATACTATGGCGTTGATCGGGTATTTGTATATGATCAACCGGAGTTGAAAGATTTTCGTGCAGAGCCCTACGCGGCGGCTCTGGAAGATTTCATTTCGAGTATAAAACCCTCCACCGTTCTGGTGGGTGGTACAACCGTGGGACGTTCACTGGCTCCACGTGTGGCAGCCCGCTTTCGTACAGGGTTGACTGCCGACTGCACCAAGTTGGATATGCAGCCCAATACCGATCTCGACCAGATCCGCCCAGCCTTTGGCGGCAATATTATGGCGCATATCCGTACCAAAAACCATCGTCCCCAATTTGCGACGGTACGCTATAAGATCTTTTCTGCACCACAACGTTTATCACAGCCAACCGGTGAGATCCAATGGATGCACATTACTTCGGAAAAATTGAAATCAGGTGTGCGTGTTCTTTCCACCCAACCCAAACAGGTGGTCGAAAATATTGAGAATGCCGAAGTGATCATAGCAGCAGGGCGCGGGCTCAAAAAAGAACAAGACCTGCAAATGATCCGCACTCTGGCTGAACGGTTGGGCGGGCAGATCGCTTCCACACGTCCCCTCATTGAAGCTGGTTGGGTGGACCCGCGCCGCCAGATCGGGTTGAGTGGGCGTACGGTGAGCCCTAAATTACTGATCACCTGTGGAATTTCCGGTTCCGTTCAGTTCACAGCAGGCATGGGCGGTGCACATCTTGTCATTGCCATTAATAAAGACCCTGATGCGCAGATCTTTAAAGTTGCGCATATTGGTCTGGTGGGTGATCTGTATGAGATCATCCCCACCCTGTTAGCTAAATTGGATTCCCGACAAGCCGGTTCTGTATTGGGTGCAGCGCAAACCCTTCAAAACGAGGTGATGTGATGGCATATAAAAAAATTGATGCAGCCGATGTTGCAGCGTTAATCTCCATTTGCGAGCGAGAGCATGTGAAAACCCGTGATGGTATCAGTGAAGATTTCAGCCATGACGAACTGGCGGGCATCCGCGTTTTCCCTGAGGTGATGGTGGAACCGGTTTCCACCGAACAGGTATCTGCGATTATGCGCTATGCTTTCGAGAACTGTATTCCTGTCACGCCGCGTGGTCAGGGAACCGGGCTGGTAGGTGGAGCGGTTGCAGTGCAGGAAGGTATTTTATTGAACCTGTGTTTAATGAACAGGATATTGGAATTGGATGAAGCCACCATGATGCTCACGGTGGAACCGGGTGTGCTTTTAATGGATATCTATAAGTATGTGGAACCTTACGGATTATCCTACCCGGCGGATCCCGGCGAAAAGAGTGCCACCATCGGGGGGAACATTAGTACCAATGCCGGTGGAATGCGCGCGGTTAAATACGGTGTCACGCGCGATTATGTGAAAGGTCTGGAAGTGGTTCTGGCAGATGGTACGGTGATGATGTTGAGCGGCAAGAACGCCAAGAACAGCTCGGGTTACAGCTTGAAGGATCTGGTGATCGGTTCGGAAGGTACCCTGGCAGTGGTTACCAAAGCTATCCTGCGCTTGATTCCGCTGCCTGCGCGGGTGGTGAGTTTACTGGTTCCTTTCAATGACTTGAATACCGCCATCAACGCAGTACCCCACCTGGCTATGTTGAAAGCTATGCCTACCTCGATCGAGTTTATGGAACGTGAAGTGATCCTGGCTGCAGAAGAATATCTGGGCAAGAAATTCCCCGATAAATCCGCTCCTGCCTATCTGCTGCTGACCCTAGATGGCAATTCCAAAACGGAATTGGATGTTGCCTACGGCACCGCTGCCGAAAAATGTCTGGAATGCGGGGCATTGGATGTGTTCATTGCTGATACCGATGAACGGCGTGAGGTGATCTGGTCGGCGCGTGGGGCATTCCTGGAAGCTATTAAAGCATCCACCACAGAAATGGACGAATGTGATGTGGTGGTACCGCGCAACACCATTGCAGAGTTGGTGGAATTCACCCGGCAACTGCAGCGCGAAATTGATATCCGTATCATGAGCTTTGGGCATGCCGGTGATGGAAATTTGCATATCTATGTGCTGCGCGATGACCTTTCCGATGAGGACTGGCATCGAAAACTGGATGCTACTTTTGAAAAGCTGTATGCCAGGGCGAAAGAGCTTGGGGGACAGGTTTCCGGAGAACACGGCATTGGTTTTGCTAAGAAAAGTTTTCTGACTGATTCATTGGGGGAGAAGACTATTGAATTGATGCGCGGTGTCAAGCAAGTGTTCGATCCACGCAACATTCTCAACCCCGGCAAGATCTGCCAATGAACTGATATGGATTCCTCATTGTGGGGAATATGAGAAATGTTGGGTAGGGGATGGAGATCTCTTCTCAGAACGGTCTTCATTCAAAGAACACTCCCAGGTTGCGGGGGAAGCAATCGAGCATATCCAGCAGATCGCACTTGTTCAGTTTCTCGCGCAGTGACTGTGGCAGCTCCCCCGCTTTTATCCCGCTCATCAGCAATTCCGTTTCTTCTTCAGAAAAATCTTCCCCTTCCTCGATCCAATCCTTGACATCTTGATTTTCCGGGCAGATGGACTGACAGCGCATGCAACCAACCAGACAATCATGCCATTCTTTCTTTACCCAGGCAGGGAATGGAACATCGGCTGGCTTTTCGTCAAAATAGGTCATGCAGCGTTCTGCATGGAGCAGAAACCGCTCTGGGTTGATTGCCCCGCTTGGGCAATTCAGTGTACAGGCTTTGCAGGTATTACAACGTTCCATCATTACTGGTTCGCGCCACTCATCCTGCTCGCAAACCATGTCGGAGTAAAAAGATGCCAGGCGGTGATAACTGCCAAAACCTCTAATATAGGTGATGTTGTTTTTCCCATATTCTGCCAACCCACTGCAGACCGCCAACAATTTTCTAAGTAGAAAAGCTTGTGCGATATGATGCCCTTTCGATTCTAGTAATCCGGTGAAGAACTGGAGCATTTCCTGGATTTTTTGTTGTGCGTAGAGATAGGTAGGGGGGACGAGCAGCTCGATGGTCTTACCACCGTGGGAAAAGGAAAAACTAACTGGCGCATCTTTGTATGCCACCATGATTAGCGACTGTGCATTGGGAAGGACATCGTGGGATAGAACCTGAAAGTCCTGTACCCGTTCTTTGTAGAAATCATCATCAAATAATCTTTGTTGGTGAAGTGACTCAATTGCATCCCTCACATCATCCAAATGGCGGAGGTCTACCATTTGAGCCCGATATTTTTCGTTTTCAAAGAACAGCATACGATCCTCCCATAAAATGTGGAAATTAATAGATCCCGAATTGTAAAAAACTTTATTTTCGACAAGATACATCCTCGCATGGTGCTGAAGATAATGCACATCTTGTTTTTATTTCTTACTCCAGTATCATACACGATCCCAAGGTACACAACTGTGCAGGTGTACCATCTATGTTTTCTGCCTGTGAAAAAAATTATTTAGAACGAATGCAGAAGAAAGTCGTTGCGGTGTATTCATGCTCGAAAATATACATGGCATACCCTTTCACATCCTGGTGCTCATGCAGATGATTGTTCTTTTCAAACGTACCTTTTGGTGATTCTGTATTGATTCCCGATTTGACTTTTAGTAGAATGTGCATAAGCGGTGTATTCATTCTTTTTAGAAATTCCAGGTATCTTGATCAGGGGACTGGTGTTATAAAAAATGGCATCCATTCCCTTTGAGGCAATTCTGGTTTGAAATGGGATTACACCGATGTCAATCATCATTCAAAGGAGGAAATATCGAATTAATCCAATTGATCCATATTTAAAGTGGCTGATCCAGCCAAAATGACGGAAGCGGTGAAAGTTCATTATTCATTATTTAAAACTTGCCCCCGTCGTTGAAAAAGATGTATTTACATCTCAATGGTCAAATGATTTATTCAAGATAGGAGAAATAAAATGTTCAAGATCAGTACCAAAACAATCGTTGCTATCGGGCTCGGTGCCGCAATCTTTATGCTGTTATTCATGTATGTCAAGGTCCCATCGCCCATTCCTGAGACCAGTTTCCAAACCGCTTATGGATTAAGCTCTTTCCTCGCCACTTTGTTTGGCCCCATTGCCGGTGCTCTCATTTCATTCATCGGTCATGCCCTCAGTGATGCCGTGCAGTACGGTTCTCCCTGGTGGAGTTGGGTGATCGCTTCCGGCGTATCTGGCTTTATTTTCGGTTTCGCATTCAACCGCACCAAGGTGGAAGAAGGCGAATTCAAGGGCAAAGATATCCTCACCTTCAACATTATTCAGATCATTGGAAACTTGATCGCCTGGGTTGTGGTCGCCCCAGTGCTGGATATCCTCATCTATCAAGAACCTGTTAACCTGGTCTTTACTCAGGGTCTTACCGCTGCCGGCATGAACATCGTCAGCGCAGGCGTTATCGGCACCTTGTTGCTGGTTGCGTATGCCGCCACCCGCACCAAGAAGGGCAGCCTGAAAAAGAAATAAGCTCCAACCAAAATTTGATCTGAGGATAAAAACCGGATCAAGAGAATAAATTAGAAAATGGCTGTTTCCGCAAGGGGCAGCCATTTTTGAATGTTAAAATATGCAGAGTGAGTGGAAAGCGGGTGACCTCATGCTGGCAAATCATTGTTATACTATTCCATGAGCAGATACCGGTACCGTTGGTCGGCGCAAATATTATTATTCGCTTTTATTTTTCAATTATTGGACGAAACAGGTGCCTGCTATATTATTTCAATGAGAATATGAATTTATGGAAAAACAAGCTATCATTGAATTCGATCATTTTACGTTTCAATATTTCAGCCAGGCCGAACCTACCCTGTATGATATCAATCTGAAGATCTACCCGGGTGAGAAGATCCTGATCGTTGGACCCAGCGGCAGCGGCAAGAGTACGCTCGGGCATTGCATCAATGGATTGATCCCCTTTTCCTATAAAGGAGAGATCACCGGCAGTTTGACCGTCAAGGGGCAGGACACTCGCAACCTGAACATCTTTGAACTATCCAAAATGGTAGGCACTGTGCTGCAGGATTCGGATGGGCAGTTTGTTGGTTTGACCGCCGGCGAAGATATTGCCTTTGCATTGGAAAATGATTGCGTCAAACAAACTGTGATGCATGAGCGTGTTCAAAAAGTGGCGCAGATGGTTGGCATGGATACGCTGTTGAATTCCTCGCCCTTTGAACTATCCGGCGGGCAGAAACAGCGCACCTCGCTGGCAGGGGTCATGATCGACGATGTGGATATTCTGCTCTTTGACGAACCGCTGGCCAACCTTGACCCGGCTACCGGTAAAAAGGCTATCGAGATCATCGACGATATCCACTGCAATTCCACTCAGAAGACTGTGATCATCATCGAACACCGCCTGGAAGATGTGCTGCACCGCAACATCACGCGTGTCATTGTGCTGGATGATGGGCACATCATTGCCGATATGGATGCGCATAACCTGGTTTGCTCCGATCTGCTGCGCAAAACCGGCATCCGCGAGCCGCTCTATATCACGGCTCTCAAATACGCTGGTGCCAAAATAACCTGTGATATGCAGCCTGGGTATATTGATACCCTGAAGACCAATTCTGCCAGCGCTGCTGTGCGCAGCTGGTATAAAGCCATTCGACCCGAGCCACATCCCAATACCAATCCTTCTATTATAAAAATGGAACACGTTTCTTTTTCGTATGATGGCGTTCGCCCCGTGCTGCAGGATATCTGTTTTGATATCTGCCGAGGTGAGATGGTCTCACTGGTCGGCAAGAACGGCGCCGGTAAATCCACTCTTTCCAAACTGCTGTGCGGATTTGAAAAAGAAGATCAAGGCCTCATTCGCTACTGTGGTGAGGATATCCGTGAAAAAACCATCAAGGAGCGCGCCGAGATCATCGGTCTGGTGATGCAGAACCCCAACCAGATGATCTCCAAAGCCATGATCTACGATGAGGTGGCGCTTGGTTTGCGCCTGCGCAACATTCCCGAAGAAGAGATCAAGACGCGCGTTGAAAAAGTGCTCACGATCTGCGGGCTGGCACCTTTCATCGAATGGCCTATTTCCGCCCTCAGTTATGGGCAGAAGAAACGCGTCACCATTGCATCTATCCTGGTGCTCGATCCTAAAATCCTCATTCTGGATGAACCCACCGCCGGGCAGGATTACCGTCATTACACCGATATCATGGAGTTCCTGGTTGAAATCAACAAAATGGGCGTCACCATCATCCTTATCACCCACGATATGCACCTGATGCTGGAATATACCCCGCGCGCTATTGTGTTGGCAGGTGGAAAATTGATCACCGATACTACTGCTTCGGTGGTGCTGACCGATGCGCAGGTGATCGAAGAAGCCAACCTCAAAGAAACCTCGCTTTTTAACCTGGCGCACATAACCGGTATCCCTGATGGTACAGCCTTCGTGCAGGGATTCATAGACTATGAAAGGAAATTGAAAAACCGATGAGCATTAAGATGAAACTGTTTTCATACAATTCGGTAGATACGTCCATTCACCGGCTTTCGGGGCTGAGCAAACTGTTGTGTTTTTTGCTGCTCACCTTCGCGGTCATGTATTCCTATGATATCCGCGTGGTCCTGCTGGTGATGTTCTTTTCTTTTGTCGTTCTATGGATCTCGAAGATCCAATTTTCACAGATTCGCACCATGGTCATCTACGTCCTGGTTTTCGTCATCACCAACGCCATCATCACCTTTTTCTTTGCCCCCGAGTATGGGGTGGAGGTGTACGGCACACGCCATGAGATCGTGCACGTGATCGGCAAGGTCTACCTGACCCGGGAACAGCTCCTGTACCAGACCACCAAGTTCTTCAAATATGCTTCCGTTATTCCGTTCGGCATGATCTTCCTGCTCACCACCAATCCCAGCGAGTTCGCTTCTTCGATCAACGGGGTAGGCGTGCATTACAAAGCTGCTTATGCGGTGGCGCTCACCTTGCGCTACTTTCCCGATATCCAGCGCGATTACCATGATATCAGCCTGGCGCAGCAGGCGCGCGGTTTGGATCTATCACGCAAGGCCAAGTTCGGCGACCGTTTCAAGAACGCCCTGCTCATCATCATCCCGCTCATCTTTTCCACGCTCGACCGCATCGAACTCATCAGCAACGCCATGGATCTGCGCGGTTTCGGCAAGGATAAAAAACGCACCTGGTATACCTTCAAGAGATTGAACAAACAGGATTTCCTTGCCATCCTGGTGTCTGCGCTCATTTTCGCCGGTTCATTGTGCGTATCCGCCTTCATCAACCACAGCCGCTTCTATAACCCGTTCATCTAGGAGAAACAGCCCAGCCATGAAACCCATTCTGGTTTTTCAAACCGATTTTACCTATAAAGAAGGCGCGGTATGTGCCATGTATGGGGTTGTCAAGAGCGTTGACCGCGAACTGGAGATCATGGATGGCACG
The DNA here is from genome assembly GCA_964386805.1 of uncultured Pelolinea sp. Taxonomy (GTDB): domain Bacteria; phylum Chloroflexota; class Anaerolineae; order Anaerolineales; family Anaerolineaceae; genus UBA4781. Next base: position 10,839 of record CAYLUJ010000011.1, on the reverse strand, counting down.
CATGAGATCCCTAAGTTCGATGTGTGGAGCGCCTCGTACCGCCTGTATCAGTCCATGCGTTTCTGGCCCAAGGGAACCATGTTCGTCTCGGTGGTGGACCCAGGGGTAGGCACCCACCGACGTGCCTGCGTGGCTCTCACTGCGGATGGGTATGTGGTGGTCAGCCCCGATAATGGCTCGCTGACCCACCTCAAACAGCTTGTGGGCATCACTGCTGTGCGCGAGATCGATGAGAGCGTCAACCGCCTGAAGGGCAAGGGCACCGAAGAAACCAGTGTATTCCATGGGCGCGACCTGTTCGGCTACTGCGCTGCCCGCCTGGCCAGCGGCACTATCACCTATGAGCAGGTGGGCCCCGAGTACCCGGTGGAGGAGATCGTCTCGTTCGTTATCCTCGAACCGCAGCTCGAGAAGGGCAGGGTGCGCGGCATCTTCGAGATCAATGACCCCAACTTCGGCAACCTGTGGACCAACATCCCGCTAGAGTTCTTTAGGCAGGCGGGTTTTGGATACGGAGACCGGCTGCAAGTGACCATCCGGCATGCGGGGGAAGTGGTGTTTGCGGAGCGGGTACTGTTCCAGCCATCCTTTGGTTATGCACAAAAGGGTGAGATGATCATCTACAACAACGAGCTGATGCGCATCGGGCTGGCAGTGAACCAGGGCAACTTCAGCGAGCATTTCCAGATTGGCTACGGAGCGGAGTGGGAAGTGGAGTTCGAGAAGTAGGTTGTTCCTCCCCAAGATAGAATTATTAAGGGGATGGAAATTTCTATTCTTTGAGAATGAACGACACCTTCATTAACACCCGGTATTCAGCGATATTCCCTTTCTCATCCACGATCACCTCGAAGTCCTTGATCCAGGCAGATTTCACGTTCTGGAGCGTACGGTTGCAGCGCTGGATGCCTTCTTTGATGGCATCGTCGAAACTTTTGGATGACGACACTTTGATCTCGGTTACTTTTGCCACACTCATGGTCTTCCTCCTTATCGAAATGGAAAAAGAAGTATATTCTTATAATACAAATAAAAAGAGAATAATTCATCCTTATCAGCATTTTGGAGGTGGTAACCAGGTTTGGCTAGTAGGCGAATTTTTCTGTAGATTCAATATGAGAAGATCAGATTTACTTTTAGTAAATGAACAAACGAAAAATTGTTACAGTTATCCGATTCTGTTTTTTGTTGTTGCGCTGAGTGTGTCTTTTATCTCAGCACTCAGGAATGGCACATCGAGATCGGGAAATAATTCCCACCTTTCAGAGAATATGGTTGACTCTCCTTCTTTTAAGCTAATTGTCGGTCCTAAAGCCTCTAATTCGGCGAAATTTTTACCGCAATACGCCTCCGTATTACATCCGCCATCAGGATAAAGGGCTTCAGAAATAGTATCGAAGGATTTCTTAAAAAGCACACCGTCTATCCAATAAGCGATCCAGCCAGCCGTGCAATAACTGCCAATTTTGATTGGATCTGGCGCAGAAAGAGCATGGATCGTGATGCAATCATCTTGCAAGGTAAGGCGAGGGTCTGAGATATGAGTATATGGCCAAATTGCTATGATCCGGTTATGTAAAAGCCCTTCTGTGTCTCTGTTTCCCGTTTGAAGGGGAACTATGATTGTGCCACCAAGTTTGAACATAGTAACAGTCCAGGGTGCTAATTTTACTGGCCAAAGACTGTAATTGGTGAGTGTGTGGGTCAGTATAACCTGTGGTTGATCTGGCGACACCTGAAATTCAATAGTTTTAGCTATTCCTGTTCCTTCTTCGCGGGAACCATGTAAAATTGCGCCGCCAGGAATATTTTCAACGGTTACTCCACTGTTGTCGGGGATATAAGTACGTGGGGTGGCTTCGGGCGAATGCCAGAGACGATGCCCTCCACGGAAGAAAAAATCTCCATAAATGGTGTTTATCTTTTCGGAAATCTCAGCAAACAGGTTCTCTTTTCCGAAAGCAAACAGACGCACAATGCGAGGCCCTGCGCTGATCAAGTACTCCAGTCGTAGAGAAGCGTTCGAAATGATATTTGTAGAAAAACCTTGAAAATCACTCATTTTATCTAATATTGATGCACAACTTTATGTAGCTGTGTGATCCCTTCTGAAAATTACTCGATAAAGATACATATGGGAATCTAACCAAACTCATAATAATTGAATAAAAAGAATTAAATAATTTCACGAATGATTTCATCTAAGACCAATGCGATGCATCCAAAAAGTGCATCATCAGAACCTTTCATGGATGAAATTAATACTAAATCTTCTAAAAGATCAGGCAAGCACCTTTCACTTAATGCACGGCGAACACCGGGGAGGATCAATGAAAATGCCTGACCTAAGGACCAGCCGAAGATAATGGTACTTGGATTTAACAAATTTACCGCATAGCTAATACCATACCCAATAGCTTCACCGGCTTCTTCGAAAACCTTTTTGGCAATCGGATCTCCAGCCTGACCGCGCTGAATGATATTTTCGAGGTTAATATCGTTTATATGAGCGAGATTCTTATACCGGTCGATAATCACATGCCGACCAATTTTCGTCTCTAAACAGCCTCTCTTTCCGCAGTTACAAGGCTCTCCCTGTGGATCAACTGTTATATGACCTATTTCACCGGCATAACCAGATGCCCCTCGAAATAGATAACCTTTTGAGATAATACCCGCTCCCACACCAATATCCATGCTCAAGTAAATGAAGTCTTCAATCCCTTTCCCATTTCCAAAATAATATTCACCCAGAGCAGCGGCATTTGCGTCGTTTTCAACAATGACAGGGATATTAAAGAGTTTATTCCACCTCTCTTCGATGGATATATCATGCCAATGTAAATTAGGCGCAAAATGTATCTTGTGAGTCAGTTGATTGATCATACCCCATACCGCCACGCCAATCCCCTTAACGGGCAGGTGGTTTTGATCTGCAATAGCAATCGCTTTATTGATCAGATCTTCTGTTTGAGTGATGTATGTTTCGGGATCGGTTGAGCCGCTAATCTCTTTTCGTTCATGCCATATGGGCGTAGAGATGAAATCAGTCAGCATAATTGAAATAAAATGTACACCAATCTCAATACCAATGGCAGATCCGCCAAGTGGGTTCAATGTCAATAAAGTTCCAGGGCGACCTTTTAGATTTTGGTTTTCTGCAATTTCGTGCACCAGTTTTTCTTCGGTCAGTTCATCAATGATACGCGAGATTGTGCTTCGCGTAAGGCCGGTCTGCCTTGCCAAATCAGCGCGTGAGGCTGAACCTTGTATTCGCAAACGGTTAAGTATTTGAGCCCGGTTGTAACGTCGGGCAATAGTTTGGTCTGCACGTAAAAGCAAAGACAGCTCCTTTAAATAATTTCGAATTATTAAGTATACTAAAGCAACTATATTATCCAATAATCATATGTAGAATATACATAAAGTAATTTCGTGTAATTATACTGTAATTGTCAGAAAAACTCCCCAACCATTTCTAAGATCAGATATGTAAAATTATTATATATAATTTTACATATTTCACCAATCAATCATTCCTATGACTTACCTGATCTATCTATTGATTATGACTTCATTTTGATCCATCTCTTTTTCCTCTTTCAATATCTTCTTTGCCCCATTTTTTCTTTTTATCTTCGAAAAAATCCGAATTATAGGGTGTAAAGGACGTTTTTACACCGATATCTGGCTTATACAGTGAGTTTAACCAGACATTCACTCATTTGAAAATTGCCTTGTGAAAAATCCAGTTGAATTGTTTCTCGTGGCTTTTTAAATTCGTTAGTTCCTGTGGAAACTTACTTAGCGTTTGTACTATGTCAGATGTTCAATTCCTTTTTACACAACATTTTCTTGTTGTGACTTTTAAATTCACAAGAATTACCTATTGACATACTGGACAAAAAAATATATACTATGTTGCAAAAGTATACAAAAGCCTATTAGCACATTTACAGTCATCTGTTTCTATCCACATAGTTTCTTTTGGTATCCATCGCAGTTTGAATGAAAAAAATGAGCTATTTGAAAATGATTGAAAAACTATTGACTGATAACCTAACGCTCCAACCTACTATCGCCTGTATCAAGAATATTTCAGATACAAATTCGCATTTTATTAAGATCAATAAACAAAAAATTGTCATAGATTCAAGCGACCCGATAAAAAAGCGGTTGTCGTCTTCTGATTCAGTAAAAAATTCCACAAAAGGGTTCCTGTATGAGCAATGGTGAAATTCTTCTTCAGGTAAAAAATATCTGTAAAGCGTTTGGTCCTACGCGGGCACTTGTCAATGTGAATCTGGAAGTAAGAAGAGGGGAAATCAGAGGTCTGATCGGAGAGAATGGATCAGGAAAATCAACTCTTGCCTCGATCATTGCTGGCGCGCAACCAGAAGATTCTGGCGAAATGTTCCTTAAAGGGAAAGCGTTCAGACCACACCATATGGTTGGGGCACAGAAAAGTGGCGTTAGCATGATTATCCAAGAAATGGGTACCATTCCTGGCATCACCGTCGCCTCAAATATTTTTAGCGGAAGATTAGGCCAGTTTACAAAGTTAGGACTGCTCGATTGGAAGCAGATCAATGGAAATGCACAGAATGTCCTCGATGAGATTGGGGCAGGCGATATCAAAGCTGAAAAGATGATCGATCAGTACAACTTCGAGGATAGAAAAATAGTGGAGGTCGCAAGGGCTATGGTGGATCACCCCGACCTACTTATTGTTGATGAAACAACCACAGCTCTTGCTCAAAAAGGTCGAACGATCATCTACAATCTCATCAAACAAATGCACCGTGAAAATCGAGCGGTTTTATTCATCTCCCATGACCTGGATGAACTGATGGAAATTTGTAATACGATTACAGTTCTCAGGGATGGCGTAATCATTAAAACACTTGAAAAAGAACAGATGTCTATCGGCTTAATGAGGAAACTGATGGTCGGTAGAAATCTTGAAGAAAATTATTATCGGAGTGACTACAACGGGAGACTCACTGATGATGTGGTCCTTCGAGCTCGCCAAGTAACCATACATCCGTACTTTGAGAATATTGACCTGGAATTACATCGCGGAGAGATTCTGGGATTTGGCGGTCTTTCAAACAGTGGAATGCACGAATTGGGAAGAGTTTTATTCGGAATTGACAAACCAATCACCGGATCAGTGGAATTGACAGAGAAAAAGATTCAGATCCACGACACACATGTTGCAGTGAAAAGTAGCGTGGGTTACGTTTCTAAAGATAGAAGTAAGGAGGGGCTCATAATAGATGCTTCGATCAACAGCAATGTCACATTGCCATCGCTTGGTAATTTATCCAAGAGATTGGGTTTTATTCTTCCTTCGTCCGAAAAAAAGCTGGCAAAAGAAAGCATTAATACAATGCGAATCAAGTGCCGGAATGGGAAACAGCTAGTCAAAGAGCTCTCTGGCGGCAACCAACAGAAAGTAGTCTTTTCAAAATGGATTTCTAAAGACTGCGATATTTTAATCCTGGATTGTCCAACTCGAGGAATTGATGTGGGTGTCAAAGCTGATATGTATAAATTAATCGATGATCTCAAGAATTCTGGAAAGGCGATCATCATGATCTCAGAAGAACTTCTTGAATTGATCGGAATGAGCGACAGGATGTTGATCTTTAAGAATGGTGAGATCTCGAAAGAGATTTTCCGCAGCAGGGGTATTGAAGAAAAAGACATTATTCAATATATGATCTAGGCGGTGAAGAAAAATGGAAAATGTAAACGAAAGACTCTCAGAAAATGAAATGGCAATCCAGACGAAACTTAATCAAAAAGCCAAGGTCAAGAGCATAGTTAACGCCGTTTTGCCATTTGCGGGATTGTTTTTTATATTTTTATTTTTTGTGCTAATTACCAAAGGGCAGATCATTCATCCTTCTAATATTGAAAATCTCATTAATCAATGTGTTTCGTTAATCATTATTTGCGTGGGGGCTGCTTTTGTGTATGCACATGGTGGAATGGATTTTTCACTAGGCGCGGCTGCTGGTGTGGCTCAGCTAGTTGGAGCTACATTTATCACGAAAACCGGATTACCGCTTTGGGGTTGCTTTCTTGCTGTGGTTCTGACAGCGGTTGTTTGCAGTTCAATTGTTGGAAGTGCGAGTATCCTTTTCAAGGTTCCTGTTTTCATCACCTCATTATGTGTGCGAACCATATGCATGGGCATTTTGGCTACGGTGGTTGCCAACTCCGAAATTGTTTTGCCTTACAGCCAGTTTCAATTCATCAACAATGCGACAGTTAAAGCTATCGTTCTTATCATTACCATCGCAATTGGAACATACCTTTTTGAATATACAAGGATAGGGAAGTATGAAAAATCGATTGGTGGGAATATTTTCACCTCTTCTCAAGCTGGAATAAGAACCAATCAAACCAAATTTCTAGCCTATATTTTTCTGGGTGTATGTGTAGGAATTGCAGCCATATTCATGATGTTGAGGACAAGTCAAATCACTTCCCAATCTGGCAGTGGGATGGAATTCAATGCCATGATAGCCATCGTTTTGGGCGGATTCCCCATGACTGGTGGAGATGCTTCCAAAATGATCTCGGTTATCATCGGCGCCATAACAATCACACTACTTACCAACGGCCTCATTATCTGGGGGCTGGATGTGAATGTTGTAAATGGGATTAAAGGCATACTTTTTCTGATTATTGTTGGTTTATCTTATGACCGCAGTAAAGGAAAGTTAATATCTTAAAGAAAATATAAAGATAGAAGGAGGGAACTCTCAGAAGATACCATTGTTTTGTCTACTTAATGAATTGGTCGAAAAAAAGATAAAAAAAAAGAGGTAAAGAAATGAAAAAAGTCGTCACGATTCTTTTAACGCTGGCCATTGTTATTAGTGTTGTAGCATGCAGCAATCAACCTGCGGCAGAGAATGAAGCGCCGGCTGCAGAAGCAGAAGCACCAGCTGAATCAGTAACCGAGAGCATCATCCCACCGGATCTTCCTAAATATAAAATTGCCCTTGTTTACTCAACATTTACCGATAAACTCGGCAGTCAAATGAAAAGTGCGATGGAATATCTGGCAAATGATTTCAATGTTGAATTTGTTTTCTTAGAGACCGGATACTCCGCTGACACAGTTACCGTTATCGAGAGCACATTGCAAGCTGGTATTGACGGAATCATCATGGTTGGTGTTACCCCAGCAGTTTTAGATGCAGCTCAGAAAGCCGGAGATGTGCCGGTAGTTATGATCCAGTCTGAACCAACCACCGCAGAAGTTGCTCAAGAGATGGCAGCCTTCACTAACTATCTTGGCGCCATATGCGAAAATGATTATGAAGTTGGATACCGGGCACTAGAAGCTCTTTATAATGCGGGAGCCAGGAATTTTGGTATTGGCGGCCTTACCAAAGGTATCTCTAAAACACATGATGACCGTGCCCAGGCGGCTATCGACTTCATCAACTCAAAGAGCGATGCAACTCTACTGGCTGACGATTACAGCATGGGGCTGTGGTCAGACGCACTAACTTCGTTTGCGGCTTCCTTCCCTGAAATGGATGGGTTCTTTGCTACAGGTGGTTCTGAAGGTGTTTATCAGGTCATGCGTACGGAAGGTCTTTCTGGTAAAGTAAAATACGCAACCATTGACATTCAGGAGAGCACCGGTGAATATTTCGAAAGCGGTGACCTGGCATGGATTGCTGGTGGTCAATATGGTACTACCATGGTTGGTTTTGCTGTTCTGTATAACTATCTAGCCGATGGGACTCGGATCATTCCTGACACAACCGTCACCTTCTATCGTCCTTTCCTTGAATTGAGCAGCTCCGAAAATTATGAAGTCTATCTCAAATATGTGGATGGAGAAATTCCGGTTTACACCGTTGAAGAAGTTGCCCAGATGATCCATAAGTTCAACCCAGACGCAAATTTTGAATACTACCAGAATCTGGCAGAAGCTTATTCTATTGCGGATATCCAAACCAGACATGCGGACCTGTTTGATTAAGGTAACTTTTTTTATATAGGACTTTTGAAGGAATTCACATGAAAAGTCAATCCGTTAAAAAATTTCTCTTAGGTACACTAAAAACATTGTCGTTGCCGGTCGCGATTTTCATTATTTTCGCATTGTTGACCGGAGGTCGTTTTGCGAATAGCAGGATACTCCTGACAACCCTGAAGCAGTCAATCACCCCCGCTATCATTTGTATGGGATTGATGCTGACTTTTGCAGTTGGTAACATGAATTTTTCTGCAGGGGCAGTCGTTTTATGCTCAACGATCATTGGCGGAAACCTGATGAAAACCACCGATAGCGGAATTGTAGGGTTAATATTCTTTACAATCCTTGTTGCTCTGATCCTTTCCGTTATCACAGGATTTCTTTACATCAAAATGCGAATTCCTTCGATCGTTCTCACTATTGGTTTGGTGTTAATATTTGAATCTCTACCAAGGTTATTTTTTGAAGGTGGAGTAACTATTCCGGGAAAGCTGACTTACTTGGCGGTACCTCCTTATGACTATATTATTTTCCTTTTTGTGATTGCAGCATTCTATGTCATCTTCAACAATACTGCCTTTGGTCATAATATACGAGCCCTGGGAAACAATCAAGAAATTGCCAACAAGGTGGGACTTGATTCAGATAAGATCAAGTTTGTCTGTTTTGTTATAAGCGGATCAATTCTTGGCGTAGCAGCAATTTTATATGGTTCGTCGGCAGGAGAAGTACGGAATGTTGGAGCATTGGGCTCCATGACGATCATGATGGATGCCTTTATGGGGGTTTTCCTGGCTGGTTTCCTCTCGAAATTTTGTAATACCACCTTTGGTGTGGTCGTTGGCTCCTTTACGATGAAAATGATCACAAACGGATTTGTGGCTTTAGGTTTATCGGCTACTGTTCGCGACATTACAACAGGGCTAATGCTCTTTGTGCTTCTGGCTGTTTCAGCAAACCAGGGCATGTTGGAACGTCGCAAAGCTGATAAACAGAATGCTCAGATCGCCAACGAAAAGTATCAACAAAAACTGAGCGAAAACTAACCGAATTAAAGTGAAAAGCTGTTGGTACTCTTTTCTGTACCGGCAGCTTTTCAAAATTATACCTAACAAGCGAGGATGAATTGAAGGAGTATTTTTCTGAAATTGGACAAATAAAGTATGAAGGATCGGATTCAAAGAATCCATTGGCTTTCAAGTACTACGATGCCAATAAACTGGTATCGGGAAAACCAATGAAAGATCATCTGCGATTTGCCATGAGTTATTGGCACACCATGACAGGTGAAGGTATTGATCAATTCGGCAAGGCAACCATGGAGCGCCCCTATAACGAACTGGAAGGGATGGATCTCTGCAGGGCGCGCGCCGATGCCGCTTTTGAATTGATGACAAAACTAGGAATCGAATATTTTTGTTTCCATGATATTGATATTGCGCCAGAAGGTAATAACTTACAGGAAAAAATTGAGAACCTTGATAAGATCGTCGATGTTATTGAGGTCAAGATGAAGGAAACTGGGATCAAGTGTCTGTGGGGAACAACCAATGCATTTGACCATCCCAGGTTCATGCACGGTGCTGCAACTTCTCCCAATGCAGATGTGTTTGCTTTTACAGTCGCTCAGGTCAAAAAGGCGATGGAAATCACAAAACGCTTTGGAGGCGAAAACTATGTCTTCTGGGGAGGTCGCGAGGGTTATGAGACTTTGCTCAATACAAACACGGAATTTGAGCTCGATAATTACGCTCGGTTCCTGCGAATGGCAAAAAACTATGCCACCAAGATAGGTTTTAACGGTCAATTATTAATCGAACCGAAGCCCAAGGAACCTACCAAACATCAATATGACTTTGACGCGACGACCGTGATCGGCTTTTTGAGAACTTATGATCTTATTAATGATTTCAAATTGAATATCGAAGCGAACCATGCTACCTTGGCAGGGCACACTTTCCAGCATGAGCTCAATATTAGCAGGATTAACGGCGTGCTTGGTAGTGTCGATGCGAACCAAGGTGATATGCTGCTGGGTTGGGATACTGACCAGTTTCCGACCAATATTTATGATACGACACTGTGCATGTACGAAGTCCTCAAACAGGGCGGTATTGCACCAGGTGGTTTGAACTTTGACGCAAAAGTCAGGCGCGGCTCATTTGAACCCTCAGACTTATTCATTGCGTACATCGTTGGCATGGATACGTTTGCAAAGGGACTGCTCATTGCTGATAAACTTTTGAAGGATGGAGTTCTGGAATCTTTCATAGATGAGCGGTACGCCTCATATGAGGATGGCATTGGCAAGAAGATCGTTGATGGCACTGCTGACTTTGAAGTTCTGGCAAGCTATGCTCTGACCCACGATAAAATTGTCAATCACTCTGGTCGCCAGGAAATGCTCGAAGGTATAGTCAATCAGTATATTTTTCAACCCTGAAAACGAGGAGCCAATCCATGTATTTTCTAGGAATTGATTTAGGTACATCCTCTGTCAAAATTCTGGCTATAAATGACCATGACGTAATCGTTGGAGATACAACTAGAGATTATCCTGTTCATTACCCCTTTGACAAATGGGCAGAACAGAATCCAGAGGATTGGTGGAAGCAAACCGTGGAAGCAATAAGGGATTTGATATACAAATATCAAATCCCTTCCGATCAGGTCGCAGCAATTGGTTTCAGTGGTCAAATGCATGGTCTTGTCGCGCTTGATGAGGATAACAAGGTGCTTCTCCCCGCTATTTTATGGTGCGATCAACGGACTGAGAAGGAATGCGAAGACATTACCAAGGCATTTGGGAAGGATCAATTACGGGACCT
>CAYLUJ010000010.1:36872-40203 GCA_964386805.1 uncultured Pelolinea sp. | reverse complement strand
ACGAAACATAGGTAAAAAAGTTGTCTTTCTGGAGAAAAACAATGAATTCTGTTCGAAAACCACAAATTAAAGACTTACCGCGCAATATCTGGGCTGTCAGCTTGACCAGTTTTTTTATGGATATTTCGAGCGAGATGGTCATTAATATTCTTCCCCTGTTTCTTTCCAATGTTCTCGGGGTGAAAACAAACATCATCGGGTTGATTGAAGGCGTGGCAGAAGCTACTGCCAGCCTGTTAAAGATGATTTCGGGATGGTTATCGGATAAGTTGAAAACGCGCAAATGGCTGGCTGTGCTCGGTTATGGCATTTCGGCGCTTGCCAAGCCGTTCTTTTATTTTGCCAGTGCCTGGGAAACGATCGCTGCCATTCGCTGGGCAGATCGGGTGGGGAAGGGTGTGCGTACTGCTCCGCGCGATGCGTTAGTGGCGGATTCTGTTGAAGAGAAGCAGCGCGGGCTGGCTTTTGGCTTTCAACGGGCAGCCGATACCTTCGGAGCTGTGCTGGGCTTGGCGGTTGCTGCATTGATCGTTTGGCTGACGCAGCGCTCTTCCGGAATACTCACGGCTGATACTTTCAAGTTCATTGTTTTGCTTAGCCTGGTCCCTGCGGTTCTTGCAGTGCTTGCTCTGATTATAGGAACAAAAGATGTAAAAACAGATGCATCCCATGCACTACCGAAGATCAGCCTGAAGGCTTTTGGGAAAGATTTTGTGATCTTTATGTTCATTGTTTCTCTATTTGACATAGGAAATTCCTCCGATGCTTTCTTGACCCTGCGTGCGCAGGAACGAGGCGCGAGTGTGTTAGGAATACTGATTATGCTGATCGCGTTCAATCTGGTGTATACCCTCATTTCCACGCCGGCTGGAATTTTATCTGACCGGGTGGGAAGAAAAAAGATGATCATCGGCGGTTGGATGATCTATGCAGCAGTATATCTGGGTTTCGGACTGGCACAAACCACCTGGCATATCTATGTACTGTATATCCTCTATGGTTTTTATTACGGATTGACCTATGGAACGACTAAAGCGATGGTAGCCGATGTCGTTCCGATTGAACTGCGTGGTACGGCGTATGGAACCTATAACGGCATCCTGGGAATTCTGGATTTCCCGGCTTCCTTGCTGGCAGGCATTCTTTGGCAGGGCATTGGAAAGTGGGGCGGTTTTGGTCCCTCTGCGCCTTTTCTGTTCGGAGCTGCCACTGCATTTCTCGCAGCTATCTTGATGGCGGTATGGATGCCATCAACAAAAAAGCAAAACAACGGTTAGAATTAGGGTAGTTCGACAATAATATTGGTACAGGAAAATATAATGCAAGTTATTAATAAGAAAAACAAATATTTTATTGGTGCTGCAGTACTTATAATCGCTGTGTTTAGTTTTTTGAATAGCGATTATTACAGTGTGGCTGCTCTGCTGTGCGTTCTTGTTAGTGTTCTCACTACCTTCGATAAAAATGACACAACTGTCAAAAATCCGGGTCTTTGGCAAAGCGTAAACCTGGCAGGTTTTGTCTTGGCAGCCGCAATTTGGCTTTTTAGTATTTATGTAAAAAAATAAATCGAAAATTCTTATGCAAGTGAAATTGGGGCGTTATCAAGTGGGAAATGCCTGGAAATCACAACAGGATATTTTTAAACTGTTGGTCAGTCATTTTCGACGCTATCACCTCATGGAAATTCAAGACGTATACAAGTTGATCTATCAGGGTGTTTGCGGATCAGGGCATATCATGCAATCCTTGCCTGATGAATTTGAAACAGAACTGGAGAGAGAGTTTGCTGCTGTAGAAGGAAATAACTCGCAGCCTCTGTGGGAATCCATCCACCCTGAAGGGAAAATTGTACGTGTCAACTTGGCAGCCTATAAATACCAGTCACAAAAAATAGAACGTCTTTCCACGCTCTGCTTATGGACGGCTGAAGTCTCCGGTCCACCGGAAAAGAACATAGAGAGCATTTCGATCGCATTGAATACATTCTATAAGCTGTGTAAAAGCCGAAAGATACCTAAGTTCACTACATTGGAAATTGAAAAATATCAGAAATGGGTAGAAGAAAATAAATTCCCCATGGTTCATCATTCAGAGATATATCAGACAAACTATAATCCGCACTACCGTCTGGTACACCGTGAATTTCTTTCCATTTTGGTTTAAAGATCTTATTTAGAATTTGTGATTCCCCGGGCTGCCAGCATACCGGATAAGAAAGCCCAGTGCAAATTATAACCACCGCAGGGTCCCAGAACATTGAGAATTTCCCCTGCAAAATACAAACCATGGCAGACACGCGATTCCATGGTGTGCGGATCAATATCCGACAACGCGATGCCGCCCGTGGATGCCTGGGCATGTTTGAACCCCCGCACTCCACGAACAGCGATCTCTTGATTTTGCATCATTTTCAAAAAAAGGTCTTTTTGTTTACTCGAAAGTTCCCGGCAGGATCTTATATGCCCTAGATTTGATTGTTTTAGAAGAAAATCAACAATTTTTGCAGGGAAAAAACCCTTCAGAATGGATGCCGGAGATAGTTCTTGCAAAGTCGGATTTGTAAAGGAATCGCAAATAGCATCTGAAAAATTTGGAGCAAAATTGATCTTCAATTTGTATTGATTCAGTTTTTGCACGTCAATGGAATGGCTGATATTCATTACCCCCGGGCCATTGAGACCCCATTGGGTGATGATAATGTTGCCGATAGTATGGGCGATCACCTTTTTATCCTGTATTAAGGTTACTTCTGCATCCAGGCGTACCCCTTGCAATTTATGAAATGGAACTGGGTCGGTTTCAATAGGTGTCAAAGCGGGTTGGACCGGCAAGATTCGATGCCCCAGCTTTTCGAGTGGTCGATACAGATCACCGCGTGCGCCAAGCTGTGGATTGGCCGGACTGCCGCAGGCAATGATCACCTTGTCAACTGTATATTGTTTGGTGCGATCAGCCGTGGATAAAATGAAACCATGATCGGTTTTTTGAATGTCCGTGATGAGTGTATTACGGAAAATGGGAATGCCTTCCAGATTATTTTCCAAGATGCTGACGACGTTGGCTGCAGAAAAAGAGAGGGGGTAGATCCAACCATCTTCACTGGTAGTGGTGGGGATTCCAATTTTTTCAAGAGCTCTTAGAACTTCTGAATTTGGCATTACCTCAAAACAAGTTTTTAAGGCGCCTGTATCATCTGTGAAGTAAGCATCTGCCTTTGCAGAACGGTTGGAAATGTTGCAGCGCCCGGCGCCGGTGGCGCTCAGTTTGCGTCCAGATTCTGCATTGGCATCAAGAATTTGAATTTCCATTCCGGGTTGGCGGACCTGAA
>CAYLUJ010000010.1:36368-36862 GCA_964386805.1 uncultured Pelolinea sp. | reverse complement strand
TGATACCGATTTGCATTTGCTTCTCTCCATTATTGTTGTATGATAAAAAGAAATGGCAAAATTCGCACAAAATTTCATAATGTATTAGAATTAGGCAATTTCGTTAATTTTCCAGGAGGTCAGTATGGTGAAACACTTATATCTGTCTCTCTTACCAGAAGCTCTGATCGTTTCAATGTTAACACCAGAAGAGTTCGGTGTCTATTATGCAGTTGGGTCGTTAAAAAAGTCGCGTGGTCAAGCGATTTTTTTTGAAATCGACCCCGATTTTCGTTCCGATGAATTTCAAATTGAAGAAGCGCTAAACCGCTGCAATCCACATGAAGATGGAACTCCCAAACGCTCCATCTATGTTTCTGTTTATCGCGTGTTGGAGCGCATTCCGCTGAAAGCATTGCAAAAGTTATTCCTTGTCACACAAGATGGTCGAACACTGGGAATCGAAAAAAGCACTCAACTTCCCAAAATTGAGGAGGGAATGCACCTGTACCGGG
>CAYLUJ010000010.1:33166-36358 GCA_964386805.1 uncultured Pelolinea sp. | reverse complement strand
GTAAATCCACTGGTTGCTAGCACACTTGATCCAAAAGCGTTTTATGAATTAATCGTCCGCACCCCGACCAGCTTGATAAAACTGCCGGCAATTTGTTTTGCCGAGTTGAAACTCGGAGCGCTGGCTGACGATCCTCAAAATGGAGATATTGGTGACCTACCGTACGAAAATAGTTTTCATATTCGTGATTGCCTGCTGGAACTGCGTACAAAATTTGTGCATTCCAAAATGGTTGACCGTACACCTTCTGGGGGGCTTCCATATCGTACGATTAAAAATGGTTTCTTTGTAGGAAATGAAAAAGAGCTTGTGTATTACCCCATCCCTAGCCAGGAAGAATTGATGAAAGAACATTATTCCTGGTGGCGATCCGCAAGTTTCTAAGGCCAAAAGAGAGTGACCTTACTGGCTGGGATTTCCAGATGGGTGAAGTGTGGATTTTTTTAAATTTATTTTTATAGAAGGAGTTTTTATGTCATCACAAAGCTGGTTGTTTATAGGGGTGGGCGCCGGATTATTATCCGTCGCTGTGGCATTATATCTGTTCTTCTGGGTTAGAAAACAGAATGCGGGAACCGAGAAAGCAAAAGAAGTAGCGCGTTGGATCAGAGAAGGAGCATCTTCCTATCTGAAGAAACTCTACACTTCCCTGGGTCTGGTCGCAGTGATCCTGGCTTTCATCATCGCTTTGGTATTCAGCTTTAATCTTGGCGATTTGGGGAGTTCTCAAATCACTGTTAACAGCGGCGAAGGGTTACGTATAGCAATGACGTTCATCTTCGGAGCACTTTGTTCAGCTGTTGCCGGTTATTTGGGAATGAGCGTTGCCGTTGAAGCAAATGTGCGTAGCGCAACTGCTGCTGAAAAATCACTGAACCAGGCGTTCCGGGTTGCGTTTTATGCGGGTTCCGTGATGGGTCTGGCGATGGTCGGTTTGGCAGTCATAGGAATGTCTTCCATTTATTTAATAACCGGTGATCCAGAATTGATCCTGGGCTTTAGCTTTGGTGCCTCAACATTGGCACTGCTGGCAAAAGCCGGTGGTGGTATCTATACAAAAACCGCCGATATTGCTGCTGATTTGGTTGGGAAAGTCGAAATTGGCATTCCCGAAGATGATCCTCGTAACCCCGCTGTGGTTGCCGATAACGTTGGGGATAACGTTGGGGATGTAGCTGGGATGGGCGCTGATATTTTCGATAGTTATGTCGCCAGTTCAGTCGCTGCGATATTATTAGGAGCTGCTTTACCCAATCAATCCGATGCACGCTATGTTGTTTTTCCATTGATCCTTTGTATTCTGGGCATCTTTGCTTCTTTGATCGGAATTCAATTCGTGCGAGTAGGCAAGAATGGAAAACCCGGTGTGGCTTTAAACAATGGAACGGTAATTACCGCAATTATCTATGCATTGATGGTATCAGGATTGGTTCTGTTTGGTGGATATGATAAGGGTGCTCTCTGGGCAACCCTGGTTGGATTGGTTACGGGTGTAGTCATTGGCTTCACCTCCGATTACTTCACATCCGATGAGCATAAGCCTGTGCAAGAAACAGCTAAAGTTTCCGGTTCAGGTTCGGCGATTACGATCATCACGGGTTTCAGCTATGGTTTGATCAGTATTGTGCCTTCTGTGGTAGGGATTGTGATTGCCACCCTGCTTTCTTATTTTCTTGCACAAGCCTCCGGTACGCTGAGTGGCGTATATGGCATCGGGATCAGTGCAGTGGGTATGCTGGCGATCAGCGGCATGATCGTGTCTGCTGATGCGTATGGTCCTATCGTTGATAACGCGCGAGGTATTGCTGAAATGGCAGGCATGGATCATGAAGTGATTGAACGAGCTGATGTACTGGATTCCGCAGGCAATACTGCTAAAGCTATCACCAAAGGCTTTTCCATTAGCGCAGCTGCTCTTACCGTTCTGGCATTGTTCGCATCATACGCTGCAGCAATTGAAGCGAGCGGATTTATGCTCAACCTGAGTTTGCGTGACCCCATTGTGATTGCTGGGGTTTTCCTGGGTGCCATGACACCTCCACTTTTCAGTGCACTTACCATGCTGGCAGTCACTCATAATGCCTTTGATATGATTGAAGAGATCCGCCGGCAGTTCCGTGAAAAGCCTGGTATTCTAGCCGGAAAGGAATTGCCCGATTACAATACCTGCGTGGGCTTGGCGGCACAGGGCGCATTAAAATCATTAATTCTTCCAGCTTTCATTGCAGTTGGTCTGCCATTGGTGATTGGCTTTCTCCTGGGTCCCAATGCGTTGGGTGGATTCCTGGGCGGCTCGATCTTCACCGGAATTGTTCTTGCGTTGTTGATGTCCAATGCTGGTGGGCTGTGGGATAATGCGAAGAAATTCATTGAAACGGGTAAATTTGGTGGTCCCGGTTCAGATGCGCATAAAGCTGCAGTAGTTGGTGACACGGTGGGAGATCCATTCAAAGATACTGCTGGGCCTTCTATCAATACCTTGATAACAGTAATGTCACTGGTTTCAACCTTATTCGCGCCGGTGATCGCTGCATTCCACCTTTTCTAAAGGGTTTTTTGAAAGATAAAAAACAGCTCCTTTTCAAAAGGAGCTGTTTTTGATTATTTCAGTTCAACGAATCGTAGCAGGAGATTTTCGATGATTCGTGAGAGTTTTACTGGCTTGTGCGATTCCATACGCTATCCCACTGACTAAAATGATGGTTGCGCCGGATGTGAGATTGAAGTAGTAAGAAAGGAATAATCCGCAGGTTGAAAATAGAATTCCCAACAGAGAAGCTGCGATCATCATCTTTTTTAGATCCTTAAAGTAAATTCCTGCGATCGCGGGTGGAATGGTAAGAAGAGCAATGACCATGATCAATCCAACCAGGCGCATGGTGATCACAACGGTCAGGGCGATCAGTGCGAATAGAACAAAAAAGAGAGTGTTAACCGGAACGTTTTCAACCGTGGCAAACTCCTCATCGAAAGAAATAGCGACAAATCCTTTATATAGGAATATGACGGTTAGCAAAATTACAACATCCAGGATCACCATAAAGAGCAGGTCGCTGACAGGAACCGCCAGAATACTGCCAAAAAGATAGCTCATCAGATCGGCTTTATACCCCGGGCTGAAATCCAAAAAGATGATGCCCAATGCCATGCCGATCGCCCACATGACCCCGATAATGGTATCAGCGCGCTCTC
>CAYLUJ010000010.1:0-33156 GCA_964386805.1 uncultured Pelolinea sp. | reverse complement strand
TCTCTAGTCTTGCGCACCACATAACCCATCCCAAATGCAGACATTAGAGAAAAGATCATCGCTCCTAATACCGGATCCTGGTTCAGAAAATATGCAATTCCGATCCCTCCATAAGCGGCATGCGCGATCCCTCCGCTTAAAAAGACCAGCCGGTTCACGATGATGAATGTGCCGATGATCCCGCAGGCGATGCTGACCAGCGCACCAGCCAGCAGGGCGTTCCTGAAAAAAGTGAATTGCAAAACTTCAAGCATGATCTCCTCTTTCATGGGTATGGGGTGAAAGCACCCGGTGGGGAACGCCATGTGCGATCAGATCAATAGGACAGTTATAAATGGCATTCACCATTTCATCTGTGATCTCTTTGGTACCGTGATAGTACAGTTTGCGGTTAATACAGCCGATTGATTTGACATGCGAAGAGACCGCATCCATATTGTGACTCACCATCACGATGGTTATCTTCTCGTTCAATTCATGCAACAGTTCGTAAATGCTCTGTGATACCAGCGGGTCGATGCTGGCGGTTGGCTCATCCAGCAGCAGGATCAAAGGACGGGTGGTCAAAGCACGGGCGATATATACCCGTTGGCGCTGCCCTACAGAAAGATCACCGATCGGGCGGTTGCGTAAATTTACAATGTCCACCTGCTGTAAAGATTCGAGTATCAGCCCTTCATCTTCTTTACTAGTTTTCTGTAAGATCCCCCGGCAACCCAGTAAACCCATCTTCACCACATCCCATACCGATATCGGAAAATCACGGTCGAGCGCTACCTGCTGCGGTACATAGCCGATGTGGCAGCGCCCCTGTTGGGGTGTTTTCCCCATGACTTTGATTTTCCCTTTGGTCGGTTCGAGCAAGCCCATCACGACTTTTAAGAGGGTGGTTTTTCCTCCACCATTTGGTCCGATCAATCCGATGAAATCTCCCTGTAGCACATCCAAATTAATATCCTCAAGGACGGGTTCTGATTCATAACCTGCCCAGAGTTTTTTTATCTGGATCACAGGCGAATTTTGATTCTTTTTCATTTCTTTCATTGTAGAGCGCTTGCAAATGATTGGGTGATGATCTTCATATTTTCCAGCCAGTTTTCTGCTAGTGGGCTGATGAAAATCACCCGACCATCAATTTCTGCAGCGATCGTTTCCGCAGCTTTGGTGTTAAATTCCGGTTGGGCAAAGATGATCTGAATACTGTCGGCTTTTGCAGTATTGATCAGATCAGCCATTTCTGCTGCGCTGGGCTCATTTCCTCCTACCTCAATGGAAATTTGCTCCAGGTCATAGTCGCGTGCGAAATATCCCCAGGCTGGATGAAAGGTGATAAATTTTCGGCTGGTTAAAGAATCCAGTGATGTGCGGATCTCTTCATCTAATGTGTCAATGTCCATTAGAAAATCATTCAGGTTGTTTTGGTAGATGGCGCTGTTTTGCGGATCGATTTCAGAGAGAGCAGCAGCCATGGTTTGAGCGATAATGCGCACATTGGCAGGCGATAACCAGATGTGCGGATCCATCTCACCCTCTTCCTGATGCTCTTCTGCGGTCATGGGAATTTTCTCAATATTCGAACTGACATCGATGAATTTTAGTTCTGGGTTAGTATCTTTGAATTTTGCCAACCAGGCATCCTCGAATTCCACCCCGATGGAAAAATACAACTGTGA
This sequence comes from uncultured Pelolinea sp., assembly GCA_964386805.1. Taxonomy (GTDB): domain Bacteria; phylum Chloroflexota; class Anaerolineae; order Anaerolineales; family Anaerolineaceae; genus UBA4781. The sequence continues at coordinate 31,483 of CAYLUJ010000010.1, read as the reverse complement.
AGTCGCCAATGATTCCATTTGAACTGGCTGTGGTTCATAGGTATGCGGATCCATGCCGGGTCCGACCATCACGTTCACTTCCACCAGATCTCCGCCGATGCGCTCCACAAAGTATTTTTGAGGAAGGATGCTGACCGTTACGCCAATTTTTCCAGACTCTGGTATCTTAGCAATACTGCAAGCACCAAGTGTGATTCCTATGGAAAAGATACCAACGAGTGTAAGTAAAAAAGTTTTCGTTTTCATGGAATACTCCTTATTATATTTTTTGACAGCGCTGGCATAGCCCACTTAATTGCAGCCAGTGTTCTTGTAAGAGAAAATTATTGGTTTCAGCAACCTCTTCAAACTGGCTTTCGAAGTTCAACCCTTCGAAATAAACCGCCTTCCCACAATTGGCACAGATAAGCAGATGGTGATGCCCTTCCTTCAATTTAAGGTATTTATTGCACCCGCATGCCTGATGTACTTTCTGTAACAGCCTCAGATGTTCGAGACATTCCATGGTGCGGTAGACGGTCACGATACCCAGAGAAGGATGATTGCGGCGGGTGAGGTCATATACTTCTAGTGGGTCCAGCGCTTTTTCGCTATTCAACAAAATATCTACGATCGCTTCACGTTGCGCAGTAATGCGCATTCCTTTTTCTTTTAGTTTGGCTATCCAAATTTCTTTTATTTGCATTGCAGTTCCCTTTTGTTATTGATAATGAAAATCAATTTCAATAATTATACAACAAAACATGCTGACTCATCATGTAATGGTTGCGTTTTATAAAAAAATTCCGCTAGAATGAGATTATGAATGAAACTATCTTTTTCAATACGGCGATGCAATCTCTTTTCGACCAAGCACGATCCTTTTTAGAGACTCACATGATTCACAAAACGATTTCCAAATCATTCCTTCTGTTTACTGTTTAGAATGGAAATTTACCCCTTGAATAAGAGGAAATAAAAAGGAGAGAAGAATCATGCAAGATTTTTATCCGCTGGCTTCCCGAAAACAATTTTCAAGAATATGGTTGAATTCCTGACTTTGAATGCAGTTTTTTAATTGGAAGGACTGCAAAATTTTATCAATTTGTGTTTCCGTTGTATTAGTAAATGCATTCACGAACTGCCATTGTAACTGATCCGCGGTGTAAGTGCTCATTGCAGCCTGCGCAAAGTAACGCTTATTTGTAGCGGGATCCACTTGGGGTAAAAAGGAACTGATTATTTTGTTTAAAGCATTGATATGAATTTCCACCTCGCCATGAAAACCGCTCAACCAGCCAAAATCAGTCTGCAAAACATTTTTAGCATCCAATAATGGTTTAATGGTATGTAAGTATTCAGATTCAGGATCAAGTTGAATCCAGCCCATCGAACTGATATCTTTATAGGTCCAAAAAGTCCAATGAATATTGCACTCATTGTATGCATGAATTTGATCTGCAAATGCGTAGATTTGTGGTCCGATTTTTCTATTGGCATGATGATTATGGAATCCAAACTCACTAACTAGCAAAGGGATTTGAAATTGTGTTGTAATTCGATAAGCTTCCGTTTCGACGAATTGCTTTTTAATTTGCTCCTTGTTCCAAAGGATCCCATCAATCTGAGTTGGATATTTCTCTAGAGGAGAAGTTCCAATACTGAGGTAATTGTGGCTGCTAAAGAGTATATTGGAATCGATTGGTCGATCAATTTTTTCAAACAAAACGGAATAATAGTCTCCTTCAAGCATGATGATATGGTCGGGATCTACACTGCGGATTGTTTGAATAGCTTCTCGATAAATACGATTGAAATTTGGCCAATCTGCCTGATACTTTTCATCATCCAGAAATCGACCAAAGGGTGCATTGCTTAACGGTTCATTGATTAGATTGTAAGCGGCGATAACAGAGCGTCCGCAATAGCGGTGGGCGATTTCCTTCCAAAGAGCATAAAAACGATCTTGAAATACCTTTTGTCCCCAAAACTGTGTATTTCGCGAACTATTATCGCAATGCCAATCACAATTCTGCCATCCCTGTACTGAATGTAGGTCAAGTAAAACATAAATACCATGCTTCTCACACCACTCCAGTATTTGATTAAGTCGCTCGAATCCCTTTTCGGAGTATTCATATGGCGTGTTATCACTTTCAAAGTGACGATAATTCAATGGTAATCGCACTACGTTAACGCCAGCATTATGCAAGAAGCGAATATCATCTTCATTAAAAAAATAGTCCAACAATCGATCAAAGAAAAATGTTGCTTTCTCAGTACCAATTTCTTGTGCCATTAAAGCCCGTAGCGCTGATTCAGAACCAGAAAAGCCATTAATGAAATTTTCCAAGTTCATCCAACCACCTATGTTAACCCCATGCAGATGCACTTGCCGTTTTTGCTGGTCCACGATTTTTCCACTTGAGATATTTAGAAAATCCATTTCTTTACCCTTTTATGCCTGTCATTTTAATGCTCTCTATGAATTGCTTTTGTGCAATAATGAACAGGATAATAATCGGCAGGTTGGTGAGCACTGATGCTGACATTAATAAAGGCCAGTTAATATAGTGCTCATTCTGTAGAGCTGAGAGACCTACTTGTAAAGTACGGTTAGTTTCGGTGCGATTCATAATTAAAGCCCACTGGAACTCATTCCAAGCCCATTGAAAGGTCATCAAACCAAGCGTTGACATGATTGGTTTAGAATTTGGCAGTAAAATGTGCCAATAGAATGATAACGGATTACAGCCATCCAACTTGGCAGCATCCTCGAGTTCGGATGGAAAACCGATGAAGAACTGACGCATTAAAAAAGTGCCATACGCTGAACCAATGAACGGCAAAATCAAACCCGAAAGTGAATCAATTAACTTCAATTTACTCATTGTGATGAAGTTCGGGATCATGGTTACTGCAGATGGCACCATCATAGTAGCTAGAAAGAGAAAGAAAATAAAATCACGCCCCGGAAATTTAATTTTTGCGAAAGCATACCCGGCTAGCGAGCAAGTGATGAGTTGCCCGATGGTAATGGTACCAGCCACCCTGATGGTGTTCAGAAGATAAGTTAAAAACGGCAGGCGCTCGATCATCTCCTGATAGGCTTGCAAATTTAACGGCCAGCGGACGTAATAAATAGGGGTCGTGAATACCTCGGTCGGTGATTTAAGCGAGGTCGCCACACTCCATAAAAACGGAATGAGCATCGAAACCGCACCGACTAGTAAAAGAATGTAAGTTAGCCATTTGAATGAAGGATGAAATTTCTTTTTGTCTGAATGGTTCATTGAGATCATCTTTTACTCCTCACCAAAAACCCAACGGCGGCGTAATAACCACTGTATCAATGTTAAGATCAGAATCGCCAAAAAAAGGACAAAAGCAATAGCAGCTCCATACCCCATATGTAAATATTTAAAAGCTTGCTCCCAAATGTAATAGCCGACCAGGTAGGTCGCCCGGGCAGGGCCACCGTTGGTCATGTTGTAGACCAAATCGAAACTCTGGAACGAACTAATTAAACTGGTGATCAGGGTGAAAAATATTGATGGTGAAACTAAAGGAATGGTTATATGGAAAAACTTTTGAATCTCATTTGCGCCATCAATAGCGGCGGCATCATTGATTTCCTTGGGTATTTCCTGCAAAGCTGCCAAGTAAATGATCATATTAAACCCCAGGCTGCGCCATATGGTGACAATGATGACTGCAATCATAGCATATCGAGTATCCGTTAACCAATTGATCGACAAAACTCCGAACAAACCTAAAAATTGATTCAGGAGCCCATAGTTAGAGTCAAATATCCATCGAAAGATCATTGCCACAGCGACTGTAGAAGAAATGACCGGAATATAATAAGCAGTACGAAAGAATGTTATTCCATGGATTTTTTTATTAAGCAGTACAGCCAAGATAAGCGACAATGCTAAGGATATTGGAACACTGACAAATGTAAAATATAGGGTGTTCAATAGTGTCTTGACCGCCACCGGGTCAGTAAAGATCTTGATGTAATTGGCAGTGCCAACAAGTTTTGGCGTATTGATCAAATTCCAATCTGTGAAGCTGATGCCAAATGCGCTGATCACGGGGAGTAATACAAAAATAAAAACAAAGATAAACGCTGGGGCAATAAGAATGTATCCCCATATAGATTCATGCCAATTTACTTTCTTTTTTGAATTGTTGCTATCAGATAATGTTTTCACCGCTAATTTCCCTTTTCATATTCGTTCAAAGTATTACTTTAATACATTTATATGAAAAGGGTGAGAATCCAATTTTGCCAGATTCTCACCCAGGTTTTTGCCTATTCCGAACCGTATGACAGTCAGTTTTATTCTGAAATCATCGAATCAACAACTATGCAAGCATCGGTCATAGCTTGTTCAACGGTCTTGGTCCCAGCAAGAGCTTGGTCTAATTCGGCCTGAATCGCATCCATCATTTCCTGAAAACGTGGGTGCTCAGAAAGTCTTTGACCAAACGCGGTGGAATCCATGAAAACTTCGGGATGCTCTGGTGAAGTACCCCTCATTGAGGAAACGAAGATCGATTCTGCCACTGATTTTACTGCAGAGATTTCAAATTTACCCTGCTGACGAATAGTTGAACCCTCTATGCCTGTAGCAAATTTTATAAATTCCCAAGCAGCATCTTTGTTGGCAGAAGCAGAGGAAATTGCGTATGCATTACTATAAAGGAAGGTGCCTTTGACAGAACCAGAGGGATTCTCGGCAACATCCCATGTGAAACTGGTAATATTTTGATTGAATGGAGCAACAGCCCAAGGACCAGCATCATACATCGCTAATTTTCCTGCGATGAAGCGATCATAATCTCCCTGTGAAGCTTGCGCTTCGGCATTGGCGGTAATACCATGTTTCGTTGAAAGATCCACATATGCTTGAATGGCTTGCAGCCCTTCAGGGGTCGTTAATGCGCACTTTGTCCCATCAGCGGTCAAAACATTAGTATCATATAAAAAGAGGTACATAGGCCACCAAGCAGGACCATATCCATACTGGTCAACTATGCCATCGCCATCAGTATCTTTAACGAATTGTTTACCAACTTCAATAAGTTTATTCCAATCCCAGCTGTTATCCGGATATGCAATTCCAGTAGCGTCAAAAAGGTCCTTATTGAAGTAAAGGACATTATCAGAGAATGTGGCAGGAAGACCATAAAGGATACCATCTACAGTGTGCATATCAAGAGTGTTTTCATAATAAATGCCGGTATCGTAGCTTTCGCTACTAACATGGTCGTTTAAGGGTTCAAGGGCTTGGAGACCAGCAAATTTGCGCAAATTTTCAAAATTCATCGAGATCACATCTGCCGGAGTGCCAGCCGCTACATCCGCGGTATATTTAGTAAAGATGTCGTCGTAACTTGTTTGTTCGAGTTGAACTTTAATATTCGGATGAGCAGCTTCAAATGCAGCCACAACAGCTTCTTCTACCTCTGGATTATCATGCGCAAAAAAAGTCATCACGCGAATAGTTACTGGTTCTGTATCTATAGTGGCAGCGGTTGTTTCTTCAGTAGCTGCCGGTGTTTCTTTCGTACAACTTGCCAAGAATATGCTCGCAATCATGACGAACCCAACAAAAACTAACAAATATCTTTTCATTTTTTTCTCCTTCAATTAATGTTTTGCTTTATGATGTTTTTTGTGTCAAATTTTTTCTCTATCTTTTCTCCTTCCTTAGATAATAGTTCCTCTTCAATTACTCTTAAGTTTTTAATAAAATCTCGTCTGGATAATTAAAAATATACGATTACTTATCTCCACCATTCGCTACTGTACGGGTGTTTTGTAGCAGCTACTGCTTTAATATTGACTTCAATAAAGAAAGTGTTATATTTAAGTATGTTATTTCAAGACTTATTTTATATTGAAAAATAATGTCTGTCAACTAGTAATTTGTTGATCTGTGCCCTAGATCGCTTACATCAAGAATGAAAGGATTTTAAAAATATGCCATCCCTCCCTACTCTGAAACAACACAAAAAAACAAACAAAGAGAAATTTTGTTCCACTCTTCTTTCAAATATGACTCTCGAAGAAAAAATTGGTCAGATGGTTCAAGCGGATCTTTCATGGAAGCAAGATATAAAGCAATTATTAAAAAATGGAAAAGTTGGGTCATTATTGACGATTTATGATCCCAAGGTGATTAATGAATATCAACGCATTGCAGTCGAGGAATCTCGCCTTGGAATTCCTCTTTTAATAGGGAATGATATTATCCATGGGTGCCGTACTATTTTTCCTATTCCAATAGCAATCGCTTGTAGTTGGGATGTTAAATTGGTCGAAGAGGTTGCTAAATTCACTATAGCTGAAGCTCTTGCAACTGGCACAACATGGAATTATGCGCCCATGGTTGATATCAGCCGTGATCCTCGCTGGGGACGAATCGCAGAAAGTGCTGGCGAAGATCCGATGCTTAGTTCTGCTATCGGTCAAGCTTGGGTACGCGGATATCAAGGATATCGCGATGAAAAGAATCGTGCAGCCAGTGCCTGTGTCAAACATTATGCCGCTTATGGGGCAGCCGAATCTGGTAAAGATTACAATACAGTCGATATGTCCGAGCGCCGTTTACGCGAAGAGTATCTTCCTCCTTATAAAGCGGCTATCGACGCCGGAGTCAAAACCATTATGACTTCGTTCAATGACTTGCATGGTTTGCCGGCTACTGCTAATCCTCTATTATTACGGCAGATTCTGCGTCGCGAATGGGGGTTTGATGGTGTCGTCGTTAGCGATTATGATTCGATTGGTGAACTTGTGCTGCACGGATTTGCTTGTGATTACAAAGAGGCTGCACTGCGTAGTATTCTGGCTGGTGTCGATATTGATATGATGGGCAATGCCTATCACTTCCATTTGGCTGATTTGGTTCATGAAGGCAAAGTGTCTGAGACAATGATTGACGAAGCAGTGATGCGTATTCTTCAATTAAAATATGACCTTGGACTTTTTGAAGAACCATATGTAAATGAAAGCAAGACAGATTCCTCATTGCTGCAACAAAATACTCTACATCTAGCAACGAAAGCTGCTGCTGAGTGTATAGTCTTGCTGAAAAATGAGTCCGATCTATTGCCTTTGCAGCCAGCAGGTAAAACCATTGCCTTGATCGGACCCATGGCTCAAGAACGTCAGAGTTTAATGGGTTGCTGGAGCTTTGATGGACGTCCTTCAGAAACTGAGACATTGCAAGAAGCGATGCTTCGCAATTTTCCCAGTGAGACAAAACTAATAATCGAATCAGGTTGTGAGATCGACGGTCATGAGATAGCTTTTGAAGCAGCTGTGCAAGCTGCTGCTCAAGCGGATATTGTTATACTCGCTGTGGGGGAAGCAGAAACGATGAGCGGAGAAGCTCACTCACGTGCCCACCTTGGTTTGCCTGGTCGTCAGCAAGCACTTGTGGATGCTGTTCTTACAACTGGGAAACCAACTATCGCTGTTGTTTTCACCGGGCGTCCACTTGTAATCACCCAATTAGCCCAACAAGTTCCTGCGTTGTTGATGGCTTGGCATGGTGGTACTTGTGCGGCTCAGGGTTTTTGTGACATTTTGCTTGGGCATGTGAACCCTTCGGCTAAACTTACCACCTCTTTTCCGCGTAGCGAAGGGCAAATTCCGGTTTACTACGCTCACAAAAGTACTAGCCGTCCTGTGGAATCGAATGGTACACTGCAATTCAACAAGAAGCATAAATCTTCTTATCTCGATGAAAGCAATGATCCCCTATTCCCATTTGGTTTTGGTCTAAGTTATACCCACTTCGATTATTCTGACCTCAAAGTACATACTCCAAAGTTAGAAAAAAATGGGACTCTGAAAGTAACTGCAACTATCACTAATTCTGGCAATGTGTCTGGCTCGGAGATTGTTCAGCTTTACATCCGTGACCTTGTAGGTATAACCACTCGCCCAGTAAAAGAGCTTAAAGATTTTCAAAAACTCACCCTTGCTCCAGGTGAGAGTCGCCGGGTAGAGTTTAACTTGCCTGCTGAACGCCTTGCTTTTCTCGATTTGGACCTTCAACCTATTATTGAAGGAGGTAAATTTAAAGTATGGATCGCCTCCAGTTCAATAGAAGGTCTTGAGGGTAGTTTTGAAATTATATAGAAAATTTTCCAGTAAGTATATAATTATTCTGAATGTTTTAGAAATTACTCATGAATTATAAAAAGCCGACTCCACAAGATTTACGCCGCGTGAACCGTGCTGAGATCCTTCGCAAAATTTATTTTGAAGGGCCTCTTTCTCGTCTAGAAGTAAGCCAGCAAATAGGGATCAGCCCGGCTACTGTGACTAATATTGCCAATGACTTACTTGAAAAGAAGATTTTATTAGAATCAGGAATTAAGCGTTCAGAGGGTGGTCGTCCCAGCACGCTTATTACTATCAACCCTGACTACGGCTATTTTATCGGCATCGAAGTTGGTGAAACTTTCATTCACGTAGAGTTGTTCGATATTCTCTTCAATTCCTGCCAAAAAGTCTTTTACCCACTTGGCAAACCCAAAATCAAACCTCGTCAAATTGTCTCAGGCATGATCCAAGGCATTGAAGAAGTGATGAAAAAAGCTGATCTCAAGGAAAAAGAGATCATCGGGATCGGCATTGGCTTTCCAGGTTTGGTTGACCCGATCAAAGGGGTTTCAATTTTCACGCCAAACTGGGGCTGGCATAATGTTTCCATTACCAGCGCATTGTGTGAACGACTCTCGATACCCATGTATGTGGATAATGGCGCCAAAGCTATGGCTATGGGTGAAGCGCTTTTCGGCGCAGGTCGTGGCGTAAGCAATGTTGCCGTGTTGCTGGTCGGCACAGGAGTGGGCAGCGGCATCATCTCGGACCGTACGCTTTTTCGTGGATCAGCTAATAATGCTGGCGAATTCGGACACACTACCTTAAATATTGATGGCCCACAATGTCGTTGCGGTAGTCATGGTTGCATGGAAGTGTATGTGGGCGCGAATGGAATCATAGACCGCTATTGTTCTTTGATTAATGACGAGCATCAGCCTTCTCGTGATGATCAAATTGCATTTATTCGATATTTAATTTCTAAAGAAGAGGAAGGCAAACCAGAGGCTTTGCGAACTATTGATGAAACCATCCGATATTTGGGCGTTGGCATTGCCAACCTCATTAATGCTGTTAACCCCGAGTTATTACTTTTGGGTGGTTGGTTAGGGTTATTCTTGGGAGGAAAATATATTTCACGAATAGAAGAAGTGGTTTCTCAATACGCTTTGCAACAATCACTAGCCAAGGTCACTATCCGTCTTTGCCAATTAGGCCAAGAAGCGGTTGTTAAAGGCGCGGCTGCTCTTGTGCTGGAACATTTTTTTGAGACTGCGGGAGATTCTGAGACTCTGATGATCGGCGGTAAACCCATTTACAAACAGGAATAGAAATATCATAGATTAGTTTTTATCTCTAATTTGAAACAGTATTGCGATTTTCACTTCAGTATAAATAATTGTTAAAATGATTGGTACGTCTTTTTCCATTGACAATGAAAAAGATTTTAATAAACATGAATAAAACTATTCCATTTGCCAATTACCAACGTAATGGTTGCATTTTATAAAAAAATTCCGCTAGAATGAGATTATGAGCGATACCATTTTTCTCAATACAGATCTGAATTCCCTTTCCACGCAGACGAAGTCTTTTCTTGAAACGTGCATGCTGCGCAAGACAATTTCCAAAGGGGAGCAATTTCTGTGGGAAGGGGATGAGGTTGAGAATGTGTATTTCATCATCCGTGGTTACGCCAAGATCTATCATTTTTCCGAAGAAGGGCGTGAGCAGATATTGGCTGTGTTGAAGGCGGGTCAATTCGTGAATACTGTCTCTGCTTTACGGCTGGAGCAAGGAAATCATGCCAACGGAATGGCTATGACAGAAATGGAATTGGGTGTTCTGGATATGGCTGATTTTATGACTGCCATCCGAGATTATTCTGACTTTGGTCTGCTCCTTTTACATGATTCTGCCGATAAGTTGGATCACCTGACAGAACTGGTGGAAGAACTGTCACTTTTTTCAACCCGTCAACGCTTGATCCGATTTTTATTGAAAACTGGGAGAGAAGGTCAATCCATTCAGGGATGGACGCAGGAGGAGATCGCATCCCAGGTGGGCACTGTGCGCGACGTGGTCAGCCGATTGCTCGGATTTTTTACAAGGGAAGGCTATATTCGTGTAGAACGCCAGCGTATTATTGTCTTGGATGAAGAACGGCTGCAAGCTGCTCTGGAAGAATGAGATGTGCGACTTAAGTCATAGAACGCTATGTGCTTTGTTGATATGCTATGGAGCATGGAGACCAAAATGAACTGGTTTTTACCCGTGATCGATAGACAAAGATGTGTCGTTTGTGGAGATTGTGCCGAGATCTGCCCAACCGGCGCATTAGGCCTTCTTGAAAATCAAATGGTCTTCCAAAATCCCAGTAATTGCACTTATTGCACGCTCTGCGAACAGATCTGCCCGCAGAAAGCAATACGTTGCGAATTCACAATTACCATGCCAAGAAAGAAAGGTTAGAAATGAGCGAATATATCAACAATTCTTCAAAACGCGAAGAGCAGTTAAAGGAAATCATCAAGCAGTTGCATGCAGGGCACGCTTTTTCAGATCTGAAAGATACCTTCCAAGATCTATTGAAAGGCGCTTCGGCTCAAGAGATCGTCCATATCGAACAAGTGTTGATCGCAGAAGGATTACCTGTGGAACAGATCCAGTTTTTGTGCGATGTGCATGTGGCTTTATTCAAGGAATCATTGGATACACAGCTTCCACCCGAAATGCAGCCCGGTCATCCTATCTATACTTTCCGTTCGGAAAATGAATTTGTAGAATTGGTGCTGCACTCGATGGAAGAGAAGATTACCAAATTGAAACAAGCCGACGATAAGGATTTGCGTGCTCAAATTACAGCGGATATCGAAAAGCTCAAACAGATGGACCTTCATTACCTGCGCAAAGAAAACTTGCTTTTCCCCATCCTGGAGAAATACGGATTCACGGGGCCGTCTTCTGTCATGTGGGGTATCCATGACGAGATTCGTACCGATTGGAAAGAACTTGGAAACTTGACTCCTGATGCTCCCATTGCTCAAATCGTTGGAAAATATGAGAGTCTACAACATAAAGTTCGTGAAATGGTCTATAAGGAAGATCATATTCTTTTTCCGAGCGCCCTAGAACGGCTTACCCCAGAAGAGTGGGGGACCATCTATGCCGGTGAATCGGAGATCGGGTTTGCTTTTGTATCCCGCGGAAATGATTGGAAGCCGGAAGAGCAAGCGATACCGGCAACCCCTGCAGTTGAATACAAAGATATGAAGAATGAAAAGGAGATGGAAATGGTTGAATTAACATTGAAAGTTGGAAAATTATCTGCCAAACAAGTGGACTTGCTATTGCAAAATCTACCCATCGATGTGACCTATGTGGATGAAAACGATCAGGTGGCTTTTTACTCACAATCACGGGAGCGTATTTTTGCACGCACCCCGGCAGTCATTGGACGGAAAGTTCAAATGTGCCATCCACCAGCTAGCGTGGATAAAGTGCAGAAAATTTTGGATGATTTTCGAACAGGTAAGCGCAGCGAAGCTGGCTTTTGGATTCAAATGAATGGAAAATTTATTTACATCCGCTATTTTGCAATACGTGACGAAGAAAGTATTTATAGGGGTACGATCGAAGTGACCCAAGATATCACCGAGATTCGTAAACTGGAAGGTGAAAGACGACTGCTGGATGATTGATTTTAGAAAGATAAAATAAAACTAATGAAGAAATTGATCTGTGCAAGAAAGGCAGGTCAATTTTTCTTTTGGCAATCAGGGCAAACCCCGAATAGCACAAGATGGTTCGTGGTGATTTGAAAACCGCTTTCTTTTTGTACTTGTCCTAGAAAATCAGAGATTTGCCCATCCTTAAAAGTAAGTTTTTTACCACATTTTTCACAAACCAGGTGGTGGTGTGGTTCCTTTGCCACCAGTTCATACACCACTGCCGGTCCACCCATATCAGAAACGGAAACCTGTCCTTGATGCACCATCCGTTCCAACGAGCGATATACCGTGGATGGGTCAACCGCGCTCAAGGTGACTCTAACCTTTTCATAAATCTCTTTGGCGGTCAGATGGTCTTCCTGTGCTTCCAGAACCTTAAAAATTGCATTGGCTATTGAAGATGATCGCATTTTTCACTCGTTGATAGTATAATTTGCAAAGATTTGCTATTACAAAAAATTGCATCAGGAGGCTTTTTATGTTTGTCAAACAACAACTCATGCACATCCCGGATGGTTTTCTATCTCTAATTTTATCGCTAATTTTATGGATTGTTTCTTTAATAGTTATTTTTCTTGCTATCAGGCAGTATGCAAAAGAAAAGAATAATCAAAAACTCCCTCTGATGGGTGTACTGGCAGCTGCTATTTTTGCAGGGCAAATGTTGAATTTTAATGTTGTTGGAGGAACCTCCGGACATCTATTGGGTGCTGCGCTGGCAACCATTCTTGTTGGACCCTGGGAAGCCATTTTGGTTTTGACCAGTGTGGTATCGGTTCAAGCGTTGATCTTTCAAGATGGCGGATTATTAGCACTGGGTGCTAATATTTTTAATATGGCAGTAGTAGGTGTTGCTGTATCGTATGCAGTCTATACTCTATTGAATAAACTAATCAAAAAAGGGAAGTGGGCAATTGGAATGAAAGGTTTCATGGCTGGTTGGTGTTCGATCTTCATCGCAGCATTGGCCGCAGCATTGGAATTAGCCATATCTGGAACCTCTCCGGCAAACATCGCTGTTCCTGCGATGGGTAGCATTCACGCGTTGATCGGGATCGGGGAAGGGTTGATCACATTGGCAGCATTGATGTTTATCGCAACCACCAAAAAGGAAATGCTGGAACAGTCTGAAAAAACGAAATCAATCGACAAATCCATTCTTATCGGGGGCATCATTGTTGCTCTACTTCTAGCCATTCTCTCACCACTCGCTTCTTCTTATCCGGATGGATTGGAAAAAGTTGCTGAGGATCTGGGCTTCCTTTCAAAGGGTCAAGGACCTCTATACAATATCATTCCTGATTATGTTTTTCCAGGTATTCATGATGAAAAACTGGCAACGATCATTGCCGGTGTGCTTGGAGTATTGTTGATCGCTTCAGTGGCTTTATTTACTTACCATGGAAAGAAAAACAGCACGAAGAAGAATTAAAAATTGTCTCTTGATATTAATGGTAGTGGTTTTTTATTTTCACTAGACACCCGGGTGAAATGGGTGGGGGTTTTTGTCATTGCTTTCGTTATATTATCCATCCCCATTTTCACCTGGGCTGTTTATATTCTGCTTTTCTCCATTCTGATGACATTATCCATATCATCCCAAATGCCTTTAAGACAGATAATTAAACGAACTCTGTTAATAGAAGTACCCCTATTGTTTGTGTTAATCCCTCTTCCTTTTCTAAATCGCAGCATACCAAACATGGCATTCTCTATTTTGGGAGTAACCATCCATCTTTCACTGACAGAATTGTTGCGCGTGGGCGTTCTGATGTTGCGTTCCTGGTTGATCATTTTTACGATGGTGCTCTTCACCATGACCACGTCGACAGATGAACTGCTATCGTCTTTATCGGCTTTAGGTGTGCCTGCTGTGCTGGTCAACATTATTTTATTAATGTGGCGCTACCTGGCACTTTTTATCGCAAATTCTCAGAAGATGTCAGCAGCACGAGAACTGAGAAGCGTTCTCTCAGACTCAGACAAAGGAAAACGTGAAAGAAGTAAAAGAATTTTTCGAAATGTGCAAAGCGCCGGTTCTATTTTGGGTTGTCTTTTTGTAAGAGCATATGAACAAAGCGAACGGGTTTATCAAGCCATGCTGCTGCGCGGTTTCGACGGCACGCTTCGTTCAATAAAAAATGAATCACTACAACCATCTCAAAAATTCCAGATGCTATTTGTGCTGGTTTTAGGTTTTTGTTTTATCATTGGAGCTTATGGTATCTATGGGAACTGAGCGCATATCCATTATTCAAGTAAAGAATCTGCATTTTGCATATCCGGATGCACCTGAAATCCTATCGAATATCTCATTTTCAGTAGCTGAAGGGGAAAAGATCGCTATCGCTGGTCCGAATGGAGCTGGAAAAACTACCTTGTTATTGAATCTGACCGGTCTATTGACAAACACAGGAGAGGTCATTGTTAAAGGATTGCCGTTGGAGAAAAGGAATTTCCCTGAAATTCGACATATACTGGGCATGGTTTTTCAATCTCCCGACGACCAACTTTTCTCGAACCGGGTTTTTGATGATGTGGCTTATGGATTGATGTATCAAGGAATGGAAAAAACAGAAATCGAAAAACGCGTGCGTAAAGCATTGGCAGATGTGGATATGTCTTCTTTTGCCGATTCAGTACCATACCATCTCAGCTTGGGGCAGAAAAAACGGGTTGCCATTGCCACGGTGCTTTCCATGCAGCCGGAGGTCATCCTTTTTGATGAACCGACCATGGGGCTGGATGTAAGAGCAAAGAAACAGTTTCTGCAAATTGTCAGGCAATTCTCGCAGACGGTTCTGGTAGCGACCCACGATATGAAACTAGCTGCCGCGATCTGTGATCGGCTTTTGATTTTGGATGAAGGGCACCTGGTTTATGATGGAGCAATGCAAAATGCCATAAGGAACCCTAAATTATTGGAGAGCCATGGATTGGACCTGGAAATGTAAAAAAGGTCAAATACCAATGTCATGGTGAGCGTCAGCGAACCATCTGTCACCCAAGAAACATAGCCCACCAGTAATTGGGTGAATTCTTTGTGACCTATCGAGAAATTCTTTCAGAAATGGAGAGATTCCTCCGGCGTTGCGTTCTGTCGAAATGACGTTTAAAAAGATAGATGATCTACCTGCTGTATTAAAACGTCATGATTGTTCTATTTTAGTAGGATCTTGCTTAATGCTTCTTCATCAAAATCCAAAATGATGGTGCCGTCGATATCAAAGGTCGGTGTGATCTGGAGACCATTCCCCCAGGAACGCACCTGTCTGGCAGCCGTAAGGTTGGTGGTGATATCCACCTCAGTGTAAGAGAGATTGTTTTCTTTCAACCACACCCTTGCTCTACGGCAATCAGGGCACCAGCGGGTGCAGTACATGACAATACCACCGTGCGGCAATGTTTCGTCACCTTCGTCGGAATCCAATGCTGCGAATTTCTCAGGGATGATCTTGCGTAGCTCTGCAAACAGCAGATCATTGCTCGGTTCATCGTCAATATTATGGATATCGATATAGCGAATGACCCCTTCTTTATCAATGATGAAAATTGCTCGTTCAGTAAAGCCTTCCGAGCGTAATACTCCATATTTAATTGCCACTTCCCCATGCGGCCAGAAATCACTTAATAATGGATAAGTAATTCCACCAAGGCTATCTGCCCAGGCTTTCAAACAGGGCACATGATCAATGCTGAGCCCCAGCATCTGGACATCCAGCTCGGTATATTTGGGTAAAAACACCTGGTACGATGGAATTTGACCGGAACAGACCGGGGTCCATGCTCTAGGAAAGAAAGCCATGACAACAGTTTTCCCGCGCAAATCACTTAAAGTGATCTCTTTATCCAAATGACTAGGCAGGGTAAAATCAGGAGCGTGTTGACCTACACTTAATTTCATTTATGCCTCCTTGTTTGGGGTTGACCAAACAAATGTGTATGGTTAATAAATTCATTATAACAAAGGATAAATCGGATGTATAAGGTAGTTTTACTTCGACATGGCGAAAGCGAATGGAATAAAGCCAATCTGTTTACCGGTTGGACAGACGTGGACCTTTCTGAAAAAGGACTGCAGGAAGCAAAACAAGCTGCGGAGCTTTTGAAAAAGGAAGGATACACTTTTGACATTGCCTACACATCTGTTCTGAAGCGCGCTATTCGCACATTATGGATCGTCTTGGATGGGATGGACCTGATGTGGATCCCGGTGATACGCTCATGGCGTTTGAACGAGCGCATGTACGGCGCACTGCAGGGATTGAACAAAGCGCAAACCGCTGAGAAATATGGGGATGAACAGGTGCATCTGTGGCGGCGTAGTTATGATGTTCCACCACCGTCATTGGAAAAGAGTGATGAGCGCTACCCGGGTAATGACCGGCGTTATGCAGACCTGGCGGAAAAAGATGTACCCACTACTGAATGTCTGAAAGATACAGTGGAGCGTTTTCTTCCATATTGGAAGGATACCATTGCTCCTATGATCAAGACCGGCAAGCGGGTCATTATTGCAGCCCACGGCAACAGCCTGCGCGCGTTGGTGAAATATCTGGATAATATCTCGGATGAAGAGATCCCGGAATTGAACATTCCTACCGGAGTACCCCTCATCTACGAACTGGACGGAGATCTAAAACCTATCAAGCATTATTATCTGGGCGATCAGGATGCAGTTCAGAGCGCCATTAACGCAGTTGCCAATCAGACCAAGAAAAAATAATAAATACTGAACTCCAAGAGGAGCTGAACCAAAAGGCTACAGCTCCTTTTTGTTTTCCCGCTCTGCATCTCTTTTTGATGATTTTATATTTATTTTATCCAGTAGTAGGAGAATTGTTGATATACCTTCCTACTTTTGACTGACCAAAAAGAAAATATCAGACTTTTTAGTCAGACCCTTTTTAATCCCGTGTTTGCTCGAAAAGAAATTTTGCTCGGCAAATATCCTTTTTATTATTTTTCGAATACACTTTAAAAGAAAAGAAGAACTTGCTCGATGATCACAGAGAATATTCGAAAAATTTTAAAGACTATTCCTGCTGAAATAACTGTTTTGGCAGCAGCGAAAACGCGTTCCATCGAAATGGTGAGAGAGGCTTATCAAGCCGGTTTGATTCATTTTGGACACAATTATGTACAGGAAGCGGCTGCCATGATCCCTGCTATGCAGGAGGAGATCCAATGGCACATGATCGGGCATCTACAACGCAATAAAGCCAAACAGGCGTTGGGATTATTCAATATGATTGATTCTGTGGATTCACAGCGGCTGGCAGATGAATTGGAAAGACAAGCTGCGCTGTTCGAGCGTATTTTACCGATCATGATAGAGATCAATATCGGAGAAGAAGAAGCCAAATCCGGGGTGAACCCTGATCTTGCCTTCCAGCTTGTGCAATATATGCGACATCTTACCCATTTACAATTGATAGGGGTCATGACCATGGGTCCACTTACCAGCAATCCGGAAAACGCCCGCACTTATTTTAAGCAAACCAGGCACATATTTGAACAGATCAAGAATGCACAACAGGGCGTGCAGGTTTTATCTATGGGAATGAGCAGCGATTACCATGTAGCTATAGAAGAGGGCGCGACTATGGTGCGGCTGGGCACTGCCATCTTTGGTGAACGCAAGCAGAGTTACTAAACTCCCAACCAAAAAATCATTCTTTTGTATTTATATATATAATAAGATAAAATTAGTCCAAATATAGGAGATTCACAGGCTGGAATTCTTTTTCTGACTCACATTCTCAGCGTTCCTATATTATAATTTTTAGAGCTTCATTGGAAATTATTTTTCTTCTCAATGCTATTTGGCACTGAACAATGGCGAAGAAAAAGGTTAAGATTACTGGCATGGATACGATTCAAGTAAAGGTTGAATTTTCCGGGCTGTCTCGTATTTTGGCAAAAGCCAATGATATGCAGCTTTCCCTTTCCCCCAACCAGACCTATGTGGATGTGATCCGTATGGTTGCCGAGAAATATCCCTCTTTGGTTGGAAATGTGATTGATAAAAACAAAATCTCTCTTTTTCCAGCCAACGTCTTCAGCCGTGATGGAAAAACGGTTGTATTGCCTGAACAAATGAACGATTGTCCGCGTGATGGAGAAGTGTTGATCTTACTCTCATTACTGGCAGGTGGTTAAAAAACATACGAGGAGGTAAAGTATGTATGGTTATCATGGTAAGGTCCTGCACATAGACCTGAAGGAAAAGAAACACTGGGTCGAGCAAAAACCTGAAGATTGGTACAAAAAATATATTGGTGGTGTTTCTATGGCTACCCGCCTGTGCTGGGAGAATATCAAGCCTGGCTGTGATGCCTATTCACCCGATAACCCGGTTTGTATCGCCAATGGTATTTTTGCCGGTACACCGGTGCCGGTAGGCGGAAAATATGGATTGGCATCCAAATCACCTATGACCGGATTTATCGGCGATAGTCTTTCAGGCAGCTGGTTTACCGTTGCTCTTAAGCGAGCTGGTTGGGATGCAGTGGTGATCCATAATACCAGTGATAATTGGGTCAATGTATTTATCGATGATGATCGTGTGGAATTCCGCGATGCTACTTCTTTGTTGGGGAAGGGTACTTACGAAACAGAAGAAGCCATTCGTGAACAATTGCATGATGACCAGGTACGATCTGCGACCATTGGTCCTTCCGGTGAGAATATGGTACGCTATGCGAATGTCACCAATGATGGACGCCAGGCAGGGCGCACCGGGCATGGAGCAGTGTGGGGTTCAAAGAAATTAAAAGCAGTTTCAGTGCGCGGTACACATGGCATTGCTGTTGCCGACCCCGATACCTTGATGAAACTTTCTTTTAATATCACAAAAGAAGCGCAAGGACCACATACATCAAAATATCGTATTTTGGGCACCTCTACCAATGTGCTCAATATGAATAAATTGGGATTGCTGCCCACCCGTAATTATCGTGAAGGTGTCTTTGAAGGTGCTGAGACGGTCAGCGGGGAATATCTGCATGAGCATCATGCAGTGAAGACCATTGCCTGTGCGCAGTGCCCCATCGCCTGCGAACAGATGTCCATGGTAAAAAGTGGACCTTATGAAGGTGCCATGACGGGCATTGAGTATGAATGCCTGTTTGCCAATGGGCCAAACCTGGGTATCAGCGACCTGAACTATGTCATTAAATTGATCTCCATTGCCGATCATTCTGGAATGGATGCCATGAGTATGGGAATAACCATATCCTGGGCGATGGAGACATACGAACGAAAGATCTTTACCGATGAAGATTTCAAATGCAAAAGCCATCCTGATGGTTTCCATCTCAATTTCGGTGATGGTGAATCAGCAGTATTCCTGGCTGAAATGATCCGCGATCGAGAGGGGATTGGTGCACTCCTATCAGAAGGAACACGCATTGCCAGCCGCACCATCGATAAAGAACGCGGAACGGAAACCTGGAAATGGGCAATGCAATCCAAGGGTTTGGAACCTGCCGGCTATGACGCTCGTGGTTTGAAAACCTTTGCGTTGGGTTCATCAGTGGGTACCCGCGGACCATGCCATAACCGTAGCGCGGCTTATGATGTGGATATTCAGGGTGTGGTAGATCGCTTCAAGGTGGATGAAACACGCGGGGAGCATGCTAAAGATGCAGAAGAATATGCGGCAGTGTATGATACGCTACCGCTGTGCAAGTTCATTCGGCGCTGTTTTACAGGCAAAGCTGATCGAGCGGGAGCCTGGCCAACTATTGGTCAATTGATCAATGCCACGACTGGCTGGGATCTGAAATATGAAGACATCGATGCCATCGGGTCACGTGCAGTCACAATCAAGAAAGCCTTCAACATTCGTGAAGGCTGGAAACGTTCCGATGACGCATTACCATGGCGCTGGATGCACGATCCGATGACCAAAGGTCCTTCTGCTGGTTATGTTACAACGGAAGAAGAATTGGAATATATGAAGGACTTGTATTACAAAGCCAAGGGTTGGACAAAGGATGGATTAATACCAAAAGAGAATTTGATCCAACTCGGTATGGAAGATGTAGCCGAGCAGATTGGTGTGTAACGGAGAATAGAATGCCAACTACCACTTCAAAATACCAATATATCGATTGTGATCCCGATAAATGCATCGGCTGCCAGTTATGTGAGTATGTCTGCTCGTATAACAAAACTGGCGAATACAATTCGTACCGTAGCCGCATTCGCACAGTGCGTGTAGATGAAGTGCTCATTACGGCTATTGCCTGCCGTGCCTGTGAAAACGCACCCTGTGTGCGTGCCTGCCCCAAAGATGCGCTGGAGCAGGATATAAAGACGGGTATCATCCGAGTCGATCCAACCAAGTGCGATGCGTGTGCCTGGTGTGTGGAGGCTTGTGATTTTGGCGCGATTTCCATGAATCCTGCTACCAAATTGGCTGAGATGTGTGACCAATGTGAAACACTGGAAGAGGGTCCCCAATGTGTGAAATGGTGCCCGAAAGAAGCATTGTTCATCACCACCCCTGACCAGCGGGCACAAAAATCTCGCAGAGATTTGATAAAAGAAGAAATCGTCGGCACGAAAACTGCTGGTTGATCAACGGTTTCCTTCCCATTGTGAATTAGGGAGAGCATTCATTAAAGGAGCAAGATGGCGGAACAACAAAAACCAGAAGATGAGTTAAGGATTGGAGTGTATATTTGCCACTGCGGTTCCAATATTGCCGGTGTAATAGATCCCGCTGAAGTAGCTGAATGGGCTACCCATTTGCCGGGCGTGGTACGCGCAACGGATACCTTGTATGCCTGTGCCGATAGCGGCCAGACTTTAATCAAGGAAGATATAAAGAAGTACAACCTCAACCGGGTGGTGGTATCTGCCTGTTCTGTGCGTATGCACGAGACCACATTCAGAGCAGCCGTGGCAGAAGCCGGGCTGAATCCGTTTTTGATGGAAATGGCGAACATTCGCGAACAATGCACCTGGGCGCATGGGCACGATAAAGAAGGCGCATTGAGGAAAGCCAAAGACCTGACGGCTTCGGCTATCGCGAAAGCCCGCTTCCTCAATCCACTTACCATGATCAAAGTGCCGGTAACAAAACGAGCCATGGTCATTGGCGCGGGGGTAGCTGGCATCAGTGCGGCGCTCGATCTGGCAGATCAGGGAATTGAAACTATTCTGGTGGAGAAAGAACCGACCATCGGTGGGGTCATGGCGCAGTTGAACAAGACCTTCCCCACCATGGACTGCAGCATCTGAATACTCGCACCGAAAATGGTTGACGCGGCGCGTCATCCCAAAATTGATGTAAGAACCTACACCAAAGTAGAGCGTGTGGAAGGGTATGTAGGTAATTTTAAAGTACAACTCCGTGAAAAAGCACGCCATGTTCTCGCTGATCGCTGCAATGGTTGTGGTGAATGTTCTAAAGTTTGCCCGATTGAAGTACCTAATTATTTTGAAATGAATCTGGCTCCGCGCAAAGCTGCCTATGTTGCCATGAGCCAGTCTGTTCCCCTTCGCTATACCATCGACGAAGATGCCTGCATTCACTGCTATAAATGCGTGGATGCTTGCGGTGCGTTGGAAGCCATTGATTTCAGCCAGGAAGATAAGATTGTTTGGGAAGATATCGGTTCCATTGTCGTGGCGACCGGTTTCAATCATTTTGATCCCAGCGTGATTCCTGAATATGGATATAGTCGTTACCCGAATGTGATCACTGCCATGGAAATGGAACGTCTGAATAATTCCGCTGGACCAACCACGGGCAACCTCATTCGCCCCAGCGACCAGAAGAACCCGCAGCGCTTGGCGATCATTAACTGCGTTGGGTCGCGTGATAAACGCTTTAATCCCTGGTGTTCCAATTTCTGCTGCATGTATGCCATTAAAAATGCTGTCTTGTTGAAGCAAATGAATCCAGCGCTGGAGATATCCATTTATTACATGGATATTCGTACTCCCTCCAAGGGATATGAGGAATTTTATGACCGCGCCCGCAGCATGGGCATCCGTTTCATCCAAGGGCGCCCCAGTCTGATCACAGAAGATCCGGAAACAAAGAATCTGTTTGTCCATTCCGAAGATGTTACTTTGGGGAAGATCAGCGAACTTGAGTATGATATGGTGATGCTTAACCAGGCTGCTGTTCCCCAACCAGATGTCGATACTGTCAGTTCAGTGTTGAACATTACGCAGAGCCCGGGTGGCTGGTTTATGGAATACCATCCTAAACTGCGCCCGGTTGACAGTCCCACGGATGGAATTTTCCTGGCGGGAGCCTGTCAGGGGTTGAAAGATATTCCCTCTTCCGTTTCATCCGGATTGGCAACCGCCTCACGTGCCGGGCGTATACTCCATTCAGATGAATGGGAGATAGAACCGATCATTGCCCAGGTCTGGGAAGACCGCTGTGTGATGGCACAAGGCAAAGTGTGCGGTGTGTGTTCACGCGCCTGCCCGTATGGAGCTATCATCATTGAAGAAGGCAAAGCTGCTTCTGTGACCGTTGCCAAATGTCATGGCTGTGGCGGGTGCGTAGCAGAATGCCCGCACAATGCCATTACCCAAATGCACTTTACTGATGCGCAGGTGCTTTCGCAGATGCGTGCCTTACTGGCAGAAAATCCGCAGGAAAAGATCTTTGCTTTCCGCTGCCACTGGTGTTCATATGGCGGTGCGGACCTGGCTGGCACCAGTCATTTCGATTACAGTGCCAATGAACGTGGAATTCGCGTGATGTGTTCGGCGCGTATGGATCCTGATTTTATCTATGAAGCGTATCGCCTGGGTGCTGGAGCGGTTTTGTACTCTGGTTGCCATCCGCAGGATTGCCACTATATCACCGGGCAGAGAGTGGGTGCCACGCGCGCAGACCGCTTGGCGAAGATTTTTGAAAAAATGGAAATGACTCCCGGTCGCTTCCGGGTGGAGTGGATCAGCGCGGCAGAAGGCGATAAATATTCCCGTGTGATCAATGAGATGCAAAAAACAATCAATGACATCCCACATGATCAACTGATGCAGGAGATCGAACGCCTCAAACCGGAAATGGAAAAACGTGCCCGCCGTATGTACGAAACACCAGGCATGGATAAAGCCGTAACCTATTCTGATGAAATGGTAAAAGCGATCAACACGAAAGAGGTGAAGAGTGGAGCATGAAAAAGGTTCTGACCTGCGGGATTTGCTGATCGTGCTCCCTGGCTGTGAAAAAGTAGATATGTGCTTTTCATGCGGAACCTGTGTGAGCCGCTGCCCGATCCAACACAAGATAGAACCCGCTTATAATCCGCGTCGACTGCTGAAAATGATCGCATTGAACATGCAGCAAGATTCTTTCTCCTCTATTACCCCTTATCTCTGCTCCGCATGTGATCTGTGTTATTCTGCCTGCCCTCAGGAGATCCATATCTCAGCGGTGCTGAATGGGGTGAAAAAGCTCGCCATGGAAGCGGGTTTCACGACCCCACTGAAAACAGCCAAAGTGGATGCATTGACCTGCACCGGTTGCGGATTTTGTGAGAAGGTTTGCCCATATCAAGCCATCACCCTGAAAGAAACCAATATCCCATTGCGCGGAAAGAACTTGTTAATTGCGGAAGTGGATACCAGCAAGTGTATGGCGTGTGGTACCTGTTCTGCGATCTGCCGTTCGAATTCCATTGAACTGCAAGCCCGAGAAAACAGTGAAGAAGTAGTGGATTCTTTATGGACATGGTTCGAAACGGCAAAAGTGAGTGCTGAAAAATGAAAGAAAAGAAACCAGCCATCATCCTTTTCCAATGCCAGTACTGCCTGGCTTCCAGTATGGACCAGTACTGGGTAGAGCATGAATTACCCGAGAATGTGAAATTGATCAAAGTGCCTTGTTCTGGAAGGATCGACCCGATGTATATTTTGAATGCTGTGCAGGGTGGCGTGGATGGCATCATGGTATGCGGTTGTATGCCGGAGAAATGCCATTATAAAGAAGGGAATCTGCATGCGCACAGAACGCTCAGTGAGTTCCGCAATTTCCTCCATTTGCTAGGCTACTCACAGGAACGTTTTGTCTTTCATTGGATGAATATTGATGAGCGTAGTGTGATCCAACCTTTGTTAGCTGATTTTGAAGAAAAGCTTAAGAAAATGGATACCCCGCCTCATTTGAAAACCCGCATGTTCAGTCAGGAGAATGCTTGATGCCAACCACTCGTGACCAGAAAATTCAAGCCGAAGCGAAACGCCTGCTCCAGGATGGGGTAGTGGATGTCGTGATCGGATTCACGAAAGGCACACTGCCTTACAGAATGCAGCCCTGCTTCATCGAGCATGCGGATGAAGTTGATCAGTTGGAAATGAACGGACTGTGCAGTAATAATCTAGCGGTTTATCTGAATCATCGCCCAAAGGGTGAAAGAACCGCCATCGTTGTAAGAGGCTGTGAAAGCCGGGCTATCCAAACCCTGGTGCTTGAGAATCGCCACGCACGAGAAAATCTATATCTAATCGGTGTGCCTTGCATCGGCATCCTGGATCTTCAAAAAATACAGGGACAGGAGCAAGTTCCCATTCTTTCTATTCAAGAAGAAGGCGATCAGGTTCGCGTAACATTGAGAAGAGGAGAAAAACTTTTCAAGCGAACGGAAGTGCTTCACAATGCCTGCTTGAACTGCAATCACCCGCAGCCGGTGAATGCAAATATGGTCATCGATGAAGCGGGTTTGTTTGAGGAAAAACCTTTCGACAAAGCGTATTTGGAATCCTTTCGTAGCATGACACTGGATGAGCGACATGAAGCATTCTGCGCAGAAGCAGAACGCTGTATCCGCTGTTACGCCTGCCGAGAAGCCTGCCCGATGTGCTACTGCGAAGAATGTTTTGTTAATCATTCCCGCCCGCAGTGGACTGACAGCACCATTGATCCAGCCGGGCAGCAAGCCTGGCATCTCATCCGTGCTTTCCACCAGGCCGGAAGGTGTGTGAGTTGCGGTGCCTGCGAGCGCGCTTGTCCGATGAATATCAAAATGACCTATCTGACCGATCTATTGAATCAAGATATGTTTACAGAATACGGTTTCGAACCAGGTTTGGATCCGGCGCTGATGCCGCCTTTCCTTACGTTAGGTCAGGATAAAGAGAAATTCACTGCAGAGCGGGAGGGTGAGCATGCAAACTAAGTGGATTTCAAAGAAAGATCTCAAGAAACTTATTACCAAATGGATGAAGAATTATTTGGTGTATGCGCCCATTCACAATGGGCATGAACTGGCTTTTCAGATCGTGAAAAAACCCGCTCAAATTGTATGGGATGAATATTCCAACACGCGCTATCCAGCCAAGTCCCTCTTCTTACCGCAATCGGAAGTGTTGATGAGATACGATGGTATTTTGCACAGTGTGGAGAATACCGAAAAAGAAAAGATCCTGTTCGGGTTGCGCCCCTGTGATACGCATGCCATGCATTTACTCGATCATGCTCTGGTGGATGAGCAAAATCCAGACGAATATTGGAAGCAAAAAAGAGAATCAGCTATTGTTATCTCCATGGGTTGTACTTCTCCCGAAGAAACCTGCTTTTGCACAGCAGTAGGCGGTTCTCCATTCAATACCGCTGATTCGGATGTATTGCTGGTTGAGCTGGATAACAGCTATTGTGTGTATATACTTACCGAAAAAGGCATTTCCCTGTTCAAGGAGCTGCCAGATGCTGAAGCTGCACAACTTCAAAAAGTGAAAAAACTGACCCAAAAGATTGAATCCAACATGCCGGCTTTATTACCGAAACAGGAACTGCATGATGCCTTGATGGCAAGTTTCGAAACTGATTTTTGGAAAGAAGTTTCCCAATCATGTTTGGGCTGCGGCGTCTGCACCTTTTTATGCCCCTCCTGTTTTTGCTTTGACATCGTCGACGAAACTGTCAGAAAAGAACGTGTGCGCAACTGGGATACCTGCATGTTCCGAACGTATTCGCTGGAAGCATCCGGACATAATCCGCGCCCCACCAAGGTGGAACGTACCAGGCAGCGCGTGATGCATAAATTTGTTTATTGGGTAGACTTGATTGATGAGATCGGCTGCACTGGCTGCGGGCGCTGTGTGAAATATTGCCCGGTTAATATTGATATTCGAGAAATCGCAGCAAACGCACTCCATCGGGAATTGGAGGGAATGAAGAAATGAAAAATTGCTATGAGCCATTTCCGATGCATATTGAACGGGTCGTCGTTGAAACCACCGATGCGACCCTGAAATCCTTCGAACTGACATTTGACCGCAAAGAGGATTGTGCGGATTTCTTTGCGAAATATAATCCGGGTCAATTTTGCCAGCTTTCCATTTTTGGAAAAGGGGAAGCACCCATCGGAATTGCTTCAGCTGCCTGGGAAGGTGAGTTTGTGCGCTTTACCGTACAAAAATTGGGCAAATTTACTTCGGCTATTCATGAGATGCGTGCTGGAGATCCCATTGGCATGCGCGGTCCGCTGGGTAATGGATTTCCATTGGATGAATGGAAAGGGATGAATCTTCTGGTCATCGGGGGTGGTTGCGCATTTTCCACCTTATATGCAATGACCAAACATATCCTGCATCCTTCCCACCGGGCTGATTATGCCGAGATCACGGCGTTGTATGGAACGCGCAATTCCGGGCTATGTTTATACAAACCGGTCATCGAAGAGTGGCATAACCGCAATGATATTGTGGTTCATCAAGCTATCGATGTGCCGGAAGAGAATTGGAAGTATCACATCGGTTTTGTGCCGGCTGTTCTGGAAGAAATGGCACCCAAACCGGATAATACGGTGGCGGTTCTCTGTGGTCCACCGGTGATGACAAAATTCACTTTACCGATCCTTACAAAACTGGCTTTTCCACCCGAACGCATTTACACATCTCTTGAAAAAAGAATGAAATGCGGGGTCGGTCATTGTGGACGCTGCAACATTGGTCATAAATTTGTCTGCAAAGATGGACCGGTTTTTACATTAAAAGAACTGCAAGAATTACCGAACGAGATATAGGAGAATGGATGTCGACCCGTGGTTTAACTCAAAAGACACGAACAGATAAAGAGATAATGCTGGAACGTGCTATGGTTACCCGGCATTATGTGATGCGGTGGGACCTGGAGCGCTGTGTGGGCTGCCAGATCGGCCCACTTGTCTGTCCAAAAGAAGCATTAACGCACGTCGATAGCATCATTGAAAATGGCAGAATGGTGCAGAAGCAAAGTATCGATGTCGATCCGCAAAAATGTATTCTGTGTGGGGAATGTGTTGAAGTTTGCCCGGTTAATGCCATTCAAATGCTGATCAATGGACAACCTGAAAATCCGGTTATCAAATACGAAGCTTTTCCAACCTTTGAGCAGAGTACTACTTTCAACCCAGATGCGTTTGATTGGTCCAAGAAAGACTTTGTTATTGATAACTGCCCCACGGATGTGATCAGTGAGAACAAGAAAAAACATACGCTCGAGGTAGATGATACGCATTGCATCCGCTGCCGGCAATGTGAGATTGCCAGTGATGGTGCTTTTCAAGTGGTACAACCCTGGCAGGGTAGCGTCACGTTAAAACGGGAACTTTGTGTCGAGGGCTGCCTGGCTTGCGCTGATATCTGCCCAACCCGCGCGCTGCATATCAATGAAACCGGTGAACTGGTGCTGGCGGATTACTATTGCATTAAATGCGGTGCCTGTGTTCAAATATGTCCGGTGGAAGCGCGGTATGAAGAATATGAAGTCAAGATTGAATCACAGGGTGTCACCAAAGTGGTGAAACACCGCCGGGTGACAAATTCCGATCAATTACCGGTATGGGTTGAACGCTGGCGTGTTCGTCACCAACCGGTGAAGAGTGGTGCTTGGGTGCAGGCATTGCTGAAGCTGGCTGATGAAAAAGCGGAAATGGTTGAGATCGACCGCAAGCGCGCTCTGAAACGGCGTGATCTGATCCTTGCATTAAAAGGTGGAAATCCAGAGAAGGATTAAGTACTGCAAAGAAAAAAGCCCCGTAGGGCTTTTTTTATTCCTCTTTTTTCTGCGTTTTGGATGCGTGGGTAACCGCGCCCCAAGCAATGAATCCCAATCCAATCGCGGAACAGAAACCCCCGGTCAAAATAAAACTGCTGCTGATCTGATTTGCGAATAGGGTTTGAAGGGTTTGTAGAATCTGCTGTGTGGAAAATATTAGATTTCCTGCTTTTAGCATATTGAATTGATCCATGCCGTACTGCAGCATATTCCAAGCCAGTGTGGAGTTTGCGATCAGACCAAGGATGAGGACAAGCAGTGAAGGAAGGAACAGGGTCCAGCCCAGCCATAACAAGCGTTCTTTTCCATCCTTTCCGGCGATCAAGGCTGTCAGAATCCAGATGAGAATGGCGATCCCTGCGAAAATGACGATGGCTGTTTTTAAACTTTCCAGATTGAGGAATGGTTGAAAGACGGAAGGCATATTCTGAAATTGGTCTGACATACTGATTGGTCCAAGGATAGTGACATTATCTTGCATGCGTGCCAGTA
The DNA here is from genome assembly GCA_964386805.1 of uncultured Pelolinea sp. Taxonomy (GTDB): domain Bacteria; phylum Chloroflexota; class Anaerolineae; order Anaerolineales; family Anaerolineaceae; genus UBA4781. The sequence goes on along the minus strand of CAYLUJ010000010.1, from coordinate 3,135 downwards.
GCACCGGTAAATTCGTTTTAAGATAATATTCCACAAAGACTTCCTCGCTGACAGCAGTGGGTTTGCAGAGGGTAACTCCCAATCCTTGTGTTGCTTGAGTATCCTGGCAGGATGGAAGTACGCTGGCCAGCTCTTCAAGCAATACCTGCTGGTTAGGTCCGCTAAATGCAGCCTTAATCTCGCTCAGGTCGATCTGCAGAGTCAATGTGTCGCTTTTCCTTTCCAAAAAGTCAAAAACTTGATTCACCATGCCGGTTATTTGATCTTTGTAATACTGCTCTGGGATAACTGACCTGAACAGGCTACCCAATGCAGCTGTATCCAAGCCCTCTATTTCACCCAAATTTTTTGTGATCATTTCCGCAATGATTTCATCAGAGAAAAGCTTTGTTTGCATCTCTTCTGAGCTAAATACCTTGATATAGAGATCACGATCCATAACCCAGGTTGAAAGGGAATAGAGCACCAATGTGGAAAGAAAAAGCGGGAAGACCAAAAGAATAGTAAATAAAACACCAAGAAATTTTCTCATTTTTAATCCTATTTTGTTTGTTAAATTCAAGAGTTTTATTATAACGGTTCAGAATCAATTATTTAATTGGACCGTAATCATTTTAAAAAGAGCTGACACGAAACAATCAGCTCTTCAACTATCAGATCATGTTCTGCAGATAAACAGCGGAAACTCAACGATGCTTGTTGACAATATCCATGAACTCGCGCACTTTATCACGATCGAAGGGATTGGAAGCTTTTTTATCCTTGCGCAAATGGGTGGCTACCACCGCTCCATCACAGCACTTGAGCATTTCGCCTATGTTTTCGGGTGTGGCGCCATTATTCATGATCACCGGGCAGGGTTTACCAGCTTCCTTGACTGTTTTCAATTCTTCTAGCGTAGGAGATTCGCCGGGTATTGGACCGCATAATGCAAACGCATCCGGTTTGGAAGCCCACATAGCGTCTTTAACATCCGCCCGCAAATCGCGGTTGGTGATCGATTTGCACAAAATGGGACGCAGCATAAACATTAATCTTACATCTTCTGCATCAATCAATTTTCGAAACCGAATGGCATTGGCGGAATTCAGGTTCATTAAACCCATTTCACCGGCATATGAACCACGGAAAACACCTCGTACGAATTTAGCTCCCACTGCTTTGGCAATGGCAATGGCAGCCAGGTCATCCCAAAAAATTGAAATCCCGATCGGAATATTCATTCCACGTGCAGCTTCACATAGGATCTTGCTGATTAGTGCAGGGGTTTCTGGACCGACGCCCACTTGATAAGGCCAGTCCTGCTGATTGCCAATATTCACCCCATCCATGCCACCGTCTTCAAGGGCTTTCAATTCTGCATGAGTGTAATCGATGATTTGTTGGAGTGAGGTTCCTTTTTGATAATCAGGGCTGCCCGGCAAGGGAGGTAGATACATAGATGCAATGATTACTTTTTCCTTATGGAAAACTTTGCTAAACCAGGTCATACTGATCCTTTCTGTGGGTAATTGGAAATCTCCCCACAGGGGGAGATTTCCGGTAGTGCTTATTTTTCGATGGAAAAATAACGGGCGGGATTGTTGATGTAAATATCCTGAATAGCTTCTTCCGATACTCCTTCATCGCGCAGACGGGGGAGGAATATTGTTTCATCATAATCTATGCCGGTACCGCTACCCCAGGTTTTATGGTAAGTGCGCCGGCCGGCGTCGGTACCAAGACAAATATGCTTCTGGTATCCGGCTTTGATCATTTCTGTGATGAGCATGGCACGTGAACTATCAGGCAAATATTTAATGCGATAGGAGCCATCATACATGAAATTAACGCCCATGGCAGCGATCTTTTTGTGGTACCACATATCGGGATTGCGTTGAACGTGTCCAAGGACGATCTTTTCGGGCTTCACACCGTAGCTAATCAAGCGTTCTGCCTGTTCGTAAGCCATTGTACCGCCGGAGGTATGAGTATTGATGCACACGCCGGTTTCTTTTTGAGCGATGGCTGCGGCTTTGATCATTCGCTCTTCTACCGGAGTGATCAATCCATAAGCTGTACCGATCTTAATGCAGCTAGCTTTAGCTGAATTTCGTTCTACGTAAGGGCCATTGTAATCGTAGATGTCAATACCTTCTTCGATATCGGCAATCAACAAATCAGCAATACGGTTAATTTTGTATGTTGCTGACCAGTGGATGACATTATCGTAGATACGACCTTCATGAAAACCCGTGCAGCTCATAATGTGGACTTCGGGAACTGCTTTCGCAATTTCTACCAGCATTCTGATATCACGTCCATTGCTGATGGGATTCATGTCGACGATGGTTTTACCACCGACTTTTGCATATAATTTAACCTCTTCGATCGCTTTTGCCACATCATTTAACCGCCAGTCCTCACCATTTTTTAAGATTTCCAATCCCCCCGTTCGAATAAGATGTTCATGCGCATCTACGATACCCATTTCTTTGGAATCAATGTCTCCTAAAACTGTTCTTACTTTTCCCATAAATGTCTCCTCATATAACTATTGATAATATTTTCAGGATTTGGGTTGCCATCAAATTGGTCAAACGGCGTCCTGATGGGTTGTGTCTTCCAGCTGTTGGTGATAGATTTTGCAATCTTGACAACATTGTGAATATATTATACTATATGAACATATTATTATAAGATGCAAAAAATTTCAATAGGTGATCCAAGAAATTATTATTAGAAAATGTAATAATAAAAAAGAAAATAAATTTCCCTGGAGCGATTAATGAAGACAAGAACAATAAAGTTTCTGGCAATTTGTGGCAACGGACTTGGAAGTAGCTTGATTGTGAAAATGATTCTGGAAGGGGTGTTGGCGGACCTGAATGTGCGTGGAATCGTGGAATCAACCAGTGTTGCACAAGCTGCGGGGATGATACCGTTTGCAGATGTGATTATCACCAGCACTGCATTTTACAAAGGAATTGAAAGTGTCCTTCCAAAGGATAAACCAGTCATCACGTGTAAAAATATTCTCGACAAGGAAGAGTTAACAAAAAGAGTAACGGAAGTAATAAAAGAAAAATTCTCTGATTAGACTATTGAAGAATAAAGGAGGTGTTTATATGCAAATAACTGTAGCTTTAGTTGTAA
>CAYLUJ010000009.1:7568-40758 GCA_964386805.1 uncultured Pelolinea sp. | reverse complement strand
GAGGTTTCTTTTCCGCTGCCAACATTGATGATCAGCCGGTTAATATCAGACACTGATGAAGCACGTACCGCTGCATCAACAACATCATCCACAAACACATAATCGCGAGTTTGTTTCCCTTCTCCATGGATCACAATGGTTCCATTATCGAGAGCTTGTTTGATGCAGTAAGGGATAACTGGAGCATGGGCGGGTGGCATTCGTTGCCCCGGTCCATATGCGTTAAAAACACGTAAAACAACCGTTTCAATTTTCCAGAGATCACCAATTGTCCGAATATAATATTCAGCAGCTAATTTAGAAACAGCATAAGGTGAACGCGGCTGCGGGCGCAGCGTTTCTTTCATGGGTTGGTTTCTCTGGTTTCCATAAATAGAGCCGGAGGAAATAAAAACCACGCGCTTCACACCTACATCACGCATGGCTTCCATTAACGTTACCGTTCCACCAACGTTGACAAGGTTATATTCGCGGGGGTAAAGCACTGATTCTGGCACGATAACCCGGGCTGCCAGATGGTAAACACAATCTACTCCCTGCAATAATGTCCACAATTTGGGTCTATCATTAATATCCCCCCGTACCAGATGGACATCCGAAGAAAGACGATTGGGATCGCCGGTCGACAGATCATCCAAACCGACGACGCTGTGACCATTACTCACCAGGCTGTTCGCCAGCGGAGTACCAAGAAAACCTGCTGCGCCGGTAATAAGAAATCTCATTGACCATCCAATCTATTGGAAATCTAGAGGGCATTATAGCATAATTGATTATTGATTTTTTCTCAAAGTGCCAGGGATAATATACGGGTGAAAGCTCTAATGACGAAAAATGGGTAGGGCGGCTTTCCAAAGCCGCCAAAGAATTATCGGCGGAAAAGACCCCGCCCTTTTTTGAAGATGAATAAAGTCCATTGCGACATACTATTCTTACAAACATCATTTTTACCAGACCCTTCATTCGCTGCGCTCCTTCAGGGTGACAAATCCCTGTCTATACGTCATGTTGAACGTCAGCGAGCCATCTCTCCATGTGTAAAACAAACCAGCCAACAATAAGAAATCCATTTCCCAATGTTTCCGTCACGGTGAGCGTCAGCGAATCCTCTGTCACCCACGAAATATACTCAATCGGTAATTCGGTGGATTCTTTGTGACCTATCGGGGTATCCTTTCGGAAATGGAGAGATTCCTCCGTCGCTGCGCTCTGTCGGAATGACCTATTAATTACGTCATGGTGAGCGTCAGCGAACCATCTCTCCATTTGTAAAACAAACCAGCTTACAATAGACCCCTCAAATACCCTCTTCTCAACGTCATGTTGAGCGTTAGCGAAACATCTGTCACCCACGAAATATAACCAACCAGTAATTGGGTGAATTCTTTGTGACCTATAGAGAACCATAAAATGGAGATTTCTCATTCTACACCCCTCTCGAAATGACATTGAAGAAGAATTGACTTTCTTTGCTTCCTAATTGGCTTGAACAATTAGTGTTTTAGAGGTTCCTCAGTTGATGCACTCCGTCAGAATGAAGTAAAATGGGAAAACATGTAGAATTGAAAGAGACTATGAAAAGATTGAAAATATTCGCAACTGCTATCCTTATGATCGTTTTGTTGGGTAATACTGGCATGGTTTTGGCGCAGGGAGAAATAACCCCAACGAGCATACCTGAGCCAACCGTTGAGATACCTGCCCAAACACCTACGGAAGAAGTGGCTGCCAGCCCGTCTGATGAGGATTTGGCATTATGTTTGCCGGGTGTGTATTTGGAAGAGCCGGATGATTGCCTTCCTATGGGATCTTCTTTGATTTTAACTGAATTGGCGAAGAAGGGCTTAACAATCCCTCTTAAGCCACTTGCAGCGATCAAACCGGATGCCAGTTTGGTGAACCTTGAGCAGAAGTATGCCAAGTTAAATCTCCAGGAAGGTGTTCAAGCAGCTTTTTACCCCAATCTTGATTCTGCAGTTGCCGGGATCAATGCTTTTCGCTTTTTACCGGCAGGTAAATTACTGTATATTGCCTATACTTATCAATCAGACGTTGGCGGAAAACATTTTGTCCAGATGGAAACAGGAGAATGGGTAAGAGCTTCGCCCACCAATTATTCCACTTTTCAAGGGCTGCAGTTTACCAAGACACCAGCGAATTCATTTGGCTGGATTTTAGATCAAACCAATCCACGTAAAGAACCTGGTTACCAGGCAGAAACAGTCAATGAAACCCTGACACGCGAACAGCTAGTGCAGGTTTATGATGCAGTGGAAGCTGATAAAACAACCTGGTACATGATCGGTCTGGGAAAATGGGTTGAGCAGCGTTATATCGGGGTTGTGAATATCATGCAGTCTGCCCCTGATGAAAAGATCACCAATGGGCGCTGGATCGAAGTAAATCTTTACCAGCAGACACTGGCTGTGTATGACAATAACCAGATCGTCTTTGCGACCTTGATTGCAACCGGTGCGGATCCTTATTTCACTCAACCTGGAACATTCCAGATCTATGAGAAAAAAGAACTGGAAACCATGACTGGTTCCTTTGAAGCAGGCAAAACGGATTATTACTATCTGGAAAATGTGCCTTGGACCATGTATTTTGATCAGAGCAGGGCACTGCATGGCGCTTACTGGAGGGCATTGTTTGGCTATACCCAATCACATGGATGTGTCAATTTGTCAGTCGGGGATTCTCACTGGATTTATAATTGGGCGAATGTGGGCGATTGGGTTTACGTCTGGGATTCCAGCGGAGCTACGCCAACCGACCCGGCTTTCTATACTCAAGGTGGTGCCTAATCAATCATCCACAATAAACTTTTGTAACTAAAAAACAGAATCTTCCATTTGCGGAAGGTTCTGTTTTTTATTCTAAAAAATCAGTCTTTATAGACCGTAGATTTCCCCAAATTTGCTCTTGAGATAGCGCATAAAGGGCGCTGCGTGGATCTTTTCTCCGGTCACTTTCTGTACCAGCTCCTGCGGTTCATATTTTGCGCCATACTGGTGGATATGTTCGCGATACCAGCCTAATAATTTCGAGAAATCACCTTTCTCAATTTGCTGCTCAATACCCGGGTTATCTCTGGTCATTCTTTCCCATAACTGAGAAGAAACCAGATTTCCGAGCGCATAGGTCGGGAAGTACCCAAACAGACCGGATGACCAGTGTACATCTTGGAGCACACCTTCTTTATCGTTCGGCGGCACAATGCCAAGATAGGCTTTGAATTTTTCTTTCCACACTTTGGCAGCATCTTTGGCTTTAATGGTTCCTTCCATCAAGCCAATTTCCATTTCAAGACGCAGCATGATATGCAGGTTATAAGTGGCTTCATCTGCTTCAATGCGGATGAGTGAAGGTTCGACCTTATTAATACCCTTATAGAAGGTGTCCACATCCACATTTCCCAATTGGCTTGGGAAGATTTCTTGCAGGTCTTTGTAATACCTTCTCCAGAATGCTGCAGAGCGCCCAACCAAATTTTCCCACATGCGCGATTGCGATTCGTGGATTGCCATAGAAGCCCCCTCTGCGATGGGGGTGCGGTTGTATTTTTTTGCAATTCCCTGTTCATATAAGGCATGACCGCATTCGTGGAAGGTGCCGAAAAGGCATGGATTCAAAAAATCAGGGACGATCTTGGTGGTGATGCGTACATCATTCAGTCCAAAGCCGGTTGTGAATGGATGCACCGAAATATCCTGGCGTCCATGATTCCAATCATATCCAAAATCTGTGATGACTTTTTTACCAAAGGCAATCTGTCCATCACCGTCATATTCCAGGAATAAAAAGCCGTTGTCAACTTGTGGCTGCTGGCTGATCTGATGGATCAATTCAACCTGCTCTTTTTTTAACGCTGTGAAAATTTCCTGTACTTCGGCGGTCTTCATACCTGGTTCAAAATCATCCAGCAGGGGATCGTAAACATGTGCATATGGTTTGAAGAAATCAGCGTATTGACGCCGAAGGTCAACTAATCTTTCTAGATATGGACGGAAAAACTCAAAATCGTCTTTGGCTCTAGCTTGTTCCCAGTTACTTTGTGCGACCGCAGTCTCTTTTGCAAATGCTGCCACCCAATTACCAGAAACCTTTGTGTTCTTTTCATATTTTCTTTTTGCGACTTTTACTAAGCGCGCATCGTCCGAATCTGGGTCCATGCTTTTTGTGGATTCAGATAATGCATCGAGTAATTTGCCTAATTCGTCGGATGTGGATTTATCATGGATGATGCGGCTTAAGGTTGCGGATTGTTCTCCGCGATCTTCGGCTGCGCCGCGCGGCATATTGACCTGTTGATCCCATTCCAAAACGGCGTTGGCAGCGCTAAGATCATGAATTTCGTGCAGCAGGGTTTTTAATTGCTCTAGTTTTTCTTTCATGTTTTCTCCTTCAACAAAAAAGTTTATACTACTCTCCAGCGGAGAGGATCACCTTCCAGAGCAGCTAATACTTCATCTACAATATCCACTGCTGCTCTCCGCTGGGCTTCTTTGGTTTCACCGCCGATGTGCGGAGTGGCGATTAATTTGGGGTGTTTTACCAGCAGGGAATCCAGTGGAGGTTCTTTTTCAAAAACATCCAGCGCAGCGCTGGCTACTTTTCCGCTTTCCAGTGCTTGCAGCAGTGCGTCTTCGTCGATCACGCCACCGCGGGCAGCGGAAATGATGCGGACACCATCTTTCATTTTGGCGATGGATTGGGCATTGATCATGTGCTTGGTGGTGTCAGTCAGCGGCACATGCACTGTGATGATGTCTGCTTTTTGCAAGAGTTCATCAAAACTAACCGGTTCGCCACCATGCTCACGGATCTGTGCTGCTGAAGCAACCAGGTCATAAGCGATGACTTTCATTCCAAATGCTTTGGCGTAGGTACCGACGGTTGAGCCGATATGCCCGAAGCCAATTACTCCCAGTGTTTTTCCATACAGTTCATTACCTTTAATTTCACTTTTATACCAGATACCTGCTTTCAATCCAGAGTCCGCTTTTGTAATTTCGCGCACCATTGCCAGCATTAATGCCATAGCATGTTCCGCTACGGCAATGGTGGTGGCAACTGGGGCATTCACTACAATTACACCTTTTTCTTTCGCTGCTTCCAGATTGATGTTATCAACGCCCACACCGCAGCGACCGACGACCTTCAGTTTTGCTGCATGCGCAAAAACATCTGGAATTACTTTAGTGCGTCCCCTTACGATCAAAGCATCATAGTTTGCAATGCATTCTAGCAGTGCAGTTGCATCGATACCATTCTGATCATCAAACGCTATGTTTTTTGAAGTCAAGATCGATTTACCGGTTTCAGCCAACCCATCCGTAAGTAAAATTTTCCACGCTAACATATTCCACTCCTTAATTAAACATATAATGAGAAAATTGTAACGCATTCCTATTCTGTTCAATAGTGTCTAGTTGCCCGATTTCACTGATACAGGCATCATTCCATTGAATTGATAAAAAATCCTGATTAAAGTATATTTCTAAATATAAAAAAGAGCAGCGGATTTTCCGCTGCTCTTGTCATCATTCATGTCGAAGTGCTTCGACAGGTTCCAAATTGGCTGCTTTATTTGCCGGATATATCCCAAAGAACAAGCCGACCGCTGTCGAGAAAATGGTTGCCAGGAAGATCGCACCCAGGTCAACTTGTGGTTGGAAAGCTACTCCTTGCGCGGTAGCGAAGGAACCAATGAGAGAAGAGATGATCCAACCTAAGATGATGCCCAGAATTCCTCCCAGCATACTAAGCAACGAAGATTCTGTTAAGAATTGAACAAGAATATCCTTCTTTTTGGCGCCAATTGCTTTCCGCAATCCGATCTCTTTTGTGCGTTCAGTTACGGAAACCAGCATGATATTCATGATCCCAATTCCACCCACCAATAAAGAGATTCCAGCAATACCACTTAAAAAGATTTTAAAGATGTTTGTAATGCTGCTTGCCAGAGTCAAAAAGTCTTGCTGGGAATAGATTGTGAAATCATCTTCACCCAGCTTCGTGCGATGTCTTTTTCTAAGAATTTCTTGAACTTCACTCGTGGCTTCAGGAACAGAATCGGCACTGATTGCCTTTATGTAGATAATATCCACTTTCCCTTGTTCACGGACCATTAAACGACTTCTGGCTGTTGTGATGGGAACCAGAACCACATTATCTTGGCTGCCAAATTGACCTCCCCCTTTCGGTGCAAGAACGCCAATGATGCGGAAAGGCTGCCCTTCGATGGTGACGGTTTCTCCAACCAGGTTTTCACTTTGCCCGAATAATTGTTCAGCTACATCAACGCCGATCAAGGCAACCGAAGCGCGTCCGTTTACATTTTCTTCAGTAATGAATTCTCCTTCCATCAATTCATAGTTGCGGACAGCTTGAAAATTGGGTGTTACACCAAATATTTGTGTGGATTTTGACTCACCGCTAAATTTGATCACACCACTACCCTGAATAACCGGTGCGACTAGATCAACATGGGGTGCGGCGAAGACTTCACCGATCGCATTGGAATCTTGCATGGTGAGTGGATTTACATTAATCGATCCATCTTCTTCATTGCCTTCAAAGACAAAAAGCAAATTCGTTCCGACCCCACTGATCTGATTCAGAATGGTATCCTGTGCTCCTGTTCCGATTGCGATCATGGCAATCACAGCCGCCACGCCAATCACGATGCCCAGTGTGGTAAGAATGGAGCGCATTTTGTTGGAATAGAGACTATTCCAAGCTTCGTTCACAGTTTGCAGGAAGTTCATGATTTAGACTCCTTGATTAATCCATCAAAAATTTGGATTGTCCTGGCTGTGTGTGCTGCAATTTTAGGGTCGTGTGTAACAATGATCAGGGTTGTTCCATATTTTTTATTTAATCCAAGCAAGAGCTCCATGATTTCATCACCTGATTTAGAATCCAGGTTACCGGTGGGCTCGTCCGCCAGAATGATCGCTGGATTATTGATAAGGGCTCTGGCGATAGCAACCCGCTGCTGTTGACCTCCAGAAAGTTCTGGTGGCTTGTGATGAGTTCTATCTCCCAGACCGACGCTTTCAAGCGCCTTTTGTGCCATTTCAACCCGGTTTTCTGTGATCCCGGCATAACGCAGAGGTAATTCCACATTTACAAGAGCTGTGGAACGGGAAAGGAGGTTGAAATTTTGGAAAACAAAACCAACTTTTTGATTACGAATCTGGGCTAATTGATCATCATCTAAATTGGAAACGTCTTCGCCATCCAAGACGTATCTACCGCTGGTTAGCCGATCCAGACAGCCAAGGATATTCATGAGCGTTGATTTCCCGGATCCGGATGGTCCCATAATGGAGATGACCTCGCCCTTTTGGATTTTGAAAGAAACTCCGCGTAATGCCTGAACTTCCACTTCTCCCATTTTATAGACTTTGGTCAAGTCTTTGATCTTGATTACTGTTTTATCCACACTTACCTCGTGAAGGCAGGTTGTTGATTGGTATTGAATAAATCTTGAGGTGGATTGAGAACGAGCGTGTCATTTTCAGCAATATCGCCGGAGAGGATCTGGGTGTAACTGTCAGACGAAGAGCCAATTTCCACGATGACTCTTTCAATGATTCCATTGCGTTGTATGTAGACGACCACTTCTCCATCTTCCAGACGGATTGCTCGAGTAGGGACGATCAATGTGTCTTCCAATTTCAACACGGTAATGCTTACTGACGCTGTCATACCAGGGAGAATATTCTCGTCGCCATCGCTCATCAACAATTTAACGGTGAAATTAGTCTCACCTTGATTTTCTGTTCCTGCACCTGCTACCTCGACCACTGTTCCATGGTAGGTCTTGTCAAGCAAAGAATCAAAAGTAAATTCGGCATCCTGCCCGACTTGAATACGGTTGATATCAATTTCAGGGATATCCACTTCGATGTAGAATTTCGATAGGTCATCAATGCGGAATGCATTCGTACCCGCTGAAACCTCATCACCTTCCTTTGTCATAATAGCCGTTATGGTGCCATCAAAAGGCGCACGCAGATTTGCCATTCCTGCAACTGCTTCCGCAGCGGTTACTTTTGCCTGCGCAGCCAGGATATCGTCTTCATTCGGACCATTTTTTACACGATCCCATTCTCGTTGTACATCTTCCAATTGGGCTTTTGCCAGGTCGTAATCTGCGAAATCTTGAGCAACTTCTGTATTGTATGTTTTACCTAAAATATAACTAAGGTTACGCAGTGCTTTATCTCTAGCTACCTGCGCTTCATCAACTTTTGCCTGGGATTCTTGAGTGTCTGCTTCGCTCGCATCTGCTGCTAATGCTTGCAGTTCTGCCTTCGTTTGTTTCAATACTTCCTCTGCCGCTATGAAATCAACCCTGGCTTGGTCAACGACTTTCTGGTCAGCATTTTTATAATTCCAGTAGTCTATATCTTCCTGCGCCTCTTTCAATTTTTCCTCGGCATCCAAGAGATCCAAATAGGTCTGAGATCGTTGCGTACCTGATTCAAGAACAGTTTCGAGATTCCGTTTGGCATCCACCAGATCAGCTTGGGCTAAGATAACTGCCTGTGGTAGGGATGTCTGAGATAATTCAGCCAGCATATCCCCTGATGAAACGGTATCAGCATTTTCAACATAGATAGCACTGACATTACCGCTGGTTTTCCAGGTAAGCGTGGCCGATTTATTGGCTTCGACTTTCCCTGTTCCTCCAACCGTTGCAATTAATTCTCCTTTTTCAACAACTGCAGTAAGCAAGCCTTCATCGCTTACAGAATTCTTTCGCAGTTGCGAGTAGAGAATGATCAAAACCAAAGCCAAGATCACTCCCCCCATATAATAATATTTCTTCTCAATTTTTTTCTTTTTTTCTGCAGGCATTCTTTTCCCTTTCAAAGCACAAACAAAGTTGATTCCTTCTAGTTGTTTACGAATTGTTATAAACATAAGTTCCGCAGGTTTATTTGTCAAGCGAAAGCGCGTAAATGATTTATTAGAAATGGTGCGTTAAAATCAAAGGATTTTGTAATTGCGTGATACTAAAAAATGTTCAATTCGAAGAGTCAGAAGAGGGATCGATATCAGGCAATTCTTTTTCAATTTGCTGAAACGATTGACCTTTTTCAAGCCTATCTACGACTTCATTGAACTCCGGTTCGAATTTTTCTCCGCTCTGTTCACCCATCTTTCTCATCATCTTTCCCATCGATTGTGGATCGTTTTCAAGGGCTGAGAAGGCTGAAGGATCAGCTGAAAAGAAATCAGCACTATTTTCGGGGAAGTTAACCCGGATGTTTTTTATCCTTCTGCGAACATTTTGAGTTTGACAAAAAGGGCAAAAAACGGCAGTTGCTCCATACTCTTTGAAAGATATGGTTTTTTCAAAATCTTTATGACAATTCATACAGAAAAATTGATAACTAGGCATTTTCAGGCTGCATTTTGAAGATTTTTTCAATTATAATCACTTTAAATTTTCATCGGATAATGTCCATGACGCTTACGGAAAATGTGAATTTCAATATTCTTAAAAAAAGGGCGTTGTTAATTGTTATTTCCGGTCCTTCAGGGGTTGGAAAAGATTCCGTTGTAAAAGCACTAAAGAATGAACCCGGAAAATTTCATTTTGTTATTACAGCCAATACACGAGCTCCCCGACCTGATGAAATAGAAGGTGTGGATTATTTCTTTGTCAGCAAAGACCATTTTGAAGAAATGATAAAGAAAAATGAACTGGTTGAATGGGCTCATGTGTATGGTGATTATAAAGGTGTGCCCAAAGCCCAGGTTGAAAGGGCTCTGGCGAGCGGAAAAGACGTGCTAATGCGCTTGGATGTGCAGGGCGCGAAAAAGATAAAAAATCTTTATCCATTCGCGATTCTCATATTTTTGCTGCCATCCAATGAAGAAGAATGGAACAGACGCTTGATAGCAAGAGCGAAAGAACAGGGTACAGATCTGGATATGGATATTCGGATTGAAAAAATAAAAGAAGAGTTAAAAGCACTAGACATTTTTGATTACGCAGTTGTCAACGCAGATGATCAATTAGCCCAGACAGTAGAAACGATACTGGCGATCATCACTGCAGAACATCATAAATTAGCTGAATAGTTTAGGGTACAGATTACTTATTTCGTATCCATAATTTCGACTTGCTGTCGGCGCTGCCCTTCTTTTTCGATGTTCATTATGGCTGGGTTAAATATTCCGAGCAGTCCCATAAGGATGCAGCCAAGTCCACCGATATAAAACCACCCTTGAATACCGACGATTCCGGCAACCGGTGCTGCGATGAGCATTGAAATAGGAGACATGGCACTTGCCATACTGTTCAGTGTGGTGAAAACCCTCCCCTGCATTTCTGGTTTGACGTTGGATTGCATAATAGCGGTAAGAGAACCATTGGCGATCGGGTTCATCACACCCGTGATAAGCATACCCGCCAGAGCTAGATTGAATTGATCTGCTGGAGCAATTGCAATGAGGAGAATACCAATTCCCATTCCAATGATTCCAGTCAGCGATGTTAGAATATGCTTTTTAAATCCTCCCCAGGTACTTAAGATGAGACCGCCTGCAATTACGCCGATGCCAAAAACAGATTCAACCAGACTGAGTTGAATTGCTCCACCCGAAAAGTGTTGGGTAACCAAAAGAGGAGCCAGTGTGAAGCCGGGATTAATAAGAAAATTAAGTAAAGTTGCCGTAAGAGTCAATAGCAACATCCCTTTCCAATTCCATAGATAACGGAATCCAAATTTTACGTCATTGAATAATTCAGAAGCTGAGGAAAATTTTCCCTCGGATGCTTCAACGGGTTTGGGAATACGAACAAATGTGAGAGGTGCTACTGCAAGCAGGGCTGTGAGAATATCAATAAAAAGAATATTATAAATGGGGGATATTTCCAGCAAAAGAGCTGCAAGGGGCGGACCGATGACATTTAATAATCCCCTGATGGATTGGTTCATCCCTTCAACCCTCGACATCTGTTCTTTCGGAACAAGGAGCGAGGTTGAGGAGCGCATGGAAGGCCAGTGGAAGGTGCTGCCCAGTTCTCGCAAGAATAAGGCAACATAGATATATCCAAGTTTTATCTGTTCAGTCTTAAAGAGGATGATTAGCAGCAGAGTAACGAAGGCAATCATCAGATCGGAAACGATCATAATGCGTTTGCGATCCCATCGGTCCACTAGGGCACCGATGAATGGGGCAAAGAGTACATTGGGCAACAGGCTTACCAATGTTGAAGTAGCCAGGACAGCTGCAGATCCTGTTTCTTTGGTGAGGTACCAGATTAAAGTAAATTGGACGATTTGAGAGCCAAGTAAGCTAAAAGCCTGCCCAATCCAGATTGAGAAAAACTTGGTTTTCCAATTTTTATTGAGATGATCCTGCATGAAAATCCCCTCTTGAAATTTATTTTATTCGATGAAGATTTCTACGTGTTCATCATCTTCATCATCAATGACATCAATGATTAAACCTGTTTTCCCAGACTTAATCAAATTCATGAGATCATTTGAATCCATATGCGCAAATTCTGGCGAATACTGAGCGCCGATCCGGAAGCCCGCATTGACCAGACCAATCGGGATACGGATATTTGTCTTTTGGATGCCTGTGATAGCGTCGGTGACACGTACCCGAAACCATTTGCTCGATTTTTCTTCATTTTCTACTTTTGGATTAACCGGTTTCCCTGCTTCTAATGCTTCCAATAATTTCGCTGCCTGATCAGCGTCGATTTTTCCCTCTTGAAGCATTTTTAAAATCATCATGCGATCTTCTTCCATGGTATCTTGCTCCTATCTAATTTTAATCTGTTTTCCTAGCTACCGCGCAGTAGTTCCTGGGCTTCATCGATAGAAATTTTACCCTCATTCAACTTGGTAAGAATTTCCTTTTTGGTTTCAGTAGAAGGCTTTTCATCTTCGAGCTGTGATTCAAATCCCATAACGCGTAGGATTTCATTAAACCGACTGCGTAAGGTTGGGTAAGAGAGATCCAGTTCTTCTTCCATGCGATTGAATTTGCCTTCACAGCGGATGAAAGTCAAAACAAATTGGAGTTGTTCGGGAGAAAGATTGCTCAATGGCGTGTGGGTTAGTTCAAATATTCCTTGAAAATTTGTTCTGCAATTATTACAGTGTAATGAGGTCACGATGAGTTCATTATTGCAGATGGGGCATTTGTCTATGATCTTGTTCATATTTCACCTGATTTATATAATAATCAATATAATTGATATAATCATATCATTATTATCCGAAATATCCATATACACATGAATAATATTTACTTATCATTTTTGTCTGGAACTTCAATATGTTCCTGAAGTAAAAACCAACCACCACCTCTGTCTAAAACATTCTGTGGTGCCCGGTCGAAATAGATCTCAAAATCCTGCCCTGTATGTACTTGGACCCTGAAAAAGACTTTTCCAACTCCCCAGGAACCTTTTATTTCTGCTCGCGAATGATGCGCTTCACTCATATTTCTTTGCATGTTCCCTTTACGTGAAAAATCTGTCCATTGGTTGATGATCTTTGTGATTGTGTACTCGGTTGATCGCCAGCGGATAGCATCAGGGCATCCAGGATTCTTGGTCCTGACCTGCTCCAATTTGTAAATTGCTTCAATACGTTCCCCTATGAAGCGGATTGGGAGGGCTTGTTCATTCATGGAAAAAAATTCAATTATGTTATACTAATTTCGATTTCTTATTCTATCATTATGGAGGTCAGTTATGAAAAAGGTGTTTCTCATGCGGCATGCGAAATCGAGCTGGAAAGACGCAAATATTCCAGATCATGACAGACCTTTAAAGAAAAAAGGTGAAAAAGATGTGAAAGCAATGGCGAAGATGCTGAAACATAAAAAGCACCTGCCTGATTTCATTCTTTGCTCATCTGCTGAGCGAGCAAAACAAACAGCTGTTCTATTTAAAAAAGCTTCCTCCTTTGAAGGAAAGTTGGAATATAACGATAAGCTGTATATGGCTGAAGTACCCGATTTGATTTCTGCTCTAAAGAATGCGCCTAAAAAAACCAAAAGCGCTATGATTATTGGGCATAATCCGGGTTTAGAGGCGCTGCTCCAAACATTGACCGGAAAGGTGGAGACACTACCCACTTCTTCGATCGCGTATATTACTATTCCGATTGAAGAATGGTCTGAATTGAACAATGAAGTCGAGGGAAAGCTCAAGAAACTCTGGCGCCCCAAGGACCTCTAATCTGAATCCAATAAGTGCTCACAAACAGTGAGCACTTTCTTTAAGTAATGATCAAAGGGTTGAATATGGAAAAGCAGTATATGGAAATAGAGCATGTATTGACGAAACGCCACGTACAAGGTATCCAATTCGCGAATGATGATTCCATTCTGTGGGTGGAAAATGAAAATGGAATTGGAAAAGCATTCCTTCAGAATGAAAAGGGAAGAGTAAAATCCATAGCCTTGAAAGATCCGATAAAAAGTGGATTATTTTATGGGGGTGGTGAATTTTGCGTCGCGAAAGAAAAAGCGGTTTTTTGTGTTAATCGAAATCAACTTGTGGTAATCAACCTGAAAACTGGAGAATCCAAGCCAGTTATTCCTGTCTGGGGGAAAGTAGCAGCGCCATGCATTTCCCCGGATGGAAAATGGGTTCTTTATGTATGTAGTGATGGAGAGACTGACCTGTTAGGTGTTGCCCCGATGCACGGTTTGGATTGGCCACGACAAATGGTCAAAGGTGCAGATTTTTATTTACAACCGACCTGGCACCCGCAGGGGGAATTCGTTGCTTGGGTAGAATGGGATCATCCCTGTATGCCATGGCAGGGCAGCCGGGTTAAGATTGGCGAGGTCGGAGGAATGCAGATCCGCTTGTTGGATGAAACCTGGGTAGATGGGAAAATTGGTCAGGCAGCTCATCAACCTTTCTTCTCCCCGAATGGAAGATGGTTAAGCTATCTCCTGCAAAATGGGGAATGGGAAGACCTGATCCTGTACGATCTGAGGAAGAAAAAAAAGCGAGTACTGGTGCATGGCGATGGTTTCATGCTTTCCACACCCGATTGGGTGCAGGGGTTGCAATCCTATGTCTGGGGAAATGATGCTCGCACCATCTACTATATTCAGTATGCACAAGCACAAGCAACGCTCTGGAAGGTGAATGTCCGCAGTGGCAAATCGGAACAGATTCCCACTGATCCATTTACCTGGCTTTCACAACTTGTCATCTCACCACAGTCCGGGGTGCTGGCTTTTCTGGCTTCTTCGCCTTTTCATCCAAAACAGATTATTTTATTCAAGGACCGAAAGCTGAAATCGGTCTCTTCATCTCAGGCAGGAATTGAATATTCTGAATTTTTCAATAAGCCGGAACATATTGAATGGAAAGGTCAGGATGGAGAGAGCGTATTCGGTATCTTGTATCTTCCCAAAACTGAGCACAATAAGCAATTGCCGCTGCTGGTGGATGTGCATGGAGGACCAACCATGCAGCGTACACTTTCGGAATCAGCAGAAGCTGGATTTTTCGCTTCGCGCGGATATGCTTTTTTCCAGGTGAACTACCGTGGAAGCAGTGGATATGGATTGAGTTATCAGGACGCATTGAAAGGGAAGTGGGGAGAGCTGGAAGTGGATGATATTTATATGGGTGTGAAACACCTTGTTGATACCGGTATCGCGGATCCCGCTAAGATTGCGCTGATGGGAAACAGTTCAGGTGGAACGACCGTCTTGAATGTATTACGAAAATATCCCGGTGTATTTCATTGTGCAGTCTGCAGTTTTGGAATCGGCGATCTAATATTGGACGCAAAACAAACCCACAAATTTGAGCGTTTCTATTATCAATACCTGATCGGTGATCTCGAAAGGAAAATGGAAACTTTTCAACAGCGGTCGCCTTTGTTCCATGTTGATGAAATTCACGATCCGCTTTTGCTCTTTCACGGAAATGAAGATCCCGTGGTACAACCCTCCCAATCGCAAGCTCTCTATGCTTCATTGGTGAAGCGGGAAATACCCTGTACTTTAAAGATATTTGAACAAGAAGGGCATGGATTCAAACGGGAAGAAACACTCCGGGAATATTATGCGATGATCCTGGAATTTCTCAGTCAGAATCTGTAGAAAAAAAGCCCACATTTTTGTGGGCTTTTAACTTCACTAAATGGTTTTATTTCATGAAATCGTCAATGCTTACCAGTAATTTCTCAACATCTTCCATCTGTGTTTCGCCCATGGTGGCGATGCGGAAGGTTTTATTCTTCAAGCTGCCATAACCATTGGCAATGCGCATTTCGCGTTCAAGCAGAAATGCATTCAATTTTGAGATATCGAGTTCGCGAGTATTTTTGATGGTTGCAACGGTTTTTGAAAGCCGTTTGGGATCGGCAAATGGTTCCATTCCGCGTTCCAGTGACCAATCATAAACGCGCTTTGACATGGCTGCATGGCGGGCAAAGCGTGTTTCCAAGCCTTCTGCAAAGATGCGGTCAAGTTGGAAATCCAGCCCATAGACCAGGGTTACAGCCGAGGTCATGGCGGTGGAATTCTTGATGCGGTAATCTTCCATGATCAGCAGATCAAAATACCAGCCACGATTCGTTACTGTCTTGGCTTTTTCCAACGCCCGATCAGTTGTACCTGCTAATGAAAGCCCTGGCGGAAGGGCGATGCATTTCTGAGAGGATGTCAGAAGAAAATCGATTCCCCAGGCATCCATTTCGATTTTTGTGCCTGCCAATGATGAAACGGCATCCACCAGGATCATGGTGTCAGGGCTGACTTCTTTGATCACTGCGCACAGTTCCTTTACCGGGCTTTCACACCCCGTAGAGGTTTCATTATGAACGATCGTGACAGCTTCATAATGTTTTTTCTTTAACGCTTTGCGCAATGCTTCAGGTTCAATGGCTTTTCCCCATTCCGCTTCCAGTTTATCTGCCTGTTTCCCATTACCGATGGCAACTTCATACCAGCGCTCTGAAAAAGCGCCATTTACGCAGCAGAGTACATCCTTCTGCACAAGGTTTCGGATACCGGTCTCCTGCATACCACTTCCGGAGTGGGTACCGATGAAAACGCGATATTTTGTGTAGAAAAGATCTTCACATTTTTTTGCTGCACGCTGGTAGATTGCTTCATATTCTTTACTTCGATGAGGAAGGACGGGCTTTGACATTGCAGCAAATACCTCGGGCGCAACATCTACGGGTCCAGGAACAAACATTCGTGACATTTTTCTCTCCTAGTTGGTTTTTCCCTGAGAGGGAGATCGTATGAAGAAACAAAATAATGATAATATGATAGTAACGCTTTAGCTAGTATGCAAATACCTATCCAATGAAAATAAAAATCATACGAGTATGAAAGTTATTTCCATTCATGAACAGCTTATCCTTGCTTGCCGCAGGGTGATCAATTTACAAAACCAGGATCCGCTCTCGAAAACCAGGGGCTGTTTTGACCGCCGATTTTGGGCATGGAAATTGTGTGATTATCCCGAAGCAACCTTTCAACGATTAATCCTGCCATTGTGCTGGTATGTTGGTGAAGAAAAAGACCCTCCGTTGCGACAAAAAGCACAGCTTGCAATCCGATTGGGATTGGAATATGCACTCAAGATCCAACATTCTGATGGAAGTTTTGATCAGGCTTATCCTCACGAGCATAGTTATGGTGCAACAGCGTTTCTACTGCACCCCCTTCTTCAAGCTTACCAATCCATTTCTTCTACGTTAAACCAATCGGAGAAACAATCCACAACAGAACATCTCTATCGAAGCGCGGAATATCTTGTGAGCCATAAGGAACAGCATAGTTTTATTGCCAATCATTTAGCTGGTAGTGCTCTGGCTTTAATGGAAGCCGGAATGGTATTTAAAGACACCAGGTTTTCACAAAGTGCTCAAGAATTAGTGAATCTTATCCTTTCAAAACAATCTCCCGAAGGTTGGTATTGGGAATATGACGGAGCGGACCCAGGTTACCAGACCCTCTGTGTTCATTACCTGGCGCAAATCTATCGTCTGAATCAAGAGAAGACCCTGCTTACCTCTTTGCAACGATCGCTTGATTTTCTAACCTATTTCGCTCACCCGGATGGCAGTTTTGGAGGGGAATACGGGAGCAGACGTACTGCCATCTATTATCCGGGTGGCATAGCACTCTTGGGTAACGATATTCCTGAAGTGGCAAATTTAAATGTATTCATGCTGCAATCCATTGAAGAGGGAAGGACTGTAGGAGTCAATGAAATTGATGTTGGAAATCTGGCTCCTCTTCTCTCCAGCACGATCCTGGCAGTACAAACGAAGAATACGGTACCACTTCGCGCAAAACCCCTGCCGTGCCAGCTCGATCAAATCAACCGTGATTTTTCAATGGCTGGACTTTCTATTCGCGGAAACAGCCATTACTATACAGTAATTGGTATATCGAATGGCGGAATTTGTAAGGTCTTTGACAAGAAGAACGACCAGCTTATCTATGATGATTGCGGAGTCATTCTCCAGATGAAAAATGGAGCAATTTTAACATCTCAACATACCCAATTGAATAATGCTACTGTTCAGATTGATGAACATAATATTTCCTTTTCTGTCCCTCTTGGGGTGTTTTCAAGCATGGAACAAGCTCCAGGTAAGTTTCTTTTACTGCGGATTGCGAATCTTACATTGATGCGAATTCCATTTCTCAATGAACTGGTCAAGAAAATGTTGGTCAAGGTATTAGTCAAACCTTCCCAAGCCAGAAAGATGGTGCGATCACTGAGGATTGCTTTTCATGATCTTTCTATCCAGCTAGATGAGTCTATTACAGGAAGAGATCTGAAAAGCATCCAATCCATCTCGAGGGCGTCCGGTTTTACTGCCATTCATATGGCATCTGCCCGGTATCCCCTTACTACATCTGGAATTAGTTCGCAGAAGGATATGGCTTTTGAAGAAACCGATGATGTACTTTTTAGACACGAAGAAATACGCTTTTCCGGGGTGGATAAGCCATGAGCCCCACTGCGGCAGTATCAATTGATGTAGATACTCTGGCATCCATTTATAAAGGCACCGGATGCCGGCGGAAAGGTGGATATTCCTATGCCGAGATGCAGATGGGTTTACAGAATATCATCCAATTCTTCGCATCCTATGATTGCGTACTGACCCTATTCATGGTTGGGGATGATCTTAATTTCAAACAAAACATACAACCCGCCAAAGAGCTGCTCAAAACCGGGCATGAAATAGCCAACCATACCATGCATCATACCCAAGGATTTCGCTTTCTTCCTCCTGCGCAGAAAAGAACAGAGATCATTGAAATGGAAAGCATCTGCAAAGATCGATTGGGAGTTAAACCGGTAGGTTTCCGGTCGCCAGGATGGAATATTTCCGATGAAGCCGGTCCTATTCTCAAAGAACTAAATTACTCCTACGATTCTTCCGTTTTTCCCACCAGTTTCATGCCACTGCTGAAATTCAGCCACTGGCTTTCGATGCGCTCCAGACCTCGTTTCGATCGGTCGACCATGGGGCAGAGTTCCTATATGGCTGCTCCCCGCGAGCCCTACCGGACTACTTTAAAAAGATTGGATTGTGTGGGAAAGGATGGGATTGTAGAATTTCCCATTACAGTGTCGCCTGTTTTGCGTGTCCCCTTCACTGCAACTTTTTACCTGCTGTTCGGTTGGAAGATCTATTCGGCTATTTTGAATTCATTGATCAGGCAAGGAGTCCCCATTCATTTTCAATTCCACCTTTCTGATTTTGTTGATTACACGAGCAATGAATTCGCGGACCAGCTTCCCATAAGCCAGCAGGGGGTATATATCCCTAAAGCATTACAGATGACTTATGCGCAAAAAGAAACAGCTTTTCGCAGGATCATGGATGTCATCGCACAAAATTATTCATTTAAACGCATGGATCAGTGGAGCAAAGAATATGATTCCTAGATTGAAACCTTATTTCAATCAACGCGAAATCGGTGCTTTTTTGAAACACAGTCAACTGGCTGTATCTGAATTTGAGAAGGCTTTTGCCCGGAAGTTTCAATGTGTCGATGCGGTCGCGTTTCCATACGGGCGCAGTGCATTATGGGCTTTTCTACAGTCTCAAGGTATGGAAGGAAAGCAGATTATTCAGCCTGCGTATACCTGTTCGGTTGTTGCGCATGCCACTGTTCTTAGTGGAAATACTCCGGTTTTTGTAGATAATTCACTCTTTGACTACAATATGCAGCTTGATGAGTTAGAAGCTGCCATCACAGCTGATACGCTTGCGGTAATCCCCACCCATATTTTCGGCTATCCGATGGATATTCAATCTGTACAAAAGATTGTGAAAACAGCACAAAATCGATATGGTCATAAGATCTGGATCATTCAGGATTGCGCTCATTCTTTTGGTGCAAGTTTTGAGGGAACACCAGTGATCAATGCGGGAGACTGTGCATTATTTGGATTAGGAATCAGTAAGATCATCTCTTCCGTTTTTGGTGGAATGATGACATTTCAAGATTCAAAATTAGCTGATCGGGTTCGCGCGTACCGTGATGAGCATTTTCATCCCACATCATGGCTGAAAACAATCAAGCGTCTGGCTTATTTACTGGCGGTTTATCCAGCTTTCAATGATGGATTCTATGGAATGGTGTATTGGATGCAGGAGAAGACTGCAATCTTGAATCGACTCACCAAAGCTTATCATCTCGATGAGGAAATTCGTTTTCCCCCAGACGCTACGGAGCAATTACTCCCCTCCGAAGCAGCAGTGGGATTGGTGCAGCTCGAAAAATATGATGCTATTATTCAGCGACGCAGGGAAATTGCAGCCTATTACAATGAACATTTGAAAGTCCCCAAAGAATGGGTGCTTCCACCATTGGTAGAGGGTGCGACCTATTCTCATTATGCCATTCGAGTTCCCGAGCGGGAAGAAACCATCAATCAACTGGCAAGCAAAGGCATTCAAGCAGGGCGAGTGATCGAATATAGCATTCCACATCTTAAAAGTTATCAGTCTTATACCAGAGGTATTGGATTCTCTCATGCGGAACTTTGCAGCCGCAGTATGATTAACCTGCCTATTCATCCATCTTTGCAGGATGAGCAGATTGAGCGGATTACAGCCTGTGTAAATACATTAAAATAATCCACGGAAGTTTTTGGGGATAATGCGACCATATTGAAATAAGGAGTGGAAGAGTGAGCGGAATTATTCAAAATTTATCCAGCGGTTCCATAGGCTTCTTAATCTGGTGTATTTTATGGGGAACCGGTGGCATTTTATTTACCCGAGGGGTTTTTAAACTGGAAAAAAGTGAATTTCTGATAGTCGGATTAGGTGCCGGGCTCATTATTGAAAGCTGGATTGCAAATATTCTCGGAAGATTTTTGGATCCGTTGCTGGCATTTTGGTTAGCTGCAATACTCACTTTTCTGGGTGGATTCTCATTTTGTTTGCCATTATTTCGAAAAAAAACACGTTTCAAAGATATCTTTCCACTAGTATCCTGGCAGTGGATTACCTTTCTTGTTCTTTTCTATGTCTTTTTCATGATCGCTCGCGGGATGTCTATTTGGGATGAATTTAAGACCTTCCCGTTGGTTTCCATGATCGCTGCAGGAGATATTCCTCCCCATTTCCCGTATGACATCAGTGTTGTTTTGGATGAGCATTACCTGCGCTATTTAATCGCTGCCCAATTCATGCGGATAGGTGATCTCTACCCCTGGACGGCTTTAGCCTTTTTACAAGCCTTCACATTGAGTTTGAGTACCGTCCTTGTGGTAATTTGGGTTCACAGGCTTACTCGAAATATTTATGCAAGCGTAACCGGAGGTGTATTTCACGTTTTGGCAGGGGGGACACGCTGGTTGCTTCTACTTTTCCCGCCTTCTATCATAGATAAATTTGACTCCGCTATCCAACGCATGGGCAGTGGGTTGAACAGCGGTACCGATTTACGCACTGCTCTCATCAGTCCCTGGGCAGCGCAGGGCATGGCGCCTATAACCATTCCATTTGCATTCACAAATGGCTTATTAAAACCATCTATCCTGGGTGTGGGTTGGGATAATATCAGCTTTTTAATCTTGATCCTTATCCTGCTGCTTTATGACAAAGCCAAAGATATCAAAACTCTATCACTGGTCGGTATTCTGCTGGCTGGATTGGGATTAATGGATGAGCTGACCTTTGCATTTCTAAGCGGCATCTTGATCCTCATCCACCTTTTTCAATTAATAAAAAATAAAGATGCAATTGTAAAGAAGGAATCACGTCTTCGATTGGTCATGCTAGCTCTGGTTTGGATTGTAGTTTTTCTGCAGGGTGGATTCTTCACTGCGATTGTGAACAATATATTGAACCCTGGTTATACCTCGTACCATAATTTTAAGGTTGAGTTCGTATTTCCGCCCAGTTTTGTCAATCCCCATCTGGGTGAGTTACAGATCACCAATCCGATTCAGTTACTCGTTCTACTTTTGGAATGTGGACCTATTGCATTGGCATTTCCACTGGTGTTGATCTGGGGTTGGAAATCATTAAAGAACAAAAAGTATGTTGATGCTGCATATATTGGCACTGCGGTGTTAGGTCTGGCATTTTGTTTTGTACAGATCACATCAAAGGGTATTGATACTGCTGTAAATCGAGTTCAGAATGATTTTCTGGAAGTAAGTCTCCTGTTTGCAGTGCCGGTTGTTTTTTATTGGCTGCTGAAACGTAAACAAGGAATGAAAATAACAATTGGCTTATTGGCTCTCCTATCGATTTTCGGCGGTGTGGTTGTTTTGGGGACCGAGTTATCAGGAATTCAAGAACCCGAACTTGGGCTCTTTATCACCGAAATGGATGTGCGCATGATGGATAAATATTGGAATAAACTGGAAAATAATGCCACTATTTTGGATCCAAACATCCCACGTGCCATTACCATTTTTGCGCGAACCGGAAATTCATCCGTTGATTTCTATGAACCGACAAAGGAATGGGAAAAATTGATTTATGATCCTGATCCGGAAGCCATGGCACAAGCTGGCTACGATTACCTGTATTACGATCGGGAATATTGGAAAACCCTTACTCCAAAAGAACAGAAGTTGCTTACCTCTTCCTGTGTCACAACGATTAATGAAGAAACGGAATGGACAGGTGACTTTCGGATTCTGGTTGATCTAAAGACTTGCCAATGATGGCGATACAAAACAAGTATGACAAATTTTAATTGAAATGAAAAAAGACGAACGAAAAGGATTCTTAAATAAGATCTTGGCTTACCCGGCTGTTGTCAATGTGGATGTAGATGATCCACAGGTTACTTACCAGCGACGAACCATCATCCGGGAGAAGCGATTTTTACATGCGATTTACCAGGAATGGTACAGCATGCAGATTGCCCAGTTACCATCCACTCCCGGTAAAATATTGGAGATCGGTTCAGGAGCCGGTTTTTTCGATGAAATAAACAAACAGACGATAACTTCTGAAATATTTTTCTGCCCCTTTGTGGATGCTATTCTGGATGGAATGCAACTACCTTTTCCAGATGAATCTCTGCGCGCGATCGTGATGACGGATGTTTTTCATCATCTTCCAGATGTGGAGCAATTTTTAAAAGAAGCAATGCGCGCACTCCATCCAGGTGGGCGGGTTATCATGATCGAACCTTGGGTAACCCGTTGGGCATGTTGGGTGATGGATCATTTCCATTCAGAACCGATGGATGTCGGAATGAAAACCTGGCAGTTTCCATCACATGGACCACTTTCCAGTTCCAATCAAGCACTACCCTGGATTGTTTTTCAACGCGATAGACAAATTTTTGAACAAAAGTACTCCGATTTAAAATTAACTACCCTAACGCCTTTCATGCCGTTTCGCTATCTCTTGAGTGGGGGCGTTTCCATGCGATCGTTAGCCCCGGTAGGCTGTAATTCCTTTGTAAAAAGAATTGAACAGTGCTTTAACTCTAAAAAATGGGCAATGTTTGCACTTATCATTCTCGAGAAGATTAAATATTAAACGAATTCCTATTAAATGAATTTGATTCGGTGGGCTGCAAAGAAAACCATCTTTAGCAGAAGCCAACCATGTTTCCAGCGCTGAATATTGGTGGTGCCGTAGGTTCGTTCAGCATAGCGGATAGGCAAATCGACAATTTTTAGATCCATTTTTGCTGCTCCAAATAACAGATCATAATCTCCAAATGGATCGAAATCACCGAAGTAGGAACGGTTTGCTGCAATCTTTTCATAATCCTTTTTCCAAAGAACCTTTGTGCCACACAGCGTATCTTTGACTGATTGATCGAGCAGAAAAGAAAACAGCAAACTAAAACATTTATTTCCAATATAGTTGAAAAAGCGCATGGCTTGCTTTTCCATTGGATAGACCAGACGTACCCCGTTGATAAAATCTCCTTTGCCGGATTGGATAGCCTGATAAAAACGGGGCAGATCTTCTGGAGGAACCGTTAAATCGGCATCCAGGATCATCAGAATATCACCGCTGGCATTGGAAAAACCCAGCCGTACTGCATCCCCTTTTCCTTTGCCTTGCTGACGGAAAAGTTTTGCATTGATCTCAGGATGGTTCTGCATCTCCTGCTGGATGGTTTTGTAGGTGTCATCTTTTGAATGACCTTCCACAAAGATCAATTCTGTTCCGCTGCCCATTTGGGGTACCCGGTTGAAGATTTGCTTAATATTGCCTTCTTCATTACGTGCGGGTACGATTACAGAAACCGTTGCTTTATCACTATGTTGATGGATGGAAGGAATTGGTCTTGCAAGGGTGAAAGCGGTCATTGCCAGAGATCGGAAAGGCCAAATACGAACCAAAAAACAGTTGCAGAAAGCGGAGAGGAGTGGAATTGGCAAGGGAGAAAGCACTTCTTCCCAATCTCGGATTACTTCAAATCCTCCCAGGTAGAGAAGATTCTTAATATCATCCACAGATAGCCAGTTTTGAGGTAGGGTACGCTGGGCAAGATGCAGTTTCTGTGCAAGTGACAGTGGCCATTCCCACAGGCGGCTGTAGTGATTCAACAGGATCCGGGTAGATGGTTTTGACCATTTTTGAACTTTATGAAAGATAGCTTCCACATCCCAAAGATCATTAATAAGATCAGATAAGATGATGTAATCAAATTTTTCTTTGAGTTCTATTTCATGGATATCACCCTGTATAAAAACTAAATCTGGGTGGCGCTGATTTGCTCGTTCAATCATCTCACTGGAAAGGTCAATACCAACTCCCTTAGCGGGGCGCAGAGAAGCCAATAAATCACCACGTGCACAACCAATTTCAAGCACGTTCATGGCTGGGGGAATATGAAATTGGTAGATTTTTTCCAAGCGTCTGCGATAGGATCCGCCCCAGCCATTCCAATGGTCAAGTTGCTGAGCAATTCCATCCCAATGTGTTTTGTGAAGAGATTGATATTGAATGAACTTTTCAGATGTTTGCATGCGTATTTTCCGGTCAATAATAAATTTCGTTCACAGAAAGTATATCATTTTGACCCAATAGATGATGTCATTTTGATTTGTTTTCTTGTTTTCTTGACGGATGGCTCTCCCTGCTTTATAATTCAACAGTTGAATATTGAACCATGAATATGCTACAAAATCATGAAAACCGCGACCTGGATATCCTTGAACACATCGAGAATGATCCTGAAACCACACAGGCAACCATTGCTGCACGCCTGGGTGTGGCAGTCGGCACGGTAAACTGGCATTTAAAGCGACTAATTGAAAAGGGCTATGTTAAAGTACGACGCATTGAGCGCCGTAAACTTCGCTACATCATTACTCCACAGGGAATTGCCCATCGTGCAAATTTATTGGTCGATTATATCCAGACTTCTTTTGATATGTACCGACTGGTTCGACAGCGTTCTCTGGATGCAATTCAAAATATCAAGGCACAGGGGTATATTCGGATATTTCTGGAAGGAAACGGTGATGTGACGGAAATTTGCAGATTGACCTGCCTGGAACAGGGATTGCAGATTTCAGAATCAAAAATTTACCCGATCTTTCGAATTGAAGGATTGAAGATCTTTATCATCATGGAGGATTCTGAGAATGGCTGATAGTAACAGTGGATTTTTCGCAGAGAGAAGATTTTGTGTGACCGGTGGCGCTGGATTTCTCGGGCAGGTGGTGGTGCGAAAGCTAAAAGAACGTGGCGCACGAGATATTTTTATCCCCAATATCGAAAATTACGACTTGACGCAGATTACTTCCATTCAAAAAATGATGGATGATTCAAAGCCGGATGTGATCATTCATCTGGCAGCACAGGTAGGTGGAATCGGTGCAAATCGCGAACATCCGGGTGAGTTTTTTTACAACAACCTGATGATGGGTGTGCAATTAATGCACGAAGCCTGGAAACGCTCTGTGGAGAAATTTGTAGCCATTGGAACGATCTGTGCATATCCAAAATTCACCCCCGTGCCATTTAAAGAAGAAGATCTATGGAACGGGTATCCTGAAGAAACCAATGCTCCCTATGGGCTTGCAAAAAAGATGCTCTTGGTTCAATCGCAATCGTATCGACAGCAGTATGGTTATAATAGCATCTTTTTGTTACCGGTGAACCTATATGGGCCAGGTGATAATTTCAATCCAGCTTCTTCGCATGTGATCCCCGCTCTTATTCGAAAATGCGTACAAGCAGTGGATGAAGAGTACCAGGAAATTGAGGTATGGGGAGATGGTTCTCCTACCAGAGAATTCATATACGTCGAGGATGCAGCAGAAGGTATTCTACTTGCGACCGAAAAATATAACGATTCTGAACCGGTCAATCTTGGTTCCGGATTTGAGATCAGCATTAAAGACCTGGTACATCTCATTGCAGACCTTACCGGATACAAAGGATCGTTCAATTGGGATACATCCAAACCCAACGGGCAACCCCGGCGCTGCTTGGATACTAACCGGGCGAAAAACTATTTTGGGTTTGAAGCGCAGGTGTCTTTTAAAGAAGGATTGAAACGTACGGTTGCCTGGTATCAGGAAAACAAAGGAAGGATTAAATAGACAAATATGTCTGCCATGAATGAACCACGCACGATCACCATTAGACCGTCCACAGGTTGGGCTGCATTGAATTTAAAAGACCTGTGGAATTACCGGGAACTGATTTATTTTTTCACCTGGCGTGATCTGAAAGTGCGTTATAAGCAAACCTTGCTGGGTGCAAGCTGGGCAATTCTGCAGCCTGTTTTGACGATGGTGGTCTTCAGCATCTTCTTTGGAGGGCTTGCCAAAGTACCTTCTGATGGTGTGCCATATCCCATTTTTTCCTATACTGCTCTGCTACCATGGACTTTATTTTCAAAGGCTCTGCAAGATGCTAGCCGTTCTCTGGTTTCAAGTGCCAATATTATATCGAAAGTATATTTTCCGCGCTTGATACTTCCCTTGTCTTCAACGCTGGCAGGTCTGGTGGATTTCATGATCGCATTTGTGGTACTGCTTCTGATGATGGTACTTTATGGAATTCACCCAACTGCTAATTTGTGGTTGCTACCCCTGTTGATTTTGCTGGCATTGATAACTGCAATTGGAGTGAGCTTGTGGCTTTCTGCCCTCAATGTCATGTATCGCGATGTAGGGCACATGCTCCCATTTTTAAACCAATTCTGGATGTATATAACACCCATTGCATATTCCTCATCTATTGTCCCTGAAAAATGGAAATTTATCTATGCCTTGAATCCGCTGACAGGCGTTGTGGAAGGATTTCGCTGGGCGCTCCTCGGCACGGGGGAAGGTCCCGGAATTACACTGCTTATCTCATCATGTATAGCAATCCTGATAACCATTTCTGGTCTGTTTTATTTCCGGCGCATGGAACGCAAGTTTGCCGATCTGGTTTAATGACAAGAGAGAAAATCGCATGAGCAAAACAGCAATACGTGTTGAAAATCTTGGAAAAAAATACAATATCGGACTGCCGGTGGTTAAATATCAAACCCTGCGCGATAAAATATCTGATGGTTTTAAACGGCGTGAAAGAATTGCCGATAATTTCATCTGGGCATTGAAAGATATATCTTTCGAGGTAAAAGAAGGTCAAGTTCTAGGTGTAGTTGGACGCAATGGAGCAGGAAAGAGCACACTATTAAAGATCCTTTCCCGTGTTACGGAACCTACTGAAGGATTGGTGGAAATTCGCGGGCGGGTTGGCTCGCTACTAGAAGTGGGTACCGGTTTTCATCCTGAATTAACCGGGCGGGAAAACATCTTCTTGAATGGCGCCATCCTGGGCATGCGGCGGGATGAGATTCAAAGTAAATTCGACGAGATAGTCTCCTTTGCCGAAGTTGAAAAATTCATTGATACACCAGTGAAACGCTATTCAAGCGGTATGTATCTACGTCTGGCTTTTGCTGTGGCTGCACATCTGGAGCCGGAAATATTGGTGGTGGATGAAGTGCTGGCAGTGGGTGATGCAGAATTTCAAAAGAAATGTTTGGGGAAAATGAGCGATGTTGCCCAGCAGGGGCGCACGGTTCTTTTCGTCAGCCATAATATGTCAGCTGTGCTGCGTCTTACCCAGGAAACCCTGGTCATCGATCACGGTGAATTATTGATGCGCGGTCCAACTCCCGAGGCGGTGGATTTTTATTTATCAAAAGGGCTTACCCAGGAAGGGCAAAAAATCTGGCGAGAAGATGAAATTGCTACTGCCACGAAACCCTTCCATCCGATCGCGATCCGGGTACTGGATAAACAGGGTGGAGTTGCGGATACCGTGCGTTCAGTTGAACCTTTTGTAATTGAGATTGAATATGAATTAGAAAAATCATTGAAAGGGCTGCGGGTAGGGATCTATCTATTAACCACGCGTGGTGAATATATTTTTACCTCTTTTGATACGGATGATATCCAGAAATACGAAACCAATACAATCCGTCAAGCAGGCAGATATGTCAGCCGTTGTGAAATTCCTGCCAATCTATTGAATGAAGGTCGCTATGTTATTGGAATGAATGCCAGCACCTATTTGATCAAACGATATTTTCAGGATGATCAGGCGCTTTTATTTAATGTTGACCCATCTGGTGCTCCCGGAATGCAATGGGTTGAAACGCGGCTTGGAACAGTTCGACCGGCGCTAAAATGGCAGATCGAAAATTATGAAAGTGGTGAAATGCGACATGACAAATAATGATGGCACACAGAGGAAAACGAAGGAATTTATTAAAAGTGTCCTTGGCGAAGTTCCTTTAACAGCAGAGTTATATTGGCTGATCCGCAATCGCAGTAAGGGCATTCAAAGTAGATTTTCTCTGGCTGACCTTGATAAACATATTCCAGAAATTGTTCAATACCTGAATGAAAACCCGGTTACGGATAAACCAAACAAGAAGGTTTTTGTTTTTGCAACTCTCCATTACTGGATCAGCCATGCTGCGTTGATCAGTTCGGCGTTGGCAGGTATGGGATATGATGTTTCCTTGGGTTATTTACCTTATCATGATTGGCAGAATCCGGTGAACCGCTTTGATCTACGTCGTCAGAACCTGTATGCTCAAAGCATTCTCAAGAAGCTCAATCCTTATGTAAAAACGTTTTCATTCCTAAACGTGTATGCCGGTTATAAAACCCTCCCTGCTGATTTAGCACAGCATGCTGAACAGATATCAAGGTTCGACTCGCAATATACCTTGCAGGTTGAAACTGTTGATACCGATGAGCCGATTTATCGAATGCGTGTGGAGCGGAACGAGGATATTGCCCGTAATGCCCTGGCTTGGTTAACTGCAAATAAACCAGATGTGGTGATCGTGCCTAATGGCACCATCCAGGAATTTGCCGTGGTCTATGAAGTTGCAAAGTATCTTGGTATTCCGGTAACTACCTACGAATTTGGTGATCAACGTCAGCGTGTTTGGATCGCCCAGAATGCGAAAGTAATGGAACAAGAAACGGATGCGCTTTGGGAAGCCTATCGTGATAAACCACTGGATCGCAATGAACTGCACAAGATCCATGAATTATTTGAAGCCCGCCGTAAAGCTTCCATATGGAAGAATTTTTCTCGTTTGTGGCAGCGAGCACCTGCCAAAGGTGTAGCAGAGGCGCGAAAAGAACTGGGCTTGGATGATGAACGCCCGGTTGTTTTGCTGGCAACCAATGTGCTTGGCGATAGCTTGACCCTTGGGCGCGAGGTTTTTACTCATACTATGGAAGAATGGATCGTGCGAACTTTGCAATACTTTGTGGGCAAACCCAATGCGCAACTTGTGATCCGGGTTCATCCGGGCGAAATGCTGACGCATGGACAATCCATGGTGGATGTGATCCAGCATGTAGTGCCGGATCTGCCGGAACATATTCATCTTATTACACCGGATGATGCTACCAATACCTATGATCTCATTGCAGCCGCAGACCTGGGGCTGGTGTATACGACCACGGTCGGATTGGAAATGGCGATGAGCGGGGTACCCGTCATTGTAGTAGGGGATACTCATTATGCTGAAAAGGGCTTTACCATTGATCCACAATCCTGGGTGAAATATTACAAACTGATTGGCTCCATTTTGCAAGATCCCGATGGATACCGACTCACGGATAAAGAAATTGACTTGGCATGGGCTTATGCATACCGCTTCTTTTTCGATTTTCCGCGCCCCATCCCCTGGCATTTAGTGCGCATGTGGGAAGATTATGCGCAGAACCCGTTATCGAAAGTCTTTTCCAAAGAAGGACGCAAAGAGTTTGAGATGACTTTCCGCTACCTGGCTGGCGAGCCGCTGGATTGGGTAGCGATCCGAGATGGAAAGGAACACTATTCCGGATGAAAGGAAAGGAATTTGACATTCAAGAAGTAAAAGCTTTCTATGATGGCATCGGCTGGCAAATGACCGAAGACGGTGTCTATCAAAATGCACGCTATGAGGATTTGCGCCCGGTTTCAAGGGAATATATCCACAAATGCCATTTGCGCATTAATCGCTACCTGTCGCACAAAGGTAAATACTTATTAGATGCGGGTTCCGGACCTATTCAATATCCGGAGTACATAACCTATTCTGAGGGTTATACCTATCGAGTTTGCCTTGACCTTTCTTACGTGGCTCTTACTGATGCACGCAAACGCATTGGTTCGCATGGATTGTTTGTCGTGGCGGATGTTGCACACATGCCGTTTGCGAACGAGGTGTTCGATGATATCGTATCCTTGCACACATTTCATCATTTACCAATGGCTGGAACAAAGAGCGCCTATCGAGAGGTGTTTCGTATCCTGAAACCCAATGCCAATGCGGTGGTGGTTAATGGTTGGAATTATTCTCCTTTTATGAAAAGGATGGATGGATTCATACGGGTGGGGGAGAGATTATCAAGGAATGGAAAACAGCAGGATCAAAAGGAAATGCAAGCACAAGCAAATCCGCAAGCTACTTCTTCGAAACCTGCTGGCACTTTTGTAGAAAAATTTGACGCGAAGGCATTTAAAAAAGAGATCCTGCCGGAATTTAACATCCGCATTCGCGTGTGGCGATCGGTGAGCGTCCGCTTCTTGAGAGCAGTCATTAAGCCAGGTTGGGGCGGTAAATTATTGCTGAAGAAATTGTATTTTTGGGAAGAAGTTTTTCCACGCCATTTTGGGGAACAGGGGCAGTATCCATTGATCATAATGAAAAAAAAAGAAGGATGAGGTAAACGTATTATGGATTGGAATGATAAAGTAATCCTGGTAACCGGCGGAACCGGTTCATTTGGAAGAAAATTCATCGAGATCATGTTAAAAGAATTTCACCCGGGCAAATTGATTGTCTACAGTCGGGATGAACAAAAACAACACGAAATGCGGCAGATGGGTTATCAACACGAGAGTCTGCGTTACTTCATCGGAGATATTCGCGATCTGGAGCGACTGCGTCGAGCTTTCCAGGGCGTTGATTATGTGGTGCATGCGGCTGCTCTCAAGCAGGTGCCGGCTTGCGAATATAATCCCATGGAAGCGGTAAAAACAAATATTCTCGGCAGCAGCAATGTCATCGATGCTGCGTTAGATGCGAATGTAAGCCGGGTCATTGCCCTTAGTACAGATAAAGCCGTTAACCCCATCAATTTATATGGAGCAACAAAACTGGCTGCCGAAAAACTGTTCGTGCAAAGCAATGCGTATGCCGGTGGTCGTGAGACACGCTTTGCCTGTGTGCGTTATGGAAACGTGGTTGGATCGCGCGGGAGTGTGGTGCCCGTATTCTTACGCCAGCGCAAGTCTGGGAAAATCACCATCACGGATGAACGTATGACCCGCTTCTGGATCTCGTTGGAGCAGGGCGTGCGTTTCGTGATCCGCTGCCTGGAGCAAATGCACGGCGGTGAAGTGTTCGTTCCCAAGATCCCCAGCATGAAGGTAATTGACCTAGCAAAAGCAGTTGCCCCCGAAGCAAACATCGAGATCGTTGGGATTCGTCCCGGAGAAAAATTACACGAAGTGTTAATTTCAGAAGACGAAGCGCGCACGGTTGTGGAATTGGATGATATGTATGTTGTGCAGCCGGCAGCTGATTTTTGGTTCGGGCGTGAATGGGAAAATAAGGGAAAAAAGATCAACGATGATTTTCGTTATGCGAGCAATACCAATGCTGATTGGCTGAATATTGATGATATTCAAGAATTCATTTCTCCATTCGAATCTTCATCTGAAAAATAATCGGGAGTGAGGGAATGCGTATTCTGATAAGCGGTGCGAGTGGTCTGCTGGGGTTGAATCTCGGACTTCGGTTCGCTACTGAACACACCATGATCGGTCTCGTTCACTCCCATCCATTAAAAGAACTGCCATTTTCTACCAATGCTGTAGATCTCAATAATGAAAAGAATGCTCGTGGAATCATTGAGCGCTATAAACCCGATATGCTCATTAATTGTGCTGCACTGGCTGATGTGGATGCTTGTGAAAAGGATCCTTTCCGTGCCCGGCACTTAAATGCAGAATTACCGGGTTGGCTTGCCGAAGAATGCGATCAGCATAGTGTAAGGTTTGTTCATGTTTCTACTGATGCAGTTTTTGATGGACGCAAAGAAGGGAAATATCAGGAAGAAGATACCCCCCATCCGCTCAGTATCTACGCACAAACGAAACTGGAAGGGGAAAGCAATGTTTTGCAGGTGAGTTCCGCGGTGCTTGTGGCAAGGGTTAATTTTTACGGATTCAGCGTTTCACAAAAACGCAGTTTAGCAGAAACCTTCCTGCACACCCTGCAAGCTGGAAAGACCATGTTTGGGTTTACTGATGTGATCTTCAGCCCATTGTATGTGATTGACCTGGCTGAAGTTTTACTGAAAATGGTTGAAAAACAGCTTTCTGGTTTGTATCATGTTACCAGCCCCGAATCGCAAAGTAAGTATGCTTTTGGGGTAAGTATCGCTCAGAGATTTGGATTGGATCAGAACCTGATCCAACCTATCCTGGTAGCAGAAGCGAAGTTTCTCACTGCCCCGCGCTCTCAAAATTTGGCGCTCGACCCTGGAAAAGTGCAAAGGGCGTTGAAAATGAACCTGTCTGATCAACAAACAGGATTGGATCATTTTTACCAAGACTATAAAGAAGGGCTTGCACAACGTATTTACAGTTTGCAGTAAGAACTTGCGAGGAATGAAAGGAGAACAACATGACATTCAAAATTGGAAATCATGAAATCGGGATGGAACATCCCATCTATTTCATTGCCGATATTGCCGCAAATCACGATGGTGATCTGGGACGCGCCAAACTGCTCATCCGGCTGGCCAAAGAAGCCGGTGCGGATGCAGCCAAGTTCCAAAATTTTCAAGCCCCCAAGATCGTTTCGGATTATGGATTTAAAACACTGGGCGGGCAGCAATCCCATCAAGCAAAGTGGAAAAAGTCCGTTTTTGAGGTTTACAAAGATGCTTCCGTACCCTTTGATTGGACGCCTATTTTGAAAGAAGAATGTGATAAGCAAGGCATTGATTATTTCTCCTCCCCGTATGATTTTGAAACGGTAGATATGCTGGAAGATTATGTCCCGGCGTATAAAGTTGGTTCTGGTGAGATCGATTGGATCGAAGCCCTGGAATATATGGCATCTAAAAGCAAGCCGATGATCATTGCTACCGGTGCCGCCACCCTTGGTGAGGTGCAAAATGCCGTGCATGCTATCTTGAAGATCAATC
>CAYLUJ010000009.1:0-7558 GCA_964386805.1 uncultured Pelolinea sp. | reverse complement strand
GTCTTGATGCAATGCAATACCAATTACACAGCCAGTTTGGAAAACTTTAAGTTCATCAATTTGAATGTACTGAAAACATATGCAACACTGTTCCCCCAGGTTGTATTGGGTCTTTCGGACCATACTCCCGGGCATGCCACTGTTCTGGGAGCGGTCGCGCTGGGAGCGCGTGTGATCGAGAAGCATTTTACGGATGATAACAACCGGGAAGGTCCTGACCATCCCTTTGCCATGAATCCAAGAGCGTGGGCGGAAATGGTGGAGAACACTCGCCGGTTAGAACAAGCCTTGGGTTCAACTGACAAATTCGTAAATGAAAATGAAATGGAAACCGTTGTCATTCAACGCCGTTGCCTGCGGGCTGCCCGAAGTATTACCAAGGGTGAAATCTTTAGCCGAGCCATGATCGACGTGCTGCGTCCGGCTACCCCCGGTGCGATCCTGCCGGATCAAATTGAAAAAGTAATTGGATTGCGCGCCATTGAAGATATTCCTGCAGGGCAGGAAATACGCTGGACGGATCTGGGGAAATAGGAAGGGCAGAGCTTTTGCGTATTTTGTACTGTTCTCAGGATTATTCACCGCATGATCACCGCTTTCTCAGCGCACTTTCAAAGACTGAGCATCAGATTTATTGGTTGCGACTTGAAGATCGCAGCCGTAATCTGGAAATGCGCGAGCCACCCGGAAATATTCACACAGTTACCTGGCGGGTTGGAAATGAGAAAGTGCACTGGTGGCAGTATCCGGACTTGGTCGGAAAATTTCGCAATGTTCTGAAAGAAATCCAGCCAGATCTGGTGCATGCCGGTCCAATCCAGCCGGTCAGCATTTTACCTGCCATGGCAGGTTTTCATCCTCTGGTAAGTATGTCGTGGGGATTTGATATGCTACAGGATGCCGACCGTAATCGGTTCTGGAAATGGGCGACGAAATACGTTTTGAAAAGAACTGACCGGTTATTTTGTGATTGTCAGACGGTGAAAAAGAAAGCAGTTGCTTGGAGTTTTCCGGAAAAAAGAGTTACGGTTTTTCCCTGGGGAGTGGATCTCTCCATGTTTAAAGCTGCTGCAAAGCCGGAGAAACCAGGCAACGAGCTGGTATTATTAAGCACTCGATCTTGGGAGCCACGCTATGGGATGGATGTCGCGCTCAAAGGATTTGCTCTAGCAGTGCGGGAAAACCCCAACCTGCACCTGATTATGCTCAGCGGTGGGTCACAGGCGGATTGGGTTCAAAATTTTATCCGGGAAAACCGGCTTGAACAGAATATCGAATTGCGTGGTCAGATCAATAACGAAACGCTGGTTGATATCTATCACAGTGCGCATGTCTATTTAAGCGCATCGCACGTGGATGGCTCTTCAGTCGCTCTGATGGAAGCGCTGGCATGCGGAACCCCTGCTTTGGTTTCGGATATTCCATCCAATCTGGAATGGGTCAGCAATGGGGTGGAGGGCTGGGTCTTCAAGGATGGAAACGCTGCCGATCTGGCGCGCGCGATTTTGCACATTGCTTCCCATCCTGAAATGCTCTCGGCTGCCTCAATCAATGCTCGTAAAATAGCTGAAAAGAAAGCGGATTGGAAAAAGAATTTTACCATCTTGCTGGAAGGTTATGCTCAAACAATGAAAGAGGTGGTGGAGTGACAGAGAATAAAATCGTTGCCATAGTTCAAGCACGCATGGGTTCCAGCCGCCTGCCGGGGAAAGTGCTGCGGGATATTCATGGGAAACCCATGCTGGCATGGGTGGTCGAACGGGCACGCCAAGCTACCACGCTTTCTGAGGTAGCCGTTGCTACGACTACGGACCCAAGTGATGATATGCTGGAACAGGTGTGCGCCAATCTGGGTATTGCCTGTTTGCGCGGGAGTGTGTTTGATGTGCTCGACCGTTATTATCAGGCAGCCCGGCAGTGTGAAGCGGATGTGATCGTACGCCTCACGGCTGACTGCCCGTTGATCGACCCCGGATTGATCGATCTGGTAGTGACCCGCTTTTTAGAAGAAAAGGTGGATTTTGCAGCCAACCGCCTGCCGCCACCCTATAAACGCACATACCCGATCGGGCTGGATGTTGAGGTGGTATCTTTCTCTGCGCTCGAGAGAGATTGGAAGGAAGCCAAAGAAAAATACCAGCGGGAACACGTGCTGCCATATTTATACGACACTCCCGGACGGTTTAAAATTTTGGTGGTCGATTACAAGAAAAATTTTGGTAAATATCGTTGGACCGTGGATACACAGCCAGATCTGATGTTCATTCAAGAAATCGTTGCTCGCTTGCCTGATAAAGAGCATTTTTCCTGGTTGGAGGTACTGAAAATTGTAGAAGATAATCCGCAGTTGTCAGATATCAACGCTGGAATTACCCATAAAACCTATCTGGATGTGGATGAGCGTGCAGGTATCGAAGGAGAAAAGCATGGCTGATGCTTTGGTTACCTTCTTTACAGCTCCCAAGCCTTTCACCAATCCGCATGTCAATATTATTCAGCGTAATGCCATCCAATCCTGGAAGAATTTAGGTGAACCGGTTGAGGTCTTCTTGATCGGAAATGATGAAGGAGTTGCTCAAATAGCCAAAGATCTACATGTCCGGCATTTTCCGCAGGTCCGCTGCAATGAGCAGGGGACACCGCTGATCAGTTCCATGCTGCAAATTGCCCGTGAAAACAGCCAGAGCCCTTATCTGTGTATCATCAATACAGATATTCTGGTGATGCCGGATATGCTGGATGGGTTGAAGAGCGTGGCAGGGCAAATGCAGAAATTCCTGCTGGTCGGGCAGCGCTGGGATGTGGCAATCACTGAACCACTGCCGCAGGGCGAATCCCTTTTCGCAGCAGTGCGCGAGAAAATTCAGAACATAGGCAAGCTGCATCCACCCATGGGTAGCGATTATTTTCTCTTCCCACGCACCTGTTTCACGAAGATTCCCGATTTTGCCATTGGCAGAGCCGGCTGGGATAATTGGATGATCTATAAGGCGCGGCTGGAGGGCTGGAAAGTGATTGATGGCAGCTATGCCATCACCATTGCCCATCAAGATCATGATTACAGCCATTTTAAAGACGGAAAACCCCATTACCGCCAACCCGAAACCAAAGTGAATGTTCACCTGGCAGGCGGAGCACACACTATTTTT
Source organism: uncultured Pelolinea sp. (assembly GCA_964386805.1). Taxonomy (GTDB): domain Bacteria; phylum Chloroflexota; class Anaerolineae; order Anaerolineales; family Anaerolineaceae; genus UBA4781. The sequence goes on along the minus strand of CAYLUJ010000009.1, from coordinate 4,409 downwards.
ACGCTGCATGATGCCCAGCGCAGGATCGTTGATGGGCAAGTGAAACCAATTCCCTTGACCTGGAAACGGTTTTGGCGGGAAGCAGAAATTTTCCCTACAACCGTATTGAAAAGCCAGTCTCTGGGAAAAGTATCATTCTATTTATTTCATCCAAAGAAAGCTTATGGCTCACTGCGAAATTCTATAAAGAAAATTTTCAAGGGTAAGGTAATTTAAAAAAAGAAATTGGAATTTACTTCCAATTTCTTTTTATATACTATAGGATTCTTTCCTGTATAACATTTCTCCAAATCTACTGGGTACAGGCTTCTCCATAATTGAATTCTTCCAAATTCCACAGATCACTGGATGAACCAACGGTGGGAGTAAATCCGCACATATCCGCGCGGGCTATACTGACATCAGCCCGATAAAACAAGGGGATCAATGGCAACGCGTTCTCGATCTCGATCATCTCTTTTTCATCGAAACGGACAGTCCGGTCGGATCGAATTGCGGAGCATAGCTGCGATACCTGCTCGACTTTCTCTATCCCGGGCATGGTGCTGGCAACCCATTCTTCATCCAAATATGAGCAGGGAAAATCCTCTGTTATGACATGGGAAAATGGCATCAGATCGAAATCGAGTGAAAATACAGGTCCATCCTGTGTGAGGTAATCCCAGGTGTTAACGGTCTTAATATTCAATTGAATGCCACATTCCTGTAGAGATGCTTGGATCGCGGTTGACTCCCTATCATAGAGAGGATCATCGGGAATGACCATGGATAGGATCAGTGGTGTGCCATCTTCAACAGAAGTGACGCTCTGTGCTACACGCGGTGTTTCCAGATCTCCATCATCATCTACCCAACCCATTTCGTCCAATTTCTGTGCGGCTGTTTCGAGCGAATATCCATACCCTTCTGAGGATTGTTGGATTTCAAAAATGGAATCTGTTGGAAAAGCCAGCTTGTAATTGGTCTTGCTGTTGATGTAGGTACGGTCAATGCACGTGGAAAGGATCGGTTGGAGTGCAGTTACATTGGGTCGCTCCGGATTCAACCACAACCCATCCAGGATGGAATTGGACAGCGCATTCACCTGAATGGCAGGGGTTATATAGTAATCGGTAAGGTAATCAAACGCATCATATTGATCTGAAAAATCAACCGTTGAATCTACCAGATCGCACTGGTCGGAATAGATTGTTTTTCCATCCGGGCTCCAGTTGTATTCCAATATTTCATAAGGTTCATAATCAAATTCCAATGAAGCCACGTTGGTGTCTCCCAGGTTAGAGACAAAGCGGAATTCCAGTTCGTCAAAATAAGGTAATCCTTCGGAGGAACGGAAATAATAGAGATTCTTCTCCAGAATAATGGATCCGTCATTCCATTTTTTTATGGAATAAGCCCCCCAACCCAGGGGTGTTTTGTTGGCGAAATCTGCTCCCAATATTTCAGAAGCGGAGTATTCTCCCCAGGCATGCGAGGGCAGTGGGGAGAAAAAATATGCTTCTGTATTATCGGGGATCAAACCAGGCAATAGGCGAACTTGAATGGTATTTTCATCAAGCGCAGTGTAATTGGCAATTTGGTCGGAAATGGTTTTATTGTTTAGTGTGGAAGGATCAGCAGCCAGAGAAAAAGAAAAAACTGAATCTTCTGCTGATAGAAGAGTACCATCTGACCAGAGAAGATTGTTTTTCAATTGAAATGGAAATTGAGCTTGATCCATAGTCACAACATCGGAACCATTCCAGGTGATAGTGCAGTCAGGGGACGTACATCCACTTGGCAGGTAGGCTACTCCAGCAACCAATTGGGTTGGTTTTCCCGATGCGTCAAGGATCATGTCTCCTGGGTTGATGGTTATTGGATCGATTTCAACTCCCCCATTTTGTGTGGAAGGAAGCGATTGGAGGATGACCGGGATTGACTCTCCATCCACGGTATCGAACGGCCCATCATAAATGGCTTGCAGGATATCCCACTCTACTTGCGTGCTGGCTTTATAGAGATAAAGCGAAGCCGGTTCATAGCCAAGGCAGATCGTCAATTTGCGTGGTTCAGAAGGAGAGGTTGTTTCCATCACCACATCTTCTTCAGCAGTTTGAGAAGAGGAATCTGCCTGGCTGCAGGAACTAAAGGAAAGGGAGAAAAGGATACAAGCGAGAATGAGGATATGAATGGATTTTTTATTGGTCATTTTGCGATTATACGATGATTTTTATTTTTGCCGGGGGATTGGTACAATCATTCTATGGTAGCATTAATCCCGCCTTTGGAGAATGAGAATGCGCGTTGGTCAAAATCCTGCGAAGAACATAAAAACAGTCATCAAGCCACAACGGATCACCGTGGCGGTTTTGAATTACATTCCCAACCAGCAGGGATATTTTGCGGAATCTTTTGCTGTGCTGCAGCGTTGTTTGGGCAGTATCCTTGAAAATACCAGGGTGCCTTACGATCTGATGCTCTTTGACAATGGCAGTTGTCAGGAAGTGAAACAGTATCTGCAGGAACTTGAAGACAACGGAAAGATCCAATATCTTGTTTTTTCTGAAAAAAATGTTGGTAAGGGAGGAGCATGGGATTTCATTTTCAATGCCGCTCCGGGTGAAATCATTGCATATAGTGATAATGATGCCTATTTCTATTCTGGTTGGTTGGAAGAAAGCTTGAAAGTACTTGAAACTTATCCCAAAGTTGGGATGGTGACTGCAAGGCCTATGAAAACAATTGCAACACTTTCATCTTCAACTATACAATGGGCTATAGATAATAAAAATCAAGTAACAATGAAAACAGGCGATATTATTAGTTATGAAGATTTTGTAGAATTTGCTTCAACTTTGAATTATTCAGAAGAGTTATTGATAAGAGAATTCAATGCAAGGAAAGATTATTTGCTTACATATAAAGATGTAAATGCGTTTGTCGGCGCAAATCATTTCCAATTCATTGGCTGGAAAAAAAACTTACAAAAATGTCTACCTTTCGATATGCAAAAACCATTAGGACAGGTTAAGCAATTAGATGAGCGACTGAATACGATGGGATACTTGCGATTAATGATTGATAAACCACTTATTCAAAATATGAGCAATCGAATTCTTGAGCCAAATGAAAAAGCAAAAACAATAATTACAAAAAGACGATTTCAGATTAAAAATTTATCCATAATACGAAAAACTCTCCTGTGGATCCATGACTGGATTTTTACTCTCTACTATGACAAATAATACACTTACATTTAACGAAAAGAAAAAATACAGAATTTTTATCAGTGCCGATCATGGGTTAGCAATTGTTTATTTTTTACAAACCCAGGTTGTACCGGCGCTCATCTATGAAGATGTAGAAGTCATCCTATTAACGGATGATGAATTGGTGGATAAAATTCAAGCTCGTTTTGGTCAACCCGGTTTGGAGATCAAAGGGCTGCGTTTGAAAGCTGTAAAAGATTATCTTAATGAATATAAACCATCCAAGCAGTGGTGGTTTAACTTTTTCCGCAGGGTAGGCGCATCAAAAAAAATCAACACGGAAGCGCTTGACTCTCATATTCGCCAGGTGGAAGGCGAAGCGACTGGGACGAGGGCTTTTTTTGTTTACTTTACACGCGTATTTGTTGCTATGTTGCGAAATTCACGCCTGATAAGGCGGTTGCTTGTACACAGCCAGATGAGTTTAGTTCCCGAACCCCCTGGAATTTACGCAGATCTATTTGATAAATATCAACCCGATTTAGTAGTTGCCAGTACACCTGCCTGGAGGCTCGATAGAATTTTAATTCGTGAAGCCGCTCAGCGTGGGATACCAACTGCTTCAGTGATCGTGGGGTGGGATAATCCCTCCAGCTACAGCTTGAATGGAGGAAAGGTTGATTGGGTTACCTGTTGGTCGGAAATACAAAAAGAAGAACTGGTGATGGGCTCTGATTGGGAACCCGAACGTGTGAATATCGGCGGCATTCCTTCTTATGATGGTTATTTTCAACAGAAATGGTTGATGAAAAAAGGGGAATATTTTAAAAGCCATAACTTGGATCCAAAACGCAAATTGCTCGGGTATGCCTGCAGTTTCACCACATTTTCTCCTAATTATCAAAATATTGAAGCAATTGTTGAATTGATGGAAGCCAATGAACTGGTTGAACCCTGCCAGTTGTTGATCCGGCTGCACCCTAATCATTTCCTGGATGATCCCCTTTTTAAAGCCGAGAAAGAACATATCACAGGGCTTGCCCGGCGCAGCAACCATGTTCATATAGTAGAGCCTGTTCCGCTGGGTGGTGATCTGGGCTATTATTCCGGTGAAGATATGCCGGAAAAATCGTCCATGATGGCATATTCGGATGTATTCTTAACTGTTTATTCCACCATGGTAGTAGAAGCTTCCATACACGAAACGCCGATCGTCAG
>CAYLUJ010000008.1:39193-40873 GCA_964386805.1 uncultured Pelolinea sp. | reverse complement strand
TATTGGGATTTTCGTGACACTTGTAATTAGATGTATAATGGGAAAACAGATACAATTACAAGATATTGGCCATGTTGCAAGTCGATTAGGATAGGTGAACAGTTGACATGCCATTTTATGTATTGTAAAATAATCCGAACTTTTAGCCAGGTCCGGCAGATATTGATTATCTGCTTGGAAAAATTCCTCAGTAAAGGGCATTATCAATGGCAGAATTATACAGTGTAAAAGACCTGGAAACACAATTTCATACAAGGGAAGGGACAGTCCATGCTGTCAACGGGGTTTCATTCTCTCTGCAGGAAGGTGAAACACTTGGTATTGTGGGGGAAAGCGGATGCGGAAAAAGCGTCTCTATGCTCTCCACGTTAAGATTGATTCCTCAACCCCCAGGTGAAATTGTTTCAGGGGAAGCAATTTTCCAAGGAAGAGATTTACTAAAATTATCCCGAGAGGAGTTGCGCCACGTGCGTGGTGCGCAGATTGGATTTGTTTTTCAAGATCCGATGACTTCTTTTAACCCTGTGCACACAATCGGGAAACAGCTGATGGAACCACTGGAAATTCATTTAGGTATGAATAAAAAACAAGCCTGGGATCGAGCGATTGAAATGCTGAAAATGGTGCGTATTCCCAATCCAGAAGATCGTTTGAAAGATTACCCGCATCAATTCTCTGGCGGAATGCGCCAGCGTGCCATGATTGCCATGGCTCTCTCCTGTTCCCCTCAGGTTCTAATTGCTGATGAACCGACCACTGCACTGGATGTTACAATCCAGGCGCAGATTATGGATCTGGTTTTAAACTTACGCAAAGAGCTGGGAATGTCCATTGTCTGGATCACGCATGATCTGGGTGTGGTTGCCGGCTTAGCAGATCGCGTGATTGTGATGTATGCAGGGTATATCGTAGAAGAAGCCAGGGTAAAAGACCTGTATGCCAAACCAGAGCATCCTTATACGTTAGGGTTGCTGCGCAGCCTTCCACGGTTGGATATGGATGAGAAGAAGCGACTTGCTTCCATTGAAGGTGTTCCACCGGTTCTTTTTAAGAAACCAAAATTCTGCCCATTTGCTTCGCGCTGTCCATACCGCATCGAAAAATGCTTAGAAGAGAATCCATCATTAATGCTCGTGGGTGAGAATCATAGAACAGCCTGCTGGGTCGACACCTATACTGGGAAGGAGCGCTAATGCCAGAAAAAGAAGTAATCTTGCATGTCGAAGATCTAAAAATGCATTTCCCGATTAAACGGGGTGTTATTCAAAGGACAGTCGGGTATGTTCACGCTGTAGATGGAGTTACTTTTGATATTTATCGGGGTGAAACCCTGGGTCTAGTGGGGGAATCAGGTTGTGGAAAAACCACTGCGGGACGCACTATCTTGCAATTATATAAACCAACTGCCGGGCACATCATTTTTGAAGGCCAGGACCTGGTTAAATTAAAAAGCGAAGAAATGCGTCAGATTCGCCGAAAGATTCAGATGATCTTTCAGGATCCTTATGCTAGCTTAAATCCTCGTATGACAGTTGAAGAGATCATTGGGGAGCCCTTGCTGGTTCATAATATCGAACACGGAAAAGAAATTCGCGAGCATGTAAAAAGCCTGCTGGAATTGGTAGGTTTGAATCCTGCATATGTTGATCGCTATCCGCATGAATTCTCGGGTGGTCAGAG
>CAYLUJ010000008.1:0-39183 GCA_964386805.1 uncultured Pelolinea sp. | reverse complement strand
GCAGCGTATCGGAGTCGCCCGCTCAATTGCTTTAAAGCCCGATCTGATTGTCTGTGATGAACCAATTTCAGCGCTGGATGTTTCTATTCAAGCGCAAGTTGTAAACTTGCTTGAAGACCTGCAAAAAGAATTTGGATTGACGTATCTATTTATTGCACATGATCTTTCCATGGTACGCCATATCAGTAGTCGTGTCATTGTGATGTATCTGGGTGTCTTTGTGGAAATGGCTGATCGGAAAACATTGTACGAAAATCCGATGCATCCCTATTCTATTGCACTACTTTCCGCCGTGCCAATTCCCGATCCCAAGGTGGAGGAAAAACGGAAACGCATTATTTTGGAGGGAGATGTACCTTCTCCTATTAACCCACCCTCCGGATGTCGCTTCCGCACCCGCTGCCCGCTCGCGCAGGCAATCTGTGCCGAAGAACGCCCAGAATGGAAGGAAGTAGAACCAGGTCATCATGTGGCCTGTCACTTCTGGTACAACACCAAGTCCCTACAAAGGAGGTGATATCTAAAAATAGAGAATAGACAGTTTTCAGTAGTGTAGATTCAAAAAGTAAAAAAATATATGGAGGAGCAAGATGCGTTCAAAATGGTATGTATTATTTAGTGCATTGGTAGTCCTTGCGACACTCCTCGTTGCTTGCCAACCGGCAGCTGAAGAAGCTGCACCGGAAGCGGGAGCAGTCGAGGAAGCGGCAGATGCTGAAGCATTCTGGCGTACGTCTGCAGATCCTACTACCTGGGTGGAAACAACGTTTGGTGATCCCGAAACTCTCGATACTTCCCGCGATTATGAAACCGGCGGTGGCGAGATTTTGGCAAACGTGTATGACACCCTTGTTTTCATGGAAAAAGATCAGGCTTCAACTTTCGTACCTATGTTGGCAACGGAAGTTCCTTCGCTTGAGAATGGTGGAATCTCTGAAGATGGCAAGACTGTAACCTTCAAGATCCGCGATGGCGTAAAATTCCACGACGGTTCCGATATGACCGTTGAGGATGTTGCCTTCAGCTTCGTTCGCCGAATTTTGGCTGGAAGCACCGTCTCACCGCAGTGGATGCTTGTCGAACCATTAATGGGTGCCGGACTTGTGGATATTGCCGAAGTTGTTGATCCCGCGAATCCCCCCTATGATGATCAGGCAACTTTGAAAACCTATGATGCTGCTACACTCGCTTCAGTATGCGAACTTGTAGAATCAAAGGTCGTTGCTGATCCTGCTGCCGGAACCGTCACCTTCAACCTTGCACAGCCATGGGCTCCCTTTATCGCTACATTGGCGAATGGTGGATGGGCTGTCGTTGAAAGTAAAGCATGGGTAGGCGCCAATGGTGGTTGGGATGGCGATTGCGCAACTTGGCAGAATTACTACGCAGTCCCCACTGAGGAGCTGAACCAGCTTGGTATTGGTAACAGCGCCATGGGAACTGGTCCCTACAAATTTGATCACTGGACGCCCGGTGAGGAAATTGTATTGACCGCCAACGAAGATTATTGGATGACCGAACCCATGTGGGAAGGTGCTCCAACTGGTGCTCCTGCGCTCAAGACCGTTGTAATCAAACAGGTTGCTGAATTCAGCACCCGCCTTGCAATGGCTCAAGCCGGAGATGCCGATAATATCCTCGTAGGTTCAACTGAAGACTGGCCGATTTTGGATGAAATGATCGGCGGGGAAATCACATATGATGAGTATATGGCTGGCGAACCGGTTGTAATTACCGATCCAACCAAACCATTCTATAAAGTCACTGATATTACCTTCGCAAATACCCGCACGGATATTGGTTTCAACTTCAACGTGAACACTGAAGGTGGAAACTCATTCATCGGTAGCGGTGTATTGGATGGCGATGGAATTCCCGCTGATTTCTTCTCTGATGTCCATGTCCGACGTGCGTTCAGCTACTGCTTCGATTATGACACTCTGGCTGAAGAAGTGATGCAGGGTGAAGCCAATCGCGCCCCAGTACTCATGCTGCCCGGTATGATTGGTTACGACGAAGAAGCTGATCAATACACCTATGATATTGACAAGTGCGTGGAAGAATTAAAAGCTTCAACTTGGGTATCAGAAGATGGTACACAACTCTACGACCTTGGTTTCCGTATGTCCGCTGTTTACAACGTGGGCAACACACTGCGCCAGACTATTGCTGAATTAGTACAGGCTGGTATGCAGGAAGCCGGTGAACAATTTGTGGTTGAGGTTGTAGGTTTACCGTGGCCAACTTTCCTGGCGAACATCAATGCCAAGAAAATCCCGATTTTCATCATTGGCTGGTTATCTGACTACTTCGACACCCATAACTGGACTTCAACCTTCACATCTGCTTACTATTCATTCAAGCAGAACTTCCCCGATGAATTGCGTGCGCAATTCTCCGAGATCAACTCACGTGCTGTACAGGAGAACGATCCTGCGGAGCGCGAGAAGATCTACAAGGAAGAATTCAATACTCTGTATTACGAAACAGCTCCAGCTATGCTGCTCTTCACAACCAAAGGCCGTCACTATGCACAGCCTTGGGAAAATGGCTGGTATGCAAACCCGATCTATTCCAACAAGTGGTACTACTCTCTGTCGAAAGACTAAGATCGAGTTGAAAAAAGAGCTGGGGGTAGGGAAACCTACCCCCAGCCAAACTGAACGAAACGAGAAGAAAAAATGACCCAATATATTGTTCGTAGACTACTGCTCATGCCTCTCACTTTAATCGGAGTAACTCTACTTATTTTTGGAATGCTTTCATTTTTGTCACCAGCAGAACGAGTTTCTTTATATGTACGCAATATTCCAAAAAATGATATCGTAATGGATTCTCTCATTAAACGATATGGGTTAGACCAACCTTTCTTTGTTCAATATTTTCGTTGGATGTTTGGGCAAGAAGATGCTGAAACAGGAGAGATGGTTGGTGGAATTCTGAGAGGTAATTTTGGGTATTCACGATCTGCGAACCAAAATATTGTTGATCTTATTAAACGCCGCTTCCCGGCTACTGTTGAATTGGCACTCTATTCCATTGTTCCATTGATTGGAGTAGGTACTTGGCTGGGGATTATCGCCGCAAAGAATCACGATAAATTCATTGACCAACTTGCACGTTTATTTGGTATATTGGGTTATTCTTTTCCTTCTTTTGTTTTTGGGCTTCTTATGCTTATGTTCTTTTATGCGAAACACCAAATATTCCCCCCTGATCGATTATCGAACTGGGCAATGCTGGTTGTTTCGGGAGATAATTTCACCAGTTATACAAGTTTGGTAACAATTGATGCATTACTGAATGGACGTTTTGATATCTTTCTAGATGCTTTACGACATTTGGTTTTACCCATCCTTACACTGTCCTACATTAACTGGGCGCTTTACCTGCGTATCATGCGCTCTTCCATGCTGGAAGCTATGAACCAGGATTATGTTGTAACGGCGCGTGCTAAAGGTGTGAAAGAAAAAGATGTCCTCAATAAACATGCAAAACCTAACGCGATGATACCGATTGTAACAATGAGCGGTATGACTATTGCGGGTTTGTTAAGTGGTGTAACGATCACAGAAACCATCTTTATCTACCCTGGAATTGGCTCTGCTGCTGCAGCAGCATCCACTCAGTTGGATGTGGTCACTATTCTTTCGCTAGTTTTACTGACAGGATTTATCTTGTTAGTTGCAAACTTAATTGTTGATATTACCTATGCATTCTTGGATCCGCGCGTGCGGTTATCCTGAGTTGAGCGAAGGAGATAAATGAATGGCTGAAGCACAGGTTCTTGATAAGAAACTAGAAGGATTGATCGGCGAGTATACCGAACGCAAGATTTCCCGTATCGAGAAAATTTTTGGACCCGAACTGTACCGAATTATCAAAGGGATTTTCACGACGCCATCATCTGTTGTGGGTTTCATTTTAATTGCTATATTTATTTTTGTGGCAATATTTTCTCCACAGATAATTCCTCCCAAAGAAAATACACTTGATCCTTTTAAAATCATGCGCGATGGTTTTGGGTCGGTTCCTAAAGCCCCTGGTACTATCTGGACAAAAAATCCACCAACTGTACCCTGGTGGTACCGCACTTTTGTTGGCGATGAGTGGGTACACTTATTCGGAACTGCCAGTGGCGGTTGGGATATCTTTTATGGCGTAATCTGGGGAACTCGCACAGCTATTAAAGTGGGTCTCATTATTGAAGGTATCACTCTGTTGTTGGGGATCATCATTGGCTGTTTGGCCGGATTTTATGGCGGAATCCTTGATACTGCCATCATGCGAGTGGTAGAAGTATTCCAGACTTTCCCGTTCATTATGGCTGCCATGACACTATCTGCTATTTTGACACCCATGATTGGAAAGGGAATTTGGCCTGCTACCATTGCGCTGGTTGCTTTTGGATGGATGGGTTATGCGCGCTTGATTCGCGGTGATATTCTTTCAGTGCGTGAGCGTGATTATATTCTTGCAGCCCGTGTGGTTGGTGCGAAAGATAGCCGTATCATGTTCAAACATATCATACCTAACGCTATTTATCCAACATTGGTGGTAGCTTCACTAGATATTGGAACGATCGTAGTATCTTTTGCAGCATTAAGTTTCTTGGGTATTGGTACTGAAATCGGATATGCTGACTGGGGTCAATTGGTCAGTTTCGCCCGGAACTGGATTCCACAACTGGCGAATTACTGGTGGATTCTGATCTATCCTGGAATGGCACTGGTTCTGTTTGTCTTGGGTTGGAACCTGGTAGGAGATGCACTGCGGGATATCATGGATCCCAGGATGAGAAACCGATAACAAAAAATTGCAACTACTGTACGGGGTTTCGCATTTACGAAACCCCGTATTTTATTAAATCCTAAAGTATGTTAAAATATTTACCTCTTGAAGGGAAACCCATTAATGGGGCGTGGTGCAACGGCAGCACAGCAGACTTTGAATCTGTTTATCTTGGTTCGAATCCGAGCGCCCCAGCTTGAGATACTATGAAAAAGATGAAACGCGAGCAAACTGATTGGAAGTTGGCTCGCTGTTTTATTAATGATAAATGGAGCGTATCATGCGAATAGGATCAATAATTCTGGCAGCCGGTCTCAGCAAAAGAATGAACTCAGCTATTCCTAAAGTAATTCATCCTTTATCTGGGAAACCTTTGTTATCTTATTCAATAGAAACAGCCAAAGCTGTTGCGAGTATTCCACCTGTTGTAGTTGTTGGATTCGCCAGTGATAAGGTGATGGATGCAATCAAAGAAGATGTTTCTTATGTTCATCAAACAGAACAGTTGGGTACAGCTCATGCAGTACTGATGGCAGAAGCACAGCTTTCAGGAAAAGTTGATTTGGTTGTGATTACCTCTGCTGATATGCCACTGATCTCTCCTGAAACACTGCAGAAATTGGTAGAAACGCAATTAAACAACAATGGACCAATGACACTGGTCAGTATCACAGATAATGATTCACGGGGTTTCGGACGTATCATTCGGAATGCTTCGGGAAATGCAATTGCTATCATCGAAGAAAAAGTAGCCACCGCAGATCAACTGCAGATCAAAGAATACAATGCTGGTATCTATTGCATCAGGGGCGATTGGTTATGGGATGCATTGAAAAAAGTAAAGAAATCTCCTGTTGGAGAATACTTTTTAACCGACCTGCTGGAGATCGCAGTCCGGGAAAAGGAAATGGTTACGGTGTTGACTTTAACAGATGCCGATGAAGCTATTGGAATTAATAACCGTATCCATTTCGCGGAAGTCGAAAAAATTATGCGTCGGCGGATTAATGAAAAATTCATGCTGTCGGGTGTAACCATGATCGATCCTGATCGTGTGTACATCGAACCTTCTGTAAGAATTGATCAGGATACCATCATCTACCCCGAAACATATTTACGTGGAAACACGCAGATTGGAAAGAGTTGCGAGATAGGACCCGGCACGATCATAGACAATTCCACAATTGGTGATGAGTGTAAGATACTAAAGAGCGTTCTGGAAGGAGCGGTATTGGAAGATCATGTAGAAATGGGTCCTTTCTGCCGGCTCCGCACCGGTGCCCATTTGGCAAGCCATGTGCATATGGGCAATTTCGGGGAGGTAAAAAAATCGTATCTCGGAAAAGGAACCAAGATGGGGCATTTCTCTTACATTGGTGATGCTCAAATCGGGGAAAATGTAAATATCGGTGCTGGAACGATCACCTGCAACTATGATGGCGAAAAGAAAAACAAAACCGTAATCGGTGATGAAACGTTCATCGGCAGTGATACCATGCTGGTAGCACCAATCACAATTGGCAAAAAAGCAATTACTGGAGCGGGAGCGGTTGTCACGCGAGATGTTAGCGATGGTGAAAAAGTAGTTGGTGTTCCTGCCCATGTTATCAAGAGCAAAAAATATGAGGAAACTAAAGAATGATGAATCCTGATTGGGATGAAAAGACAAATTTGATTCAAATTGCACTTAAAGCTCGGAAGAAAGCATATGTTCCATATTCTCATTACCCGGTTGGAGCAGCCTTATTGACGAAATCTGGCAAGGTCTTTACCGGAACGAATATTGAAAATGCAGCTTTTTCCGTTACCATTTGTGCAGAAAGAACAGCCATTTTCAAAGCTGTATCGGAGGGAGAACGGGATTTGCAAGCAATTGCAGTTGTGACGAAAAATGGTGGAACTCCTTGTGGATCCTGCCGTCAAGTAATGGCCGAATTCAATCCTGATATGGAAATTTATATTGCTAACGAGAATGGTGAATTAATCCAAGAGACAAAATTAAAGGAAATACTACCTGGTTATTTTGGGCCGGAAAACCTGGTGCGGTAGGAAAAGTATTCATCAAAATGAATGAAAGCGATCGGTTAATCAATTCTGAAGCGTATGTGATCACTCAGACGGATTATGGTGAAGCCGATCGCCTGTACACAATTTTTTCTAGACGAAACGGAAAAATAAAAGCATTTGCACACGGTGTTCGAAAATCCAAATCACGCAAAGCCGGGCATCTTCAATCACTTTCATTAATTTATCTGATGCTTGCAAAAGGGAAGACTTTTTGGGTTATTACGCAAGCTGATACGCTCAAAACATACACTTCCATAAAAAATGATCTAGCGAAGACTGCCAACGCCCTCTATGTTTTTGAATTAATTAATCACTTTGCTCCTGAAAATGAGCCAATTATTTCTTTATTTCAGTTAACAAAAGAAACACTTGACAGAATTGAACAAGAAACTGACCTGTTTTTGGTCATTAAATTCTTTGAATTTCGATTATTGAAAAGCACAGGCTATATGCCGAACCTAATAACCTGTGTTCAATGCGGAGAAAAGATCCTGCCGCAGGATCAATATTTTTCTGCTGAGCAGGGTGGTGTACTTTGTCCCAATTGTGGCTTGAAGGGATATGCTGTTCGTAAGATCAGCTTACCGGCATTAAGGTATTTACGCTTTATACAGCGCAGTTCCTATACTGAACTTGAAAAAGCCAAACCGATGAGAGAAATTCAGCACGAAATGGAAAGTTTAATGCTGTATTATTTAACGTATATCACGGAAAAAGCATTAAATACACCTATCTTTATCCATCAAATTGAAAAACAGTAAAGAAACAGGGAAACGATGACCAAGGAAACTAAGAAATTTTCCAAAGAAGAGCAGATTCGGGGCTTGATCGAGCAGATCGATGCCTATATTGATCATTATCATGGTGGTTCGGTCGAATTCTTGTCACTAGAAAACAATGTTTTGACTGTACGCTTGGGTGGAGCTTGTGAAGGTTGTTCTTTACAAAATGCAACACTAAAGGGATGGGTGGAAGGTACCGTAAAGCAATTCTTCCCGGAAATTAACGAAGTGGAATTAGATGATTGATTTCCCCTGAGTCTCAGGAATTCGCTTTGGACCCTGAAGGAATAATTAATTTTTACAATGAAAAAACACCGATTTTTATCACCTTTACAGATTGTTTTAATATTCTCTATTATTTTTCTACAGTCCTGCAGCACCACGCCAGAAGAGTCGGTTGCACCAAATTCCGAACTACCTTTCATTCAAACCTTCTACCCGATGGAAGTAGAGCAGAGTTTTGATTTTATTAATCAAACGATGCGTTTTGATTATCTTGATACTTTCAGCGGTTTATCCTCAAATATGGTCAATGAGATAGTACAAGATCAATTTGGATTGATCTGGATCGCAACGTTTAATGGATTAAATAAATATGACGGGAAAAATTTTACTGTTTATCGAAAAAATGATTCTGACAAAGGCAGTCTGATCAACAATGCTGTATGGGTGATTTATGAAGATTCAGATGGGAATCTCTGGATCGGGACTGATGGAGGTCTGGAAAAGTTTGACCGTGCCTCTAATTCATTTATTCATTACCAAAATGATCCAGCAAATTCAGATAGTCTACCGAATAATTTTGTGCGTTCCATAATGCAAGATTTGCGAGGAAATCTATGGATTGGCACATCAGGGGGAGGACTCAGCAAGTTTGATCCGCAAACTGAAAAATTCACCACCTATATTCATAATGATGATAACCCGTATAGTATCACCAGCAATATTGTTCGTGTGATTTACGAAGATTCAAGAGGGTATCTTTGGGTCGGAACATGGAATGGATTGGATCGGTTTGACTATGAAACTGAGAGTTTTTTTCATTTCAATCAACGGATTACTGTAGATACCACACAATATTTTTATGATCTTGATCGTGGGGGCAGAAGTTTTGATATCGCGGAAGATGTTATTATCACAACCGAAACGCAGTATGATCTCTCCAATATTGCGGTGGAAAATAAGATCGTTGATATCGAAGAAGATATCGATGGTAACCTGTGGTTAGCCACTTTTGGTGGTGGGATAAGAAAGTTTGATCCATTTGATGGATCTTTTCAAAACTATCAAAATGAAGCAGATGAAGAAACAAGCTTAAGCAATAACAATGTCCTGGAGATCTTTCGAGATTCACATGATAATTTCTGGTTTGGGACAAACGACGGATTGAACCTTTATGATCGCGACAATGATCAATTTGTGCGCTTCATGTCTGACCTTGAAACCCGCGATGCTCTCAATTCATTATCCAATGGGATCATTTCCACGGTTTTGGAAGACGAATCGGGTATGTATTGGATTGGTACTTCAGGTGGAGGGATCAACACCTTCAGCCCCTCTATGAACCGTTTTCAGCAGGTAAAAAATGATCCTTCACGCCCTTCTTCATTAAGCAGTAACACAGTATGGGCATTTCAGCAGGATTATGACGGGACGCTGTGGGTTGCGAATGATGCCGGTGTGGATATGCAACGGAAAGATTCTAGTTATTTTATTCATTATGATCCGCATCCTGAAGACTTACGTAATGAAAACGATGCCGTCTATACAATCTTGAGATCTTCCACTGGAGTATTGTGGATTGGAACGGCACATGGGTTAAGTAGTTTTAACTATACTGAAAATCGGTTTGTTACATTTTCTTCTTATACTTACCCTGCCGAAAGCGATCTGGAGCGATTAGAAGAAATTCCTATCACTGATTTGCAAGAAGACTCAGAAGGGAATATTTGGCTGGGGACTTACGGTTATGGTCTATTAAAACTGAACCCTTCTACAGGTTCAATAGTTGATTTCCGATATAACGCAGATGATAAGAATAGCATTAGCAGTAACATCGTGAATTCCATTGTTCGTGATGATAGTGGATATCTGTGGATTGGAACAATTGGAGGAGGATTAAATCGATTCAATCCTCGAACGCAGGTCTTCACCAGTTTTATAAATGATCCTGAAAATATAGAAACGATCAGCGACAATACGGTAACTTCTCTGGTGATTGATCCGGAGAGAATATTATGGATTGGTACTTATAATGGGCTGGACTCATTTGATCCGGCCACTGGTTTATTTAAAACTTATTCAATTCGCGAAGGATTGACCAGTGATGCGATATTAGGGATTGTCGTTGATCTACATGGAATGGTTTGGATGAGCACCAGAAATGGGCTTTCCCGATTTGATCCACAGACCGAAGAATTTTTCCATTTCACCTACCAGGATGGTCTCCAGAACGGTGAATTTTTAAATAGTTCGTGCGCTCTAGGGAATGATGGCAGTATTTTTTTTGGAGGATTGGATGGCTATAACGTTTTCTACCCAGGTCAGCTTCAGGGAAATTCTTATATACCTGAAATTGTGCTGACTTCCATAACCCAAAGTGGGGAACCGCTAGTTTTGGACCAGGGACTTGAAGAGGTTGAAGCGATCACTCTAAAATGGCCAGATAATTACTTTGAATTTGAATTCTCGGCTCTTAATTACATCCGACCACAAGAAAATGAATATGCGTATATTCTGGAAAACTTTGATAAAGATTGGAACTATGTAGAAACTCGCTCTTATGGGAGATATACGAATTTAACCCAAGGTACTTACAAATTACGTTTAATCGGTTCGAATAACGATGGAGTATGGAACAGTACCGGTAAAGTAATCACCGTTCATGTTATTCCAGCTTGGTGGGAATCGCAATGGTTTCGTGTTTCTGCAATTTTATTGGTTTCACTGGCTGTCGTTTCTTTTTACCGCATGCAGTTGATGAATATTGAGCGATATAATCGAAAGCTTGCTGAAGAAGTAAAAGAACGTACGGCGGATATTGAGAGACGTCGCAGAGTTGCAGACGGATTGCGGGAAATATTAATCCGTTTAAATTCAGATCTGCCTGTTCGTGAAAGTATTGATTTTATCGCATGTCAGGTAAGCGACCTGCTTTCTGCTCGCTACGTCATCATCGTTCAGATCATCGGAGAGAAGCGAGCAAAGACCTTAGCTGTTTTTAGAAAAAATTTTTGTGAAGGAACTGACAATTTAATTAAACAAGAATCAATTGATGTGCCTAAAGAGGTTGTTGATCGGCTTATACCAAAGATCAAAACACAAAAATTTGGAAAAACCGAATATGAGAACCAGCAAACTGGATTCCATGAAACCTATACCGGCGTCCCCATTTATCTCAGTGGGGATATTTTCGGAGGGTTGATCATTGAGCATGATACTCTGGAAATTCGGCATGAGGAATTAGAGTTGCTTAAATCATTTGCTGACCAGGTTGGTCTGGCGTATGGAAACGAACTTCTGCGCACTAGAGCTGAAGAGATGGCAGTAGTATCAGAGCGTAATAGAATTGCCAGAGATCTCCATGATGCCATCACACAGACCCTATTCTCCGCGAACTTGATAGCTGATACTCTTGCGGAAGGATGGAGCCTTGATAGAGCTGAAGCTTTGCGTTTAATTACCGATCTTCGCCAATTAAACCAAAGTGCGCTAGCGGAAATGCGCACACTGCTACTTGAACTACGCCCCGCAGCAGTTGTTGAAACGGATCTGAGAGATCTTCTAGACCAATTAGCGAATATTCTTCGTGGACGAGCGGGTTGCTCAGTGGATTTAGAAATGAAAGGAAAATATAAATTGCCTGATGATGTGCAAATTGGATTTTATAGAATTGCACAAGAAACCGTGACAAATATAATGAAACATTCCGATGCGCGGCATGTGCATATACAATTAAAATGCACTTATTTGAATCTTCGGAAAAATATGCGATCTACTAAGATGGTCACATTAAAAATTGAAGATAATGGAAAAGGTTTCGACACTGAAAATGCATCGGCAAGTCGTTTCGGATTAACCAATATGCGCCAGAGAGCAATCGCGATTGGTGCTGATTTACAGTTTACCTCAGTTTTAGGAAAAGGCACTTGCATGCAATTGACTTGGCAGGAAAGAAGGGACGATCAGGTGAATGGATAAACAAATTAAAGTGGTTGTGGTCGATGATCATGATGTTGTTCGCAGAGGGTTATCCTCATATCTGAACATCACTCTGGATATTGTAATTATCGGGGAAGCCAGTAATGGGCAAGAAGCCGTTGAAATATGTGAAAAAACAAAACCTGATGTTGTCCTAATGGATCTTGTAATGCCTGTGAAAGATGGTATTGAGGCCACGAAAGAAATCTTAGCATCCCAACCGGGTATTAAAATCATTGCGCTAACCAGTTTTAAAGAAACTGATATGGTCCAAGATATTATGCGTGTGGGAGCGATGGGATATTTGCTTAAGAATGTTAGTGGTAAAGAATTGGCAGATGCCATTCGATCAGTGTATGGGGGTAAACCGGCGTTGGCACCTGAAGTGACCCGTGAATTCGTCATGGGGACGCAAAAACCACGCACTGGAGATGACCTAACAGAACGCGAGATGGAAGTTCTAAAACTTCTTGTGGAAGGATTAAGTAATCCAGAAATTGCCGATCGCCTGGTAATAAGCCGCTCAACTGCCAGAGCCCACGTGAGCAATATTCTGGCAAAACTGGAAGTATCCAATCGATCGGAGGCTGTGGCTATTGCTTTGCGCAAACGCCTGGTGAAATAAGATAGTACATTTGTCTAGTTTATTAATTGCCCCTGCGGATAATGTCAGCGGGGGCAATTTTTATTAAATTTAGAGAGATAAAGCGAATTGAGGAGGTGTAAAAAAGCCTATCGAAGCAATTTGTTATGCCAAAGTTCCAAATAGATGAGAGGAGAAAATTATGAAGTCGAAATGGTATTTATTTTTAACAGCCTTGATGATCCTTTCCACCCTCCTGGTTTCATGTGGACCAGCTGAACCAGCGGCAGAAGCAGAAACTACATCTGAGGGAAGCACATCTGAAGTGGTGACATCCAAAGATCCAACCACATGGATCGAAACAACTTTCGGTGATATTGATACCCTGGATATTACCCATGCATACGAATCGGCTGGTGGGGAAGTGATCGAGAATGTATACGATCGCTTGTTATGGTATAAGAAAGATTCCGTAACCGAATTTGTTCCATGGCTAGCTACCGAAGTTCCATCGATCGAAAATGGTGGTATTTCTGAAGACGGATTGACTTATACATTTAAAATCCGTGAAGGCGTGAAATTCCATGATGGCAGCGATATGACTGTCGCGGATGTCGCATTCAGCTGGGCACGCAGCATATTAGCCGGTGGGACAGATTCACCACAATGGATGTGGATGGAACCCCTCTTCGGTGCAGGACTTTTGGATGTCAGTGAATTGGTAGCAGCGTACGATGCTGGAGTGTCATTGGATGATCCAGCGGCGATCTATGCTTATGTAACAAGTGCAGATGCCGTGATTCCCTACGATGATCGTGCAGCATTGGGTGCATATTCTCCTGAAACCCTCACCGCAGTGTGCGAATTCGTCCAGTCGCGCGTTGTTGCCGATCCCGCAACCAATACTGTGACCTTCAAACTCGCCCAACCCTGGGCACCTTTCTTGGCCACATTCCTTGGATATTGGGGTAGTGTGCAAAGCGAAGCCTGGGTAGGAGCAAATGGTGGTTGGAATGGCGATTGCGCAACCTGGGTTGAGAATTATGCCTGGTCATCAGAAGAATTAAACCAGTACCCCATCGGAAGTTCTGCAATGGGTACCGGCCCTTATAAACTTGATCATTGGACTGCTGGAGATGAAGTTGTCCTAACCGCCAATGAAGATTACTGGCTAACCGAACCCGCGTGGGAAGGTATGTCTACTGGAGCCCCACAATTGAAGACAGTTGTCATTAAGCAAGTGAGCGAATTTAGCACTCGCCTGGCGATGGCCCAAGCTGGCGATTCTGACAACCTTTTGATCGGTTCTACAGAGGATTGGCCTATTCTGGATGGCTTTGTCGGTGCTGAAGAGACCTATGAGGAATACATGGCGGGCGAACCGGCGGTTGAGGTCGATCCTACCTTACCTTTTATAAAGATCTCAGATATCACAGCTGTAAATACACGAACTGACATTGGTTTCGCTTTTAGTGTCAATACTGAAGGAGGCAACTCATTCATTGGTAGTGGAAAACTGGATGGTGATGGAATTCCAGCAGATTTCTTCTCTGATGAACATGTACGACGTGCTTTTGCCTACTGCTTTGATTATGAAACCTATCTGAACGATGTATTGCAAGGTGACGGAGTTCGTGCTCCAACCCTGATGTTGCCTGGTATGTCTGGATATGATGAGAATGCTCCCCAATATACCTATGATATTGAAAAATGCCGTGAGGAACTGAAGGCATCCAGCCTGACCTCTGAAGATGGTACGCAGTTGTTTGACCTTGGTTTCCGATTCTCAGCTGTCTATAACGTAGGGAATACCCTGCGCCAGACCATTGCGGAGATCGTCCAGACGGGTATGCAGGAAGCGGGTCCACAGTTTGTGGTAGAAGTAGTTGGTTTACCATGGCCAGCATTCTTGCGTGCCATCAATGCCAAGAAGGTTCCGATCTTTATTATCGGATGGATCAGTGATTACTATGATACCCATAACTGGGTGAATACTTTCACGGTTGGTTACTATCCTACCAAACAAGCATTTCCTACTGAATTACGACAGGAATTTAATGCGATTGCTGTAGAAGGGGTACAGATAACCGACCCGGTAGCACGTGATGAGTTCTACAAAGAAGTATTCAATCAAAAGTACTTTGAGACCTGTCCGGCAATTCTTTTGTACCACATTAAAACTCGTGCATATCTACAACCCTATGTCAACGGATGGTATTCGAACGCAGCGTACTCCAACAAGTGGTACTACGTACTTTCAAAAGACTAAATAATGCACATTGTCAACGCATGAGCGAAGAGTATTCACTCGTGTACAAGAGTCTGCACTACTGGATATCGGTCAGCTAGATGCAGACGTTCAACCAAGCAGCTGGAGAGGGATCACCCTCCAGCTGCTCTCTTTAAAAATCGTTTTCTTTCTCGCTCAATTAAAATAAGCCTATCTTTAAGCAAAAATAATTATTTGGTAAAATTATTCTCCTACGGAGAAAACATGGCGGATTGGGTATTAACATTAATCATTGCTGTAAGTTTGGCAATGGATTGCTTTGCGGTTTCTTTAGGAATTGGTTGTTCTTTACCTACCTGTGACAAGCGCGCGGTTTTTCGCCTATCATTCCATTTTGGTTTTTTTCAAGCAGGCATGACCTTGTTAGGCTGGTTGGTGGGAAATACTATTCTTCCATATATTGAAAAATTTGATCATTGGATCGCTTTCTTTTTATTAGCTTGGATTGGAATTCGTATGATCCGCGAAGGTCTGTCAAAAGAAACCGAGCACATGACAGGTGATCCAACACGAGGGGGTACCCTGGTTTTACTTTCCATTGCAACCAGCATTGATGCTTTGGGAGTGGGGTTGAGCTTATCCATCTTGCAAGCCAATATTGCCTTCTCCAGTTTTATGATCGGAATTGTGTCTCTTTTGTTTACCGTTATTGGATTGAGATTTGGGAATCGTTTGAATGAAAAATTTGGAAAAAGGATCGAAATTCTGGGTGGGTTGGTGCTGTTATTCATCGGATCGAGATTACTTTTTTCACATTTGCGCATATAACAATTTTTTTGCCTGAATTCTCAAGTTTCCATGACTTGACATTTTATTGAATTCAGTTGACAATTTCTGCTGCTTCTCCTTCCTTTATAATTAAAAGAAGGAGATTGGAGGTACATAATGAAAAGAACGAAAGTCATGGTTAGTTTCCTGATAATGGCAGTGGTTATCTTATCTGCCTGCACCCAGAAGGCTGCGTCAGAAGAAGCTACACCGGACCTCGGTGCTGTGAAAACCCAAGCTGTTCAAACAGCGGTGAGCCAAATGACAGCGGATGCAGCGGCTGGCAAAGAAGCTCCGACATCCGAATTACCGACCATTACACCGATTGCAACAACCAATGCTGCAGTCATCCCAACGGCAACAATTCGCGTGAGCAGCAGTGGTGGTAGTGGCAGCAGTAGCAGCAGCTCATCATCTGGTACACCTATTCCTACCGCAACTCCCGATGTGTATATTTGTGAAGTAGTCGGGCAGAATCCATTGGATGGAAACCAGTATGTAGGTGCTGACTTGGATGTGTATTGGACCTTGAAGAATGTTGGAGTAGCTACATGGAAAGCTGGAACTTATTACTATCATTGGACCGGCTATTCCGATTTAAGCCCAACCCATTCATTTACATTAACAGAAGATGTGCCCATGTATGACACCATTCAAATTATGGTGGATGTGAAAGTCCCGATTACACCCGGACAATATCGGACGCAGTGGTATATGGTAAATGACAACGGAGAAAATTTCTGTGGTTTTTACTATTATGTGAATGCAATGCCATTGCCAACAGCAACCCCTGACTAAATTAAGTAAAAGAGAGGATCAAGTGGAAATGATCCTCTCTTTTTATTTAAGTAAAATATCGATCAATTATGCAAATAGAAGATACATAATTAGAAAATAGACAGAGAAAGGCAAGATACAGATCAACGGTTTCAATGCATATTGCGTTGGTTTCCTCTTTTCTTCTTCCAGAATCGGTAATTCTTCAAAGATCCATCCGATCACAAGAAAGATCGGGCTATAGAGAATTGCGAATTGCCAAAAACCAAAAATGAGGAGATCACTTAAGGTATATAGAATACTGATTGATTGCCCAGATAAAAGAGGGATCAATAATCCATCCAACCAAATTTCTACGATGAATTCATAAAAGCCACATAAAAGAATAATCATTGGCCATGAAAATCGGTATTTCTTTTGTACAGGAATGAAGAACAGGATGATTCCAACCAGCCAGGGAATGGTGACAAAAAGATTGGAGCTTGAGATTATGGATTCACTATCGATGGACGATTGGATTAATTGCGCACAGAACTTGACCATGAAGCGAATGAAAAATGCGTTGGCGATTGCAAAAACTGTCGCATTCCTGGATACGTTTTCATCAGTAATAATAGCCGGAAGCCATAATTTTCGACTGAGAAATAACAACAAAGAATAGAATCCACTGAAAATAATTGCTATCAGCATTGTTAAATTTTCACCGCTTGGATTGGCAGCAGTCCCGAAAATTGAGATCCCCACACCATAGACAAGACCAATAATCACGAGAACTCGCAACCATTTTGATGATTTTTTTTGAACAAAAGGTGTTTCGTCTGGAATGAATGGGAAAATGGGTTCGTGCGCTGATCTTTCATTGTTTTTCATGTTTTTCAATTTCCTTTAATAACTTGTGGCATCTGGATTGAACGGCCTTTGTTGGGCTTGTCATCCCAATTTCTAGATGCTTTCTGGTTTGCGGTAATAGGGCAGGTTCTTGTAATGCTAGTTCCAATAAGCATTGGTAACTGAAAGTTTTCACGATGGCACTGGTGCTTAGAAGATAATTTTCTATCATCTGATAGGCTTTATAAATTTCAATTTCAGAGAGAGGTAAACGAGGGATGATTTGTGCAAAATGCCACTGGACTTCGATTTGATCGATTTTTTCGATCAGGTCAATGATCTTTTGTTTATAGGGGATCAGAAGATCCGGCTTTTCCGTTGTAATCTTTTCGATCGCATCCGCAGTCCGCATTTTGATGATGGGATCGTGCTCATAAAATCCCTGAAAAAGATCATCAAATTTCTTTGGTTGCTGCAGGATAATCTGTACGACTTCATCGGCACGTCCAATGGAACGACGATCTCCCCCTAGCAGCATTAATAATATTTGATTCATGGGAACAAAATTTCCTTTTATTCGTTATGATTATAAAATAAGTGGAGTGAATATGATTTGCCGAAAATCCATTATCTTTCTTCTTGTTGTGGGAGCCTTAATGACCGCAGGATGTTCACAAACTCCCAAAACCAGCCCTGAAGATTTTATGCTTTACTATTACTGGAATACGGGCGCACTGGCACCCGAGTATTATTATCACTATGAAATTGAAATCGATCCTGATGGGAATGGAAAATTAACTCTTCAAAGGGGATATGAGGAAATTGAGGGAAAAAAAGAAACATTCGCTTTTACTGTCGCATTGCAAGATTGGAGCGATTTCTATACCTGGTTAAAGGAGAATAATATTCTTCGGAATGATTGGAAAGAATCGGAAGAGATTCTTTTAGGCGGTAGCACAACAGAAGTAAAGCTACAAGTGAACGGAGAAAAATATATCATTCCCAGCGTATCTGTGCTCTCACAAAATGAACGAAAAATCTATTATGCGCTTGAGGAACAGATAAAGCTGCTCGTTCCGGCTGATATCTGGGAACAGATCGAATAGAAAAATCATCATAAGGGTTTGATCTACCCTATGTCTGGTTCTTCCAGGTGTATTTGTATTTAATATAGAATATTAATTCCGAGTCGACCGCTAGGGTGAATGGTTTATTCGATGGAATGCCGAGATTAATAATTTTACATATGTGCTTGACAAATGTGTTTTTCATGCTATATTAAAAGCATGCAAAATAATATTTCCCTTATCCGAATTGACGATCGTTTGATTCATGGGCAGGTTACAACTGCTTGGCTGCGCGTTTATCCAGCAGATGTAATCATCATTGCCAACGAGAAAATAGCCAAAGATCCGATGTATCAGACAATTTTTTCGGTGGCGCAAATTCCAGGAAAACAAATTTTACTGCTTTCGCCGGAAGATACGGTAAAACGTATTACTGTGGAACAGCCAAATTGTAAATATCTCATCATAACCCCTACACCGGTGGATATTGTTACGTTGATGGATAAGGGATTGCAGATCAACAAAATTAACATTGGTGGTTTACAGAACAGGTCGGGAACAACCCGTTTAGCAAAAGTAGTCTATGCAAAAGATGACGAAGCTGTAGCATTTAGAGAATTACAAACTCGAGGAGTGGAGATGGAGGTGCAGATGGTTCCAACCGAAAAAATTGCAAAATTAAATCTATAAATCGATCATTAAAAAAGGAGAATAATTTATGTGGAAGGAAGCTTTTTTAGTAGCGACTGTTGCCGGTGGCTGGGCACTCGTTTTGTATTATCTTCCTCAACTCATCACAGTACTTTCTAAAAAAGAAAGCAAAGCGATGACCTGGTGGTTATTGTTAATGCGTGGAGTGAATGATGCGTTTAGCTATGCTGTGGTGATTCCAGCCGCACTGACCGGTTGGGTGTTGGGCGATCTAAAAACAGGTCTGATCGTCGGTGGAACCGTACAAGCTATGTTCATTGGTGTATTTATTGTTGGCGCTTCGATACCACCAAATCCCTATCTGGCATCCATTCTATCGACCGCACTGGTCATTCTGACCGGCGCGTCAACCGGTGAAGCACTGGCGTTGGTTGTGCCAATTGCTGTTGTGAGCCAATTACTGACCCTGGCACTCATGAGTTTGAATGTTGTCTTTTGCCACTGGGGCGACAAAATGGCAGCAAACGGCAATGCAAAAGGAATTGACATTTTGAACACCTTGAATGGTACGGGTTGGACCTTGACCAATGTGATCCCTGCGTTTTTGGGTGTTGGTTTGGGTATTGATGCAGCAGCAAAATTACTGGATATCATCCCCGGTTGGCTGGCAGACGGATTGAGCTACGCTGGTGGTGTTTTACCCGCACTTGGTGTTGCCATGTTGCTGTTAATCATTGCATCAAAAGAAGTATGGCCTTTCTTTTTCTTGGGCTTTATTGCAGCAGTCTATTTGAACCTTAACGCTGTTGCTGGAGCTATCTTAGGTGTGGTGATTGCCATCATCTTCGTCCAGCTCAAATCTTCAAACGAAGAAGGAAAGAAAGAGAAGGGTATATAACATGGACGCCAAACTAAAGAAACTGAATGAAAAAGACCTGTATGGTGCTCTTTGGCGCGTCAATAACTTTGCAGGTAACTACAACTATGAACGGCTAATGGCTTTGGGTATGACACAGGTTATGGTTCCTGTCTTCCGCGGTCTCGGAATTACCGGTGACAAGCTCAAAGAAGGTTTGAAACGCCACATGGTTTTCTACAACACTCACCCGTATTTTGGTGCGCTAATCATGGGTGTTATGGTTGCCATGGAAGAAGCTAAAACCAATGATGATGAGGGCGTAACCGAAGAAGCTATTAACGGTTTCAAAGTAGCACTGATGGGTCCTTTTGCTGGTATCGGTGACTCTTTCTTCTGGGGAACAGTGCATCCCATCATTCTGGCGGTTTCCGCCAATCTGGCATTGCAAGGTAATATGCTGGGATTTGTGTTTGCTTTCCTGATCGCTGCTGAAGCGATTTTAGGAACCTTCTACCCATTCATCTGGGGTTACAAGAGCGGTACGGAAATTGTTGAGAAGATCCGCACCAGCAAGTTGATCCAGAAATTCACCGAAGGTGCCAAGATCGTAGCCATGTTCGTTGCAGGTGTGATGGTAACGACATTGATCAGTGTTTCTACACCGGTTGTGTTGTTCGGTACAGAGGCGGAAGGGAGTGGAGTAAATCTGCAAGGGGTTTTTGATTCCATTCTTCCTAAATTATTGCCGCTTGGATTGTTGTTCCTTGTTTACTGGCTCTTGAAGAAGAAACTCAATCCATTGTGGGTAATGGTGATCTTAATGGTACTTACCGTAGCTCTCAAAGCTCTTGGATGGCTCGGATAATACCGTTTTATTGGTAATGTTTCGTAGATGGGGAGCTGGTTTGCTCCAACAGCTCCCCTTAAATTTGGAGGAAATATGAAAGCAGCAGTGTACACCGAACCACGAAAAATAATTCTTGATCCTGATTATCCTGATCCAGAAATGGGTGACGGCATCATGATTCGGGTAAAAGCAAGTGGTGTATGTGCGACAGACATCAAGGCATTCAAAGGATTGCGATTTGGCATGGAACCTCCCATGATATTGGGGCATGAATTCGCAGGCGAGGTGATTGCCTCAACGATGGATGATTATAAAATTGGCGAGCGCATTTCTGCAGCGCCTTATGCTGGCTGTGGCTTTTGTAATTTTTGTCTTGATGACCACGAAGAATTGTGCCAAAATAAAGTTTTTACGACAAATGGGTGTTTCGCTGAAAAATTGTTTATTCCACGTGACCTTATGTATAAAACCGGTTGGAAGATCTCTCCGGATGTTTCGTATCAAGCAGCCGCTCTGGCTGAGCCGCTTGCTTGTATTGTTCTTTCATTGCGATCATGTCATTGGCAGCCAGGTTGGACGATCATGGTGATCGGCGGTGGGTTCATGGGTATTTTGCATGTCATCGTTACAAAAACCTGGGGAGCGACGAAAATTATTCTCAGTGAACCCAATGCTCACCGACGCACTTTCGCTGCAGAACTGGGTGCCATTGTTTGTGACCCAAATGAAGTAGGAAATCTTGGTGATTTTGCACGAAAAAGTATCGATGGCTTTGGACCACATGTTGTTATTGCATCCATCGCCAATGAAAAAGTGGTCGAGTCGGCTTTTGATTGCCCGCGTGCTGGCGGATATTATCACATGTTTGGCGGTCTTCCTAAACAAAGCATGATCAACATTCCATCGTATATAACACATTACAAAGAAGTATCTCTTGTTGGCTCATCAGGATTCCGGACAAAAGACTATCGACTTGCCTCAAGATTGATTAATGAAAAGAAGATCGACCTCGAACCGGTGTTATCATCTATTTTTCATCTCGATCAGGTCGGCGAAGCGATCGAACAGGCTGAACAACAAAATATCTTAAAAGCAATAATTGTGGAGTAAGAAACAATGGCTGAAATAATACCGATTCCAGTTTTATTGGTCAGCCATGATGGTTTAGCGGCTGCATGGTTACGTGCCAGTGCCATGATCATGGGTAGTCAAGAGAATATTGGTGTCGTAGGTCTTGAAGAAGGGGACGGTTTATCGAATTTCATCTCGAAGGTACAGCAGGGGATTACTGCATTGAAAGATATTGAAAAAGGCATTATCTTCCTGGTTGATATTCCGTTTGGAACACCCTGGAATGCATCGGTTGCTGTGAAACGAGAAATCGACCATATTATTGCAGGAGTCAGTCTTCCTTTCTTTCTGGAAGTGTTGAATTATCGTAATCAATATGATGAGATCAAAAAAATTCTGACGGATTCATTGGTTATAAAAGACCAGTGTTTTCGGTATCTGGGATCATTGGAACATTAATGGAGGAAAAGAAAATGGAATTTGGAAAGCAGCGTAGAATGCAACGGATCTTCAAATCGGATGGTCGCACATTCATTGTAGCTATGGACCATGCCGCTTACATGCCGGATGTTGTCTTGGGTCTTCAAGATCCTGGGCGGTATATTCAAGAGATTCATACAGCGGGAGCGGATGCGGTCATGGCGACCTTGGGTACCATTCGAAAGATACAACCTAAAATAATCGATTTCCCTGTGATCTTAAGTATGGAGAGCGGATATTCAAATGTGACTGATTTCGTGGATCAGGGTTTGCGGTTGGGTGTAGATATGCTGAAATGCATGGTTTATCCTTTTTCGCCTGAAGATCCATCCAGTCTTAATAATTTTGCGAGGCTTGCAAACGCTGCCGATGCATGGGGCATGCCCGTGATGGCAGAAGTTTTTCCCGGTGGAATGAATGGCGGCAAGGAATGGAACACCGTTGAAAAGTTATCTTCCTGTGTGCGGGTTACCGCCGAAGCTGGAGCCGATGTCATCAAAACTTTCTATCTTGATAATACGGGTGGTTTCACAAGCGTTATCGAGAACTCGCTTGTTCCACTGGTTGTATTGGGCGGGGTAAAGTCAGAAGATCCATTACCTTTACTGGAGCGGATAGCGCTTTGCCTGGATAAAGGTGCATCCGGTGTGGCAATCGGCCGAAATATATGGGCTCATAAAACTCCCGGCGCCATAACTCGAGCCATAGCAGCGGTAGTCCATGAAGGTTCATCGGTTACAGATGCAGTGAAATATCTGAGCTGAACAAAGAGATCGAAAATAAGGAGCTGCTGAAAATACCCGGCAGCTCTTTTTAAAAAGGAAATAATTGAGGATTTCATGCCATTTGGATATACGGGTAAGATACTTGAGGTTGATCTATCGGCAAAAAGCTGGAAAGTAATCTTTCCCGAAGAAATACTTTACCAAATGCTGGGAGGGGGTAGTGCTTTAGGGGTATATTACGTTTTGAAGAACACTCCGGCTCATATTGATGCACTCAGTCCACAGAACGCCCTGGTTTTTTCTGTCAGTGTTGTAACTGGCGCTCCGATTTCTGGATTAAGCAGAATGAATGTTACCGCTAAATCCCCCCTGACCGGCGCCATTGGTGATTCTCAGAGCGGCGGTTTTTTCCCAGTTGAATTAAAATTTGCCGGTTTTGATGCGATCATTATTAAAGGTCGTTCACAATTTCCCGTATATCTTTGGATCAATGATGGTCAAGTTGAAATCAGAGAAGCGACCTACCTATGGGGAAGAATGACTGCGGAGGTTGAGTCTCTGATCCGCGAGGAATTGGGCGATCCTAAAATTCAAATTGCGCAATGTGGCATTGCCGGAGAGAATGGCGTGCGATTTGCATCGATCATGACCAATGCCAACCGTGCCAATGGTCGAACCGGAATGGGCGCGGTAATGGCCAGTAAGAATCTAAAAGCGATCGCTGTACGCGGAACTGTCAAACCAACCCTAGCAGATTCGGAAAAGCTGAGAGAATTAGCACGCTCCGGTGTTCAAAATCTCAAACAATCTGGTTCTTTTGGTTTGAGCCTATCCGGTACGGCTGGCGCTGTGGCGTGGCAGAGCCAGGTTGGAGGGTTGCCGACAAGGAATTACAGCAGTGGCGTTTTTGATGACTGTCAGAATCTGGATGGAGAGACAATCAATAAAGAAATTCTGGTGAAACGTGATACCTGTTATGGATGTGTTGTGCGCTGCAAACCAGTTGTGCATATCAACTCTGCACTTTATCCCGTAGATGAAGTCTATGGTGGTCCAGAGTATGAGACTCTGGCAACTTTTGGTAGCTATTGTGGGATCAGTAATTTACATGCCGTCGCGTATATGAATCAATTGTGCAATATGTACGGTATGGACACGATCACCTGCGGAGCAACCATTGCATGGGCGATGGAGTGTTTTGAAAAGGGAAAGCTAAGCGCGGCTCAACTGGATGGATTAGAGTTGAAATTCGGAAATCATGAAGCTGCTGCAGCTCTTGTAAAAAAGATTGCTTATCGTGAGGGAATTGGGAGGATTCTTTCGGAAGGATCAGCTAAAGCTGCTGCTATGTTAGGAAATGGCACACAGGATTTCTTGATAACGGTAAAAGGTCAGGAATTACCGGCACATATGCCGCAAAATAAAGCCAGCCTGGGGTTGATCTACGCTGTAAATCCATTTGGTGCAGATCATCAATCAAGTGAGCATGATGCAGCATATACACAACCCAATGAAAGAATGGCTGCTTTGATGCTGAATAACCCACAACCAGAAAATGTGCTTAACGAAGAAAAAGCCCGCTATGCTTCCATTACCCAGTGTTTATATTCCAGTATGGATTCATTATGTGCCTGTCAATTTGTATATGGAGCAGGATGGCAGTTATATGGTCCACAAGACCTAGTGGATATTCTTAACGCGATTACAGGCTGGAAAATGACGATTCGTGATTTTCTAGACATCGGCATGCGACGCATTCATTTAATGCGAATCTTTAATTATCGGGAAGGATTTACAAGAGCAGATGACAAACTGCCCTTAAAGCTTTTCCAACCATTGATGGGTGGTGCGACGGATGGAGTAAAATTAAGAAAGGGCGATTTTGAAAACGCACTGGATGCTTATTATGGGCAAATAGGTTTGCAGAAAGAGACCGGGAAACCAACTCTGGAGATGTTAAAAGTTCTTCATTTGGATGAAATGGATACTACGTTAAAATAAAAGGATACTGGCGCATGGAGATTAAAAATGCCCACTCGAGAAGAAATTAACCGACTGGTTACAATCGCAAGAGAATACTATGTAAACAAAAAAACTCAAGCAGAGATAGCTGAAGAATTTAACTTGTCACGTCCAACGATCTCCAAGCTGTTGCAGGAAGCTGAAGATGAAAATATTGTTCAGATCAGCATTATTGATCCCTTATATCGGGATTCTGAATTAGCCAATCATTTACGCGATGTGCTGCAATTGCAGAATGTTATTGTGGTTCATGGTAGTCGGAAAAATCCCGGAATAACGCAGAAAAATATTGCAATCAATGCGGCCTGGTATTTTGGTAAGGTAATTGATAATACTGTTCATAAAATCGGCATCGGATGGGGGAGAACGATGTTCCAGGTTTCACTGGCGATGGAAACGGCTGTTCGAGGTGATCTTCAATTCATCCCTCTTCTGGGTGGAGTGGGGCAGATTAACCCAAGTTTTCAGGTCCATCAAATTACCCAGAGAGTTGCTGATATTTGCGGAGGGACCTGGCTGCAGTTACATGTACCGGGGATCATCGAAAATAAAGAGATCCGCAGAGACCTATTAAAATCTCGTGATGTGCAGAATGTGATCTCGAATTGGGAAAATCTAGATTTAGCTCTGGTTGGCATTGGCGAAGCGCCGCCATTTAAACGCAATATCATTTTTGAAAGTTATGTGGATGATGAGGAAAAAACCCAACTGCTTGAGAAGAAAGCGGTGGGTGATATTTGTATGCGTTTCTTTGATATGAATGGGAAAGTCATTGATTATCTAAAACAAGAAATTATCAGTATTCCACTCAATATTTTAAAAAACACTCCCAGGGTGTTAGCGGCAGCAGGCGGACCTCGTAAGGCGCGCTCCATCATAGGAGCCAGCCGGGGAGGATTTATCACTGACCTGATCATTGATGAAGATACAGGGAATGAGGTCTTGCAAATATTGAATAAATGAACGTAGCGGGAAAAACTAATCTACTTTTTTGATAAAGTCAGATTCAACGAATGCTGTATTTCTAAAACTCTCGAAAACAATGTTCTCAATTTGAAGTTTTTTATTTACTTTAAGATTGTCGAATAATTCCAGATAGCTTAATGTAATGCGTTTTCCCCAATCCAAACCTAATTCACTGACTGCAGTATGAATCGCATCCACGGTCAACCCCTCAATTTCAACAAAAAAACCGAAGGGTAGTTCATCAAGGACTACTTCACATTCCCCGAACTGGTAAGTTGTTCTGTATTTCTCATAGATCAAAAAAACGACAAACCCCAGCGCTTCCAGGATTTTTTTTGTGGATTCAAAATCATTGACGGTTATTTCCAGTTCCTGCCGGTTAGCGATCCCTTCGGATAGATCAGCTTGATCTTTGAAAGTCAGGCGTACCTGATCATCCTTCCGCAGACGCAGCACCTGATGCCGACTACGCAAGCTGTGATCGCGGGTGTCAAAACGCAAATTGTATTCATAGACGCGTTCTTTGGTCAGAACTGCTCCGGCTGCAATCAACCGAGCGGAAATCTCATTAAGATCAGCAATAAAAAATTTTACTTCTCGTTCGCGATTATCGATTGTGCGCATGATTTCTTCACTTCGATTTATTTTTCATGATTCCAATATACTCAAGATTCATCAAAATTTGGACAGATTTTATGAATTGCCTGATTTTTTCTCATTCATGATTAATCGTATCATCTTTCCGCTTTCTCTAGTTTAGAGAACTTGACACGACTTTATTCTTGGTTATACTCACCTCAGAATGAAATTATCTGAGAGAGTGATCATGAAGAATAAAGACGATTTGATTCCCCGCGAAGTGTTTGATCATCTGGTAGATCTGGCAGCTTTCGAACTGGCAGAGGATGAGAAGACCTACCTGCATGAACAAATGAATCATCAATTGGATGCCATTCGAGAACTGGAAGCGATTCCGCTGCCCGAAGACCTTCCTATTACCACACATGGTGTGGAATATGGCAAAGATGGTAAACCCGCTTTGCGTAACGATACATGGATTGCCTGTGAAAATACGAATGAGATCCTAGAGCAAGCACCTGATCTGCAAGACGGATACATCGTCGTGCCGGATATTCCAACCACGGAGCTGGAATAATGACAGACCTGAATGCTTTATCTGCATTGGAACTGGCGGAACTGGTGCGAACACGCCAGGTCTCTGCTGAAGAAATATTGGATAGCAGCTTGGCGCGTATTGAAGAGGTTGATGGGCGCCCCGGTAGTTTGGAGGCAAAATCAGAACCGGATGATGAAAAGAAAGTCCATGCCTTCATCACACATACCGATGAGATCGCTCGTAAGCAAGCTCGTGAAGTGGATACAAAGATCGCGCAGGGGCAGGATGCCGGACCGCTGGCAGGTGTTCCCTTCACAGTAAAAGATATCTTTTGCGTGCGCGGGACCCCTTCTACAGCCGCATCACGTATTCTGGCGAATTTCACTGCTCCCTATACTGCCACTCCGGTAGCGCGCTTATCTGCCGCCGGG
This sequence comes from uncultured Pelolinea sp., assembly GCA_964386805.1. Classification (GTDB taxonomy): domain Bacteria; phylum Chloroflexota; class Anaerolineae; order Anaerolineales; family Anaerolineaceae; genus UBA4781. The sequence goes on along the minus strand of CAYLUJ010000008.1, from coordinate 11,861 downwards.
GCTTTGATGCTGGGTAAAGTGAACCTGGACGAATTCACCTACGGTTCTTCCAGTGAATCTTCTGCTTTTCAGCCCAGCCCGCGCAATCCATGGGATCTTTCAAAGGTACCTGGCGGTTCTTCTGGAGGTAGTGTGGCAGCGGTGGCTGCAGGGGAAGGGGCGCTTTCGCTGGGTACGGATACTGCCGGTTCCATTCGCCAACCCGCCGCGTTTTGTGGGGTGGTAGGAATGAAACCAACCTATGGACGCGTATCTCGCTATGGGTTAATTGCTTTTGGTTCTTCTCTGGATTGCCCTGGACCCATTGCACGAAATGTAAAAGACACGGCACTCATGCTGCAGGTCATTGCAGGGGCAGATAGAGCAGATGCAACCGCAACGGTAAAAGCTGTGCCTGATTATCTAAAGGATATCGAAAAAGGTGTTACCGGAATGCGCATTGGGCTTTCGCTCGATTATTTCCGCATCACTTTTCCTGACCCTGAAAGCGGGGAGTATGTTGAAAAGGCTTTACCACAAGAAATGCAGGATGCGGTTTATAAAGCGGCGCAAATCTATCGGGAAATGGGAGCAGAGATCATTGAGGATATACCTATGCCTAACACACGCTTTGGCATCCCGGTCTATTTTGTGATCAGCAGGGTAGAAGCAGCATCCAATCTGCATCGTTTTGATGGAGTGAAATACGGCTACCGCACACAACATCCGGTGACCGATTTGAAAGAAATGTACCGCCGCTCACGCGGCGAGGGATTCGGTTCACAGCCGAAATTACGCATCCTGATGGGTATGTATGTCAGTGCAGCACAGTATTCAGAGCAATATTACCAGCGTGCTCTCAAAGTGCGTACACTCATTCGTCAGGATTTTGAAACAGTGTTTGATCCACAAGGAAAATATAAATTGGATGCTCTGTTAACCCCCACCACTCCAACCACTGCGTTTGGGATGGCAGCCGTATATGGCGATTCGGTCATGATGCAGTATGCTGACCAGCTCACGGTACCAGCCAACCATGCCGGTGTTCCGGGTATATCCATTCCTGCGGGTTTTTCGCAAGAAGGGCTGCCGATCGGGATTCAGCTACTGGGGGCAGATTTCAGCGAAGTGGAACTGCTGCGTATTGCCCGCTCCTACGAGATGGCTACTGAAAACGAAGAGTGGCGCAAGAAGAAACCCGCTGTACTGGAAGGAAACTAACCATGAGCATTGAATACGAAGCTGTGATCGGTTTGGAAACCCATATCCAGTTAAATACCCAGACCAAAATTTTTTGCTCCTGTAAAGCGGATTCATGGGAAGATATACCGAATAGCAATATTTGCCCCGTGTGCACCGGGTTACCAGGTGTGTTGCCGGTTTTGAATGAAAGAGTGGTGGAGAAAGCGGTATTGCTGGCAGCCGCCATGCATGCTGATATCCAGGCACTCTCTTTCTTTGATCGTAAAAACTATTTTTACCCCGATCTTCCTAAAGGCTACCAGATCTCGCAGTATGACCAAGCGCTTGCTAGAGGTGGCTATTTGGAGCTGCCCATCCCGGCTACGGTGGATGCAAATGGTGAAGGGTATGTGCGCCGGGTACGTATTAATAAACTGCACATTGAGGAAGATGCAGGAAAGACAAAAAAAGAAAACAACCAGCGTTATGTAGACTTCAACCGCTGCGGTGTTCCGCTGGTTGAAATGGTTACCGAACCCGATCTGCGCTCTGCCGATGAAGCAGGGCAGTATCTTATTCGTTTACGCCAGCTGCTGCGCTGGCTGGGTATTTCGGAAGGAGATATGGAAAAGGGCAATTTACGTTGCGATGCGAATGTCTCGATTCGAGAAAAGGGCAGCTGCGTATTGAACACCAAGACCGAGATCAAGAATGTCAATTCCATTGACGCAGTTAAAGATGCCATCCGCAAAGAGATCGAGCGCCAGATCAAAGAAGTCGGAAAAGGCAATACGATCAAACCCTGGACGCTGGACTGGGATGACAATGCCGGTGTGTTGCGCATGATGCGCTCCAAGGAAACGGAGGCAGATTATCGTTATTTTCACGAACCCGATTTGTTGCCCCTGGAGATCAGTGATGAGTGGAAGCAGGAAATATTGAAAGATTTGCCGGAGTTGCCTTTGAAACGGCGTGCTCGTTTGATGACCGAAATGCAAATACCGGAATATGATGCAGATATTCTCACCGCCGATCGCGACCTGGCGGATTATTTCGAAGAAGCAGTAAAACTCTATAAAGGGGATGCCAAGAAGATCTCAAACTGGTTGATGAACGATGTGCTGCGCATGCGCAATGAGCTGGGAATCAGTATGGCGGAGATGAAACTGATCCCCGCTTACCTTGCGAACCTGGTGCATCTCACTGATGAAGGAAAGATCAACATTACAACCGCAAAAAGCCTGCTGCCCAGGATACAGGGAAGTGGAAAAGACCCGCAGAAACTGGTGGAGGAATTGGGATTGGCAGTGGTGAGTGATGATGCAGTCATCCGTGTGGTTTGTGAAAAGGTCGTTGCGCAGAACCCCAATGAAGTGCAGTCTTATAAAGATGGCAAAGAAAGCCTGATCGGTTGGTTCGTGGGGCAGGTGATGCGCGAAATGCACGGGAAAGCTGACCCGAAAGTGACGCAGGCTATTTTACGGGAACTGCTGAATCAATAGAATTTTGCCTATGCTGAAAATAAAAGAAGTCGGAGAATTTTCTCCGACTTCTTTGTTGTTTAATCTTCCAATTGTTCTGCCAGGAAGATCTGGATACCCATTTGCTTGATCTGATCGCCCTGCGCTTCGAGCAGATCAATATGAGCTTCTTCATCCTTCAGGATTTTCTCAAATAACTCGCGGGTGCCAAAATCGTCGAATTCCCCGGCTACTTTGATGGCGGCATTATAAGCGTTGATGGCATCGAATTCGGCAGCCCGGTCATTTTTAATCTGCGCCTCTACATCTTCTCCAATATGAATTGCTTTCAGTTCAGTCACGATTGGTGTTCCTTCCAGGAAGAGGATACGCTCGATCAACATCTCGGCATGTTTCATCTCATCAATGGCACGTTTCTCGTCGATCTCATGCAGGACAGCGTAACCCCAGTTGGCTGCCATCTCACCATGTACAATGTACTGGTTAATGGCGGTCAGTTCATCCGCCAGCATTTTATTTAGCGTTTCGATTACTTTTGCATTCCCTTTCATTTTATTCTCCTTTAGAATATATTAGGTCTGATTACTCTAATTCCATTATAGCGAAAAAAGATCTTCCACTACAAGTTGTAATAAAAAATTAATAATTTAAAGTACGATCCTCAAAAATCCATGTTATTGACTTTTGATATGGAATCAGGTATAGTATAAAAGAATTCATGCGAACGTTCGCATGAAGGGGAAGAGGTAGAGTGAAACGAGTAACCATCAAAGAGGTCGCTGCTAAAGCAGATGTCTCTTATCAGACAGTTTCCAAGGTCATTAACCACAAAGTGGAAGTATTGCCTGAAACTGCCGAACGCATTTGGATGGCAGTGGAAGAATTAGGTTACCGCCCTAATTACACCGCACGTTCACTGCGTTCTCAGCGCTCACGCACCATCGGATATACCTGGAGCCCTTCACCGCATGGTTTGACCAACCCTATTCTTGACCAATTCCTGCAATCCATGTTCCATACTGCAGAACAGGATGGATACTATTTGCTATGTTTCCCCTACCATGAAGACAATGAACGACAGTTGGCGGTGTATTCTGAGCTCATTGATACGGGACGGGTGGATGGTTTTATTCTCTCTTCCATTGAATACAACGACCCGCGTATCAATTTTCTACTTGAACGTAATTTTCCATTCGTTGGTTTTGGTCGATCGAATGACGAAGTAGTCTTCCCTTATATTGATGTGGATGGTGGGCAGGGGGTTTACCAGTCTGTGATGCATCTTTTTGAGGGAGGGCGTCGGAAGATCGCAGCGCTGGCTTGGCCAGAAGATTCGCGGGTGGGTAACAACCGTATGTCTGGATATTTTCGAGCTATGGAAGAATGTGGGCTTCCGGTCAACTCTCGATTAATTGTACGCGGTGGGGGAAATTATGAATTTGGGTATCAAGCTTGTGATGAACTCATGCAGTTGCCCCTTCCTCTGCGACCGGATGCCATTGTAGCATTGAATGATTATATGGCGATGGGTGCCATGGCTGCCATCCAAAAGCAGGGCTTGATCCCCGGAGAAGAAGTGGCGGTGACTGGCTTTGATGACAATCCAATCGTACAGTATTTACGCCCTTCGCTGACAACCGTTCAGCAACCGATGTGGGACATCGGACAAAAAGTAATTGAAATGCTGGTGTATCAATTGGAAGAAGGCAAAATGCCCGATCCGATCTGCTCTCTCATCACCCCAAAATTGATCATTCGCCAATCAAGCCACAGCATTTGATGAAAGGAGAAATAATATAGATAAATGAACAGACCTTTTTAAATGAATAAGCCACCTCTACGGTCGCGAAACCAGGTGACTTATTCTCAAGGGATTGCACCCTTTCAATTCAGTATAACATACTGAACCTGAAAGAGAATTCCCGATCGAGTATATGAAGTCTTTATGGAATGGGTAAGCGTCGTGATGCGGGTCTTGACTTTTAAATATAAAACTGTATTATTAACGTAATCGTTTACAATAACATTACGTAAGGTTAAGAAATATGGATCTCAAACAGATCGCCAAACAAGTCGGAGTATCCACAGCAACTATCTCGCGGGTATTGAATGACCAACCGGGCGTGAGTTCGGAAGTACGCGAAAAGGTGATTAAAGCTGCTGCTGAAGCAAATTACCACCCCAATCAACTGGCACGTAGCCTGGTCACTTCCAAATCGCAGACGATCGGTTTCATTGTGCATAAAGAAAAATATGCTTTTTCTGATGATCCTTTTTATCCATTAATTCTCTCGGGAGTTGAGGATTATCTTACCCAGAATGGCTACCATATCTTAATTACCCTGTTGGATGAAAAAGAAAAACAGCCGCAAAATTTGCCCATCATCAACCAGCGATTGGTGGATGGTCTCATCTTGGCAGGACCTTTTATTCAAGCATCATCTATTATGAGCATTGCAAGCACTGGTATCCCATTTGTACTGGTGGATAACTCTCTTTCACAATACCCGGTAAACTGTGTTCTCACTGATGATGAAGGGGGAGCGTATTCTGGGGTTCACCATCTGATCGAAGAACACCATCACAAAAAGATAACATTTCTTTCGGGACCGAATGAATGGGTCAGCAACCGCGAGCGACTGCGTGGTTATGAAAGAGCCATGCAGGAATTTGGTCTGGAAGCCAGAGTGATCCATGCGGAAGAAACTACCATCGCGAGCGGAGAGACCATGATGCAGCAAGCATTGAATAAGTGGTCGGATCTGACTGCTGTATGCGGTGTCAATGATTCTGTGGCGATCGGTGCCATTCGAGCTGCGGCGAAACAGGGACGTTCAACTCCCCACGATCTGGCAGTTATGGGTTTTGACGATATCAGTTGGGCGGCAGCCAATCAGCCATCTTTGAGCACTGTCAAGATCTTCACGCAACGCATGGGGTATTTAGCAGCTCAATGTTTGGTGAACAGCATTCAGCAGTCGGGTCTCCCGCCCACCAAGACCCTCGTTACAACCGAACTGGTTATCCGCGAATCTTGCGGTTGTCAGGAAAAATCGAATCAATAATGGAAATCCAATGATCGAAACACACTTACTTCGAAGATACGTAAAGAATCCTGTATTAACGGCGGCTGCTTTCCCAACGCCCGTAAACTCAGTCTTCAATGCCGGGATCGTTAAAGGGAATGACCAGTATATTCTCTTGACCCGGGTTGAAGATCTGAGTGGTTCTTCTTATTTATGGACAGCACGAAGTCTGGATGGATTGAATTTCACCCCCGATCCTCAACCTGCTTTGCTACCGGCTAAAGAAGGAACGTATAAGGTAGTAGAGCGTTGCAGCATTGAAGATCCGCGCATCACACAACTGGATGGATCTTTCTACATCACCTATGTGGGCTACTCTGCCTATGACTGTGTCAGTATTTTGGCTCGGACGGAAGATTTTGAAACCTTTGAGCGTGTTTCCATCCTGGGTCTTCCAGAAAACAAAGATGTAGTCCTGTTCCCTGAAAAGATTGGTGGGCGTTATGCAAAACTGGATCGACCGATGACCCAAACCTCACAGCGCGGGGATATGTGGGTCAGTTTTTCACCCGATCTAGTGTATTGGGGGGATCCGCGCCCGGTCATGCAGCCGCGCCCGCGTAAATGGGATTGTTTAAAAATCGGAGCAGGTGCTCCTCCTATAAAAACAGCGCAAGGTTGGTTGGTGATCTATCATGGGGTGCGTTCAACCTCTGCTGGCAGCATTTATCGGTTGGGAGCGGTCTTGCTCAATCTGGAACAACCCTGGCAGGTGGTTGGTCGTTCTGAACAAGCCATCCTTTCTCCTATTGCGCCCGAAGATTATCAGGGAAATGTAAGCAATGTTGTCTTTACCTGCGGCGCGATCCTGGAGGATAGTGGTGAACTAAAGGTCTATTACGGAGCAGCCGATCAGGTGATCTGCCTTGCTACTGCTTCTGTTTCTGATGTGCTTGCCCTATGTCTGGAAGGACAGCCAGGTTGAGGATTCATTCATGATACTGAAACGCTTTGCAGAAAACCCAATTTTGAAACCGAACCCCAACAATACCTGGGAAGCGCTGAACGTATTTAACTGCGCTGTCGTATATGAAAACGATCTTTTTCACATGTTCTATCGTGCTCAAGGGATCGACCATGTGAGTTCCATCGGGTATGCTGTCAGCAGCGATGGTATTCATTTTAATAGATTGCAACAGCCGGTATTATTGCCACAGGATGAGTGGGATGCTCTGGGTGTCGAAGATCCTAGGGTAACATATTTGGCTGATGAAGAACGTTCCATCATGGCTTACACGGCTTATTCACCGAAAGGCATTACTCCATTCTTTGCCGAGAGCCGAAATCTGATTACATGGAAACGTATCGGTCCGCTAGTGGTTGGAGAGGAAAACAAAGACCATGTACTCTTCTCGCGCAGAATTGGAGGGAGATATGTTACATTCCATCGCCGCGTTCCCAGTATCGGGCTGGCATTCAGTGAGGATCTTAAAACTTGGAAAGATTTTCGACCATTAATTGCTCCACGCCCCGGAAATTGGGATTGTAAGCGGGTCGGAGCGGGTGGTCCTCCTATAGAAACAGAGCAAGGCTGGTTATGCATTTATCACGGGTTTAACGATGAGAATATTTACCGGCTTGGAAGCTTTTTATTGGACCTTGAAGACCCATCACGTGTCATCGCTCGCGCCAATGGTTTTTTGATCGAACCACAGGAACCCTGGGAATTGAAAGGGGATGTGTCCAATGTGGTTTTTTCAACTGCCAATCCGGTAGTGAATGGCAGAATACATGTGTACTACGGAGGAGCTGACCGGGTGATCGGTCTGGCTACCTGTTCTTTGGATGAATTAATGGATTTTACATTGCACGGATGATTGCTTCTTTATATGTTGAAGTAGCCAAGAGGAAATGATGCCATATTCTGCAAATGACAAAATCGCGAATTGGTGGAAAAACGGAGTGATCTATCAGATATATCCGCGCAGCTTTATGGATACCAATAGTGATGGCATCGGTGACCTGGAAGGCGTGATCCAAAAAATGGATTACCTCAATGATGGAACCAAGCGTTCTCTGGGAATCGATGCCATCTGGTTCAACCCCATTTTCCCATCCCCCATGGCTGATTTTGGTTACGATGTCTCCGATTACTGCGACATTCATCCTCTGTTTGGAGATCTGGCTGCCTTTGATCGGTTGATCATAGAGGCACATCGCCGCAATATCAGGATTATCCTCGATTTTGTTCCGAACCATACTTCGGACAAACATCCGTGGTTCCTTGAATCGCGTTCCAATTGCGAGAACCCGAAACGCGATTGGTACATCTGGCGTGATGCCAAACCGGATGGTTCACTGCCGAACAATTGGGGGTCTGCTTTTGGTGGTCCTGCCTGGGAATGGGATGAAGGAACAGGTCAGTATTATCTGCATTCTTTCCTTAAGGAGCAGCCTGACCTGAACTGGCGCAATCCTGAAGTAAAAAAAGCCATGCTCGGTGTTTTACGCTTTTGGTTGGAGCGGGGTGTGGACGGTTTTCGTATGGACGTGGTAGGCATGCTCCTCAAAGATCCGGAACTGCGCGACAACCCAATCCTGGAAGAAAACCCTGATCCTTCCAACCCCACCAATTTGTATTATCGGCAACTCCATGTTTATGATCAGGACCTGGATGAGGTTCATGAAATCATCCAAGATTTTCGAAGTTTATTAAATGAATATCCGAATCGCTGTGGAATCGGTGAGCTCTGGTATGAATTACCGCGTTGGGTAAAGTATTACGGCACAAATGATGATGAACTGCATATGCCATTCAATTTTCGTTTGATGAAACAACCCTGGAACGCCCAGGCGATCCGTAAATCGGTAGATGAAATGGAACAAGTACTGTTTGGTTTTGCCTGGCCGAATTATGTATTGAACAATCACGATTCTCCGCGGTTGGTCTCCAAAATCGGCGATGCGCAGGCGCGGGTGGCAGCCATGCTGCTGTTAACCTTGCGCGGCACACCTACCCTCTATTACGGAGAGGAATTGGGAATGGAAAATGGTGTCATTGCTCCAGACCAGATGCAGGATCCCCAGGGGTTTCGACTTGGTGCAGCATACAGCCGTGATTACAGCCGCTCTCCTATGCAATGGACCGAAAAACAATACTCCGGTTTTTCTACTGTTGAACCCTGGTTGCCACTGACCCCAAGCTATCAAAAGAAGAATGTACAAGTGGAAAACAATGACAAAACTTCCATGCTTCATCTCTATCGAAAACTGATTCACCTGCGAAAGCAGCACCCAGCTCTGCAAACCGGTTCCTATAAATCTACCTCCGTTGAATGCTTGGATTGTTTTGTTTTTGAACGCAGCCAGGCCGATGAACAGTACCTGATCGCACTGAATTTTTCCGAGAAATCGATAAGGGTGAATATACCTGATTTTTCGGAGGGAAAAATTCTTGTGTCAACCTATCTGGATAGAGTTGACACCATTGTGGCGAATGATTTTGAATTGAGAGAAAACGAAGGCGTCATCATCGAAACTGGAAAAACTTTACGCATCATTGGGATGAACAATGGATAACTGGATTGTTTCTGAAGATAACTTTGATTCAACAGTCTTAAGCTCGAAAGAGACTGTCTTTACCATAGGAAACGGTTATCTCGGCACACGCGGGACGTTCGAAGAGGGGTTCCCTGGTGAAACCTCCGCCACCCTTTTGCATGGTGTTTTTGATGATGTGCCAATCGGTTTTAGCGAACTGGCGAATACACCTAACTGGCTTGATCTGCGGATTTATATGAATGGTCAGATTTTCCGGCTGGATGAAGGAAAAATCTTATCGTATAAGCGTATATTGAATTTACGCACTGCAACTTTACATCGTGATGTGACTTGGCTTTCTCCGGCAGGAAATACCCTGCGTTTTGAATTCGAGCGGTTTGCCAGCCTGGCAAATGAACATTTACTTGCACTGCGCTGCCGCATTACCTCTATGGATTATTGTGGAGCACTCGAACTGAGAGCCAGCCTGGCAGGACATGTTGAAAACAATGGATGGACACATTGGAACGGACAGGAGCAGGGGCAAACTGAAGAAAATCTTGCTTACCTTTGTATGCAAACCCGAAAAACCGGGATCGCTTTATGTGAAGCTTTTGATATGAAGTTGATCGAGGAAGCACCCCTGCAAGAAAATTTTTGGGATAGCCTTGGAGCGCCTGAAAAAGTCCTGAAAACGCACCTCCAGATTGGTCAATCGGTCAGTGTTGAGAAACTGGTCTCTGTGTTTACTAGCCGTGATACAACCGATCCAAAGGCCGATGCATTAGAAACCTTGCGATCAGTCCGATCGAAGGGATATGAAGGGCTGTGGGCAGAGCATTGTTCTGCATGGGAAGGTGAGTGGGAGGTTAGTAATATTGTTATCGAGGGGGATGATAAAGCTGACCGCGCTGTTCGCTACAGTCTCTTCCAATTATTGATTGCAGCACCGCGCCACGATGATCGAGTAAGTATTGCAGCGAAATCGCTAAGTGGTTTCGGCTATCGGGGTCATACTTTTTGGGATACTGAAATTTTTATTTTGCCCTTTTTCACATACACACGCCCAGAAATCGCCAGCAATTTACTGCGCTACCGTTACCATACACTGGATGGCGCACGAAAAAAAGCCAAAGAAAAAGGATATACCGGAGCCTGTTACGCATGGGAAAGCGCAGCGACCGGTGAAGAAACAACACCACGCTGGGCGCTGCTGCCTGATGGGGGGCTGGTGCATATCTGGTGTGGTGATATTGAACTGCATATCACTGTCGATGTTGTTTTTGCCATTTATCAATACTGGCAAATTACAGGGGATGATGATTTTATGCTTAATTATGGGGCAGAGATCATTTTGGATACGGCACGCTTCTGGGGAAGTCGTGTGGAATGGAACAAGAAGCAGAATTGCTATGAGATCAATGATGTGATTGGCCCGGATGAAAATCACGACCATGTGAATAACAATGCCTACACCAACAATATGGTGCGTTGGAATCTAAAAAAGGGCTTAGAGATTCTTGAATGGCTGAAAAAAGCTGATCCACAAAAAGCAGATCTTCTAAAGAAGAAATTAGATCTTTCGTCCGAGCGCTTAGCTAATTGGCAAAAGGTCATTGAGAAAATTTACACCGGATTTGATGAAAATACTGGCTTGTTCGAGCAATTTACAGGATTCTACAACCTAAAGCCACTGGATCTGTTATCGCTTGAACCTCGTACGCGGTCTATTCAATCCATGCTGGGGATAGAAGGTGCACAAGAAGTGCAGGTGATCAAACAGCCGGATGTGTTGATGTTGCTGTATCTGCTCGACCGTGAGTATGACGATGAGGTTCTAAAGGCAAATTGGAATTATTATGCCCACCGCACTGATCTTACGTATGGCTCTTCTTTAGGTCCAGCCATTCAAGCCATCATGGCGACCCGGGTAGGTGATATCGAACAGGCTTACCGGTTGTTTATGCTGGCAGCAGGTTCGGATCTGGAGGATATGCGTGGAAATGCAGCCGAAGGTATTCACGCTGCTACTCATGGCGGTCTCTGGCAGGCTTGTGTGGTTGGTTTTGGTGGATTGAAGTTTACCCCAGATGGTCCGGTTGCTTCTCCTCATCTCCCGGCTGGATGGAAACGTCTTCAATTTGGCATTCAATATCGTGGTAAGCGGTTTGAATTTGATTTACAAGCCGATGCGACGCGGGAAGTGTTGCCTGTAAAACAAAAAGAACACGAAAGAAAAATTTTGGCTAAAAAATCACAGCCAGAAGCGTCTATTTCTGGTGCGATCTTTGATTTGGATGGAGTGATCACCGATACTTCAGAATTTCATTACCTGGCCTGGAAGCGGCTGGCTGATGAAGAGGGGATGCCTTTTGACCGGAGTAGGAATGATGCGTTGCGAGGTGTTTCGAGATTTGAATCACTGCAGAAGATTTTAAATGGTCGAAAGCTTTCTGAAGGACAAATGCAGGCTATGATGGAACGCAAGAATAATTACTATCTGGATTATTTGACTGACTTGAGTGAAACCGATTTGCTCCCCGGCGTTTTGAGTTTTATAAAAGATGCCAAACAACAGGGGATCAAGTTGGCGGTAGGTTCAGCCAGTAAAAACACACATCTTGTGCTTGAAAAACTGGGAATACTCGATTTA
>CAYLUJ010000007.1:23397-41127 GCA_964386805.1 uncultured Pelolinea sp. | reverse complement strand
AACATCGGCAAGAAGCTGCAAAAGGTCGGCTATGTATTGGTCAGCCAAGATGCCAATGGAAAAGGGATCACCCAGTTCGACGACGATACCATCGAACAATACGCGATCTTGGAACACGACGACTGGATGGAGGGAAAGATCAAAGATGGGTGGAGCTACGCCCCCACCCGCGATGACAGCCAGAAGAAACACAACTGTTTAATCCCCTGGAACCAATTATCGGACATGTATAAAGGATATGACCGGGATGTAGCCAAGAACGTGATCAAGCTCGCCATATTAGCTGGGATGAAAGTAGTAAAAGCTTAACCATAAACACAACAAGATCATCGAAGCCAGGAGATAGTATGGAAGATACCAACGCGACTAATAATCCAAACAAAGGCAGTTCCACCCTACCCTTCGCTGCCTATAAGGGGAATGAGCCTTACATGTTCATCAGCTATTCCCATATGGATAGCAGAGCAGTTTACCCGATCATCGGGCAGTTCCACAAGCATGAGTACAATGTTTGGTATGATGAAGGCATTGAGCCGGGCATTGAATGGCCAGAAGAGATCGCAAATGCGCTCAATAACAGCAAATTGTTTATCGTGTTCATCTCACCCAACTCAGTTGCATCCGAGAATGTACGCAACGAGATCAATTTTGCACTGGCAAAGAAACTACCTTTTATTGCCATCTACCTTTGCGAAACTGTATTAACCCCTGGCTTACAGTTGCAGATCGGCGCAAAGCAAGATATTCGAAAGTATCTTCTGGATGAAGATACCTTCCAAAGAAAATACTTAAATTCTTTCGAAAGCGTCTTCAAAAAGCAGGAGACGAAACCGCGGGTCCCAAAGCCCAAACCACCTGAAGAACCGGACAGAATGGAACCTGTTGTCACTCCCCCGACCATTCCTACCACCCCACCAACGGGAATACTGCATTTCACCTGCGATCTGATACGCCGGGCAGCCTGCGAAAAACTGGGATTCCCTGAAGATCGGCAGTTGGAGCCCAAGCATACCAATGTGATCAATGAACTGAGTTTTCTGGCTGATGCGTATGGTGAACAATATCTGGCTTGTAACAAGAGTAAAGAGCGTTTAATGGTATATAAGAAGGAAGGTCAACCGGTGTTCTTCTTCGAGCGCGGCAGCATCACGGAACTTTCTGACCTGTTTTATTTCAAAAATCTCAAAGATATTCGCCTTATCTTTCACCGCTTCACAGACCTGGCGCCGCTGGCAAACCTGCCGCTTAAAATACTCGACCTATCCTGCAACAATTTGCACGATCTCTCCCCCCTTGGCGAATTGGGACATCTCACAAATCTAAGTATGGATTATTGTACTTTCGAAAGTCTGACCCCGCTTGAAAAGATCAAAAGCCTTAACTTTTTATCCATGTACGAGCTTTCGTATCAAGGATTCAAAGAGTTGTGCACACTTGATATGCCAAACCTGCAAACACTGCATATTCCCAACAGCAAGATCGAGAGCCTAGAAGGCATTTCCAACCTGAAATTTCTTTCCTGGCTCAGTATCAACGATTCTATCATCTTCGACTTTGATGAGCTCGCAAAATTGAAAAATCTGACCACCCTCTCCATTTCAAGAACACGTTGCCATGATTTTTCATTCTTGAAGGAGCTGCCTCTCTTGAATTCCCTTATAGTGGATGAGGAACAGAAAGCGCAGATCATCGAATTTTACGGCGAACAACCCAATTTTATTAAATAAATCCACCATTTTCAAGGCATTTATATAAATGTTGTTGTAAAATCAAGTTTGTAGCACCAAAATCTAAAATACTGATAGGAAAAAAATGAAAAAGTCAACCCGATTACATCCATTTTCACTCAGCAGTATCCTTTTTATCATCCCGCTGCTCATTCTCAGCGCTTGCGCAGGTCAGCCCCAGGAATGCGTATGTGTGTGCCAATCAGGGGAAGCGACCGAAGAACAGGCTGCAGCAGATACAGCAGAATCTGAAAATCCTGAAGCAGTGATCCCCGAAGCAGCCGCTGAAGAAACCGGTGAATTCACTCCCTGCCCCATTGCTTTCGATTCTGATCGCGAAGGCAACTTCGAGATTTACACGATGGACTCCAACGGGGAGAACCTGGTTAATCTAACCAATAACCCGGCAAATGATTGGAATCCCGACTGGTCACCGGATGGTAGCCAGATCGCTTTTGTCTCTGAACGCAATAATGAACGATCTATTTACATCATGGATGCTGATGGAAGTAATTTGCGTCTGTTAACCAACATGCCGGAAAGCGATCTTGCTGATTGGTCACCGGATGGAAAAACCATTGCTTTCACAAGTAAGGCAAACGGGAATTTTGAGATCTATATCATGAAAGCCGACGGCAGCAATGAACCCATCAACCTTACCAACAACGATGCTCAGGATCTCATAGCGGCATGGTCACCGGATGGTAGTCAGATCGCCTGGCTGGGCGGTGATGCTGAAGGTTGGGATCTATTTGTAATGAACTCAGACGGCAGCAATGTACGCCAGCTCACCGATCAGGGACATGTATCTAACGTCAAATGGTCTATCGATGGAAATATCTATATCGAATGGGATAACAATGTCTACGGCTCATTCAACTGCCTGATGGATCCAGAAGGAGAGATCCTCGCCACTGATTTTGGCAAAGGGGACGACTTGCAGTATTTCCCATATTGGACGCTGGAAGGGGATAAGGTTGAATTGGCATCAGTAGATATGGATGATGGGAATAACGAACTGTATCTGATCGGTGAAATCTTCCCGGATTTTGTTCTCAATATCACGAACAATCCGGCGAATGACGAAAATCCAGATTGGCCTATGTTCCATTGTGGTCCGAATCAATAAAGAAAACGGCGAGGTGCGTTCGTAACGCACCTCGCTATGATCCTTGTTTTGTTACATTCAAATATTTCATTTATTCATTATATGTATTATCGTGAACATTATTATTATTTAGCACCGGATTAGATGTCGTTTCAATTTTAAAAGCATTGGTATTAGAAAAAATTTCATTACTATCTAAAATTGGTGCTGAATTATTGTTTACCCATATGCCAGTTTCACATTGTGATATCTTATTCCCGGATGCAGTGGTGTTAACCGCAAATTCATCAAAGCGCATTCCATATTTACAGGAAGTGATCGTGTTTTCCTGGAGTTGCACTGTAAGCAAAGAATTTGTGAGAAAACCGTAATAATAACCACTTATCTGATTGTTTAATGCAGTACCTTTACTGCTTTCTATGAATGTAATACCCTGTGAATTTTCAGCTTTGTTCTCAAAAATACCATCACCTGTAATAGTATTATCCGTGGCAGTTACATTCGACGAGCCCTTGGCAAAAATTCCCGCCACACTATTATTTATTACATTACTTTGTACAGTACCACTGCTATCATCAAAAAATGCAATGGAATATTCGCCATTATTTATGGTATTCTTCTCCACGGTTAAAACAGCACTTCCTTGAGCGTCAATACCAAAATAAAAGCCCATCACAGTATTGTTTACGATTTTTCCACTGCTATTTTCTTCGAAATAGATACCAACTAAATTTTGATCGTCATTTGTACCGGTCTCATTTGAGAAAATATTTTCTTCTACAGTTACTACTGCTGATCCTTTACTATTCACACCC
Organism: uncultured Pelolinea sp.; assembly: GCA_964386805.1. Taxonomy (GTDB): domain Bacteria; phylum Chloroflexota; class Anaerolineae; order Anaerolineales; family Anaerolineaceae; genus UBA4781. Next base: position 37,477 of record CAYLUJ010000007.1, on the reverse strand, counting down.
CTTAATTTGCTGTCACTGATATTGTTCTTTGTCACCTGTCCGCTACAATTGTTATCAAAATAAATACTCACATATGTATTTTTAATTGTATTTTCCTCTAAAATCATACTCTGCCCATCTGAACAAACAAATCCCCAATCTCCACCATTACCATTCAACGTATTATGGTTTGCAGTTAAAGAGGAACTATCTTGATTTAATACTGCATAATTTCCTATACTTGAGAAAGTATTTCCATTAAGGGTTACAGAAGAGGAATTGTTTGTAATAATGCCAAAATAGACATTTGATATCTGGCTGTCCATGACATCAATCTGGCTGTTTATTGCTAACACGATTCCATTTGGCTCATTTTCCAAGGAAACCGTATCGCTTCCCTCAAGAATACAGTTATTAATATGTGCAATATTATTATTATTTAGAATAAGAATAGGATAATGCTTAACTTCTTCTGAACCCTGCGATGAACTAATTAATTTGCAATTCTCGAGCTCAAGATCGCCATTGTTCATACTTAATATATAAGAAGGATCGGTTCCTGTAAACGATAGGGTAAGTCCTTTTAAAGTAAAAGTGCCTTCTGCGTCAAAATTAACCATTGCAAATCTTTCACCCTGGTCTTCGCCTTCGTCTGAAATCCATTTTCGAATAAATGAAACAGGGGTATCGTTAGCTATAGTGGTCTTATCCATCCCGGCGCCAATGATGGTAAGTGATTTTTGAATGGTCATCCCTGCCAATAAATGATAGGTACCTTCACCCAGATAAAGCGTATCTCCCTCTTGAGCAGACGAAATGATCGCTGCAAGGTCTTCATCGGTACCAATCGGTACAGGGGTAGGTGTTATAGTTGGTTCAACAATACTCGTTTTTCCCCCACATCCCGCAAAAAGCATTAATGAAGCAGCGATGAAAAAAAATAAACTTTTCTTCATTTTGCACCTCCTCTGTGAAGATGATCATTAATATAAAATTTTCCCTTTAAAAGAATATTATATATCTTAATAAAACGACTATTTTCATTAATACTGTTGCTTATTAATCAATATCGTTGTATGAATTTCTAATTACTGTTTTACATATTAACTTTTTAATCTTTAAACATATCCCAAGTAATTAACAAAACATTACTGATTGGCGCGGGAAATTTTGGATTAAATATGATACTAACAGGGCATGTTGACGACATACTCTGCTGTTTTTATTTTATGTATGGGTATTGATATAATCATTTTCATGCACAACAAACCCTTCCAAGCTCTTTTAATTGGCGCAGGAAACCGCGGAGCAGAAGTCTATGGGGAATGGATCCACTCTCACCCCGATCAAATAAAGATTACAGCCATTGCCGAACCCATCGAAAGCCGGCGCAAGGCTGCTGCAGAAAGACATTCTGTTCCACCAGAGGGACAGTTCACCAGTTGGGAAGAGGTGCTGAGCAAAGGCAAGATTGCTGATGCCGCCATTATCTGTACACTCGATCCGCAGCACACCCAACCGGCGCTCAAAGCGCTGGGATGCGGCTATGACGTGCTGCTGGAAAAACCCATGGCAAACCGTCTGGAAGACTGCGTGGCGCTGGTGCAGGCAGCCGAAAAGCACGGCAGATTGCTGCAGATCGCGCACGTGCTGCGCTATACCGATTTCTTTCAGCAAATCTACCAAATCGTGCAGTCTGGAAAGCTGGGGAAGATCATCACCGTTTCACACCGCGAGAACGTCTCCGCCTGGCACATGGCGCACAGCTACGTACGCGGCAACTGGCGGCGCGCAGACCAAGCCAGCCCGATGATATTGGCAAAATCATGCCACGATCTGGATATCCTTTATTGGATCCTTAGTAGTCGTGCGAAAACACTCAGTTCCGTGGGAAACCTGATGCTTTTCAAGGCGGAAAATGCTCCGCAGGGTGCGCCACAGCGCTGCCTGGATGGCTGCCCGGTGGCGGAAAGCTGTCCGTTTTACGCGCCCGCCATTTATATAGACCTGGAGCCGATTTATTTTGGATTAAGCAACGCGCTCAATAAAGGCATCCGCCTGGCTGGCAGGTTGATGCAAAGTCATCCGGGTGTGGTGCGTGTCGCGGCGAATGTTTATCACCCACTGCGCCGGATCACCGAATATGAGGGCTGGCCGCGCTCGGTCATCACTGACCATCCCAGCGACCCCGCCAGTGTGTACGAAGCGCTGAAAAGCGGACCGTATGGGCGCTGCGTGTACCATTGCGACAACGATGTGGTGGATCATCAGATCGTACTGATGGAAATGGAAAATGGGGTTTCGGTCTCCTTCACCATGCACGGGCACAGTTTTGAAGAAGGCAGAACTATCCGCATTGATGGGTCGCAAGCCACCCTGCTGGGTAAATTTGGATTCAACCATACTTTCATCGAGATCTGTGATCAACGAGGTGGAAAATGTGAACGGATCGATATGCCCAATAATCTTGAGATGGGAGGGCATGGCGGCGGTGACAGCGGGTTATTGGAGCATTTTGTGAAAGCGTTGGCAGGCGTGCAGGATGCCGCCCTCACCAATGCACGCGCTTCACTGGAGAGCCACCTGATGGCTTTCGCCGCTGAGCAAGCCCGCACAACAAGAACCGTTATCGATATGCGTGCTTTCCGCACTGAGGCGGAAATGGTTACAATAAATGATTGTAAATCTAGATTCCCCGATTCTTAATTGTATTTTTAAGAGCAACCCTACCGCTCTTCCGGAGGAAATCCATTGTTTGTTTTGCAAAAACAATACTTGTGAGATTCATCATTTGTATTTTGAGCAAAATAAATGAATAATCATACAATTTCATTGAAATACAATTATTGTTTCTTCTGAGATCAACACATAACCCCCGGATCTCTGGAACAGTTCACAAAAATATCTTTTTTCACACAATACTTATAACCCAGATCCTTATCGATATATTATAATATTCACATCTCATAAATTTTTAGAATTCAAGGGGATAATATGTGTAGATTTTAATAAAAAAGGAGGGAAGAAATGAAAAAGATATGTGGGATTATTATCCTTTTGGCAATAGTATTAAGCGCTTGCGTATCAACCAACAATCAGGAATCTCTAGCTACAGTAACCTCCACTCCTGTGAATCAAAAAACAATCCGGTTATACTTCCCTAATCATACGGTCGCCAGCCTGCTCAATAAGCTAATGTGGGAGCAGAATATACAACCATACGATTTCGATCTGAGCAGCCTGGATCCTCGCATTCATGTTGAGGTATCTGAAGCTTCTCTAAACTATGAATGTGCTCCGAATTATGCCTATATCGAAATTCCCGTTTCTGATGAGGAATACACACCAGAAAATGCCATCCGAATGCTGTTGAGCTACCAGTTTTCTGATGAAGATAGAGAGTTGGGCTTCTACCATGAATTGAACGGTTTCGGACTTGAGCTGGTATCGATTGATGAGGTTATTGATGAAGACGGTGAAATTTCAGCAATGCTCAATCAGAACAGCGACGATTACATGGAATTTTTTGGACATGAAAAAACGCAATCGGGTGGTCATTTTGTCAAATTGGTCATGGAGGATCCACTTCACAATTACTTTCAATTCAACGAAACAGATGCCTATCAGTACTATTTGGACGAAGCATTCAATACCGGTCTGAAAGAAAACCAGGTGGATGTTTCCTGCTGGTTCTTTACTCCCTTGTACCAAATAGAAAAGACCCTGTTGCAGTTCTATCCCACTTACAAGCTTTACAACCATTACATTAGTCTTATAGGAACCGGTAATAATATTTTTTACTATGCTGACAATATCGCTTTCTCAGGATGCGGTAATGGAACCTCCTGTGAATCGATGCTCACATTCGATGAGTCAGCCCTAGATCAAACTTGCTATGTTCTCAAGCTATACGGTAGGGATAATTTATGGTGTAATGCCGCAGAGCAAATACCCAACGTTGAAGGAACGGTTGATGAAACCATGGATAACCTACAAAATCTTACCAATGTGTGCCTTGATTACCCCGACACGTATGTCTGTGCGTGGCCAAGAGTTCAGGAAACACTGAAATGAAGCGCTTTTCTTTATAATCAGGAATCTCACAATTCCCAGGTTGTAGAAAATCCAAGCATGGCGGAGTGAATGGATTATTTACCCATGCGTCGTTATTAGGATTTACATTCAACTTAGTAAGTGGCAAGGAGGGGATTGTTCGATCTTTTGCGGGGCAATAGCGGTCGCTTGGAGTATCACCAAATGCTGCAGAATGGTGGATTTTTTGTAAAGTTAACTCATGGCATTTACTGTAGAGCGAGCCCGTACAACACAAAGCCTCATCGATATGGCGGCTTCTCGCGCAGAAGCGGAACTCGGTCATTACGTAACCAGAAATTGATCGTTGGCTGGTTTGATATGTTCTGGGTGAGGTTTCTCACTAACGCTCGGAATGTCATACCCTCTTACTCTCCCCCACCGTCATTGGGAAAAACAATTCGAATGATTAAAGTATCCATCAGGGAAGCAGCAAAGAATTATTGACTGGTTTAATTACTACTTGGTGAGGTTCGCTACTAGCATGACGTAATAATTATGGATTGATTGGTTCGCTTATTTTCTAGAAAAACTTCCCACTTCGCTATGCTAATGACACCCCCTCTTAACCCTTGGAAAGAAAAAAAAGACGTAAGCATCAGGCAAGCAGCAAAGTATTGTTAGCTAATTTAATTTCTTTTAAACAAAAAGGAGGTGAAAGTAACTCTCGCCTCCTTTTAACAATCCATTTATGTATATTTATTTTTCCGGTTCTGCGCTTTACGAGAACGCTGTATATAGCTGAAAACCAGGATAACCAAACCAGCCACAACCAGCGTAATCGGTCCAACCAGACTGTTTCTTGATTCAGTCAAAAATACCAACAAAGCAATCAGCAACAGTCCCCCGGCTGGAAATTTCGCCCAATCGGTTGTATATTTTTCTCGTAAAAGCCACAAAATTCCAAAGGTAAGTCCCAATCCAACAAAAAATATTCCTGTTGGAAATGGAATATTAAAAATTCGTTCAATGAGGAGCCCAAGCGCAATGCTGGTAAACACGCCCGCAGGGATAAGCGTCCACCAGCTTTTCTTCGTCCAGAAATAGACCACAAAGAAGGGAACAGCCATAATGGAGACAACCACAACATCGAACCAGGCACCCGACAAAAACAAGCCCAACAATGGAATGGTCCCGATCACGCTCGTTGCTGCAAAGGGGATCAAAGCCCATTGTCGGGTTTTATCGGTCAAATATACATAGAGAAAAGGCAATGCGATGCTGTAAAGCACCAGAGCCCCAACCAGATTGCCATTCATATATCGGTCAAGCAAGATGACCCCGGCGATCACCGTCAATGCCCAGGTGGGAATTAAAGCCCATTGTTTGGATCGGGGGTCACTGAAATATTTAACCGCGAACGGCACAGCAATACCGAGCAGTACCGGCGCTGCGCTGAGGATCCTGCCGATATGCGTACCTTCCAACCCGATGACCAGAGCGATACCGGTAAAAATGGTGGCTGGGAACAACCAACCCCATTCTTTTCTCTCTTTGAGGAAATAGGTGATCAGGAAGAAGGCAGCCATTACCCCAAAAATGAAAGCCCAGATCACGTTTGATAGATTACCAAGCACGATAACATTCAATTCGTTGAGCAAGAAAACGATTCCCAATACGACCAGGACAAGTCCCCAGAATACATTTATATCCTTTGTTTTCATATCATTCCTCTACTATCATGTAAGAATTCCATCAAAATACATAATCTCTGAATCTTTGAATCAACAAATAAATCAACGGCTCATTGCCAGCGATAAACCAGCAATAAGAGTCATACACAGCCTCTCAATTCAAGAAGAACAAGAAGTTCCGCGGAGTATGATCCTCCAGCGGTCCTACTACTTACAAAACTTTATCTTCGATGATGCTACAAACCCAGAGCTTTTAGAGCTGCATATACCAGGAACGCAGGCCAGACAAGGGCTTTCAGAAAACCCAGCACACCCAGCCAGAATGTGGCAGCACTACCAATGAAATATACACAAGCACCAATGAAACCCAAGCCATAGACTGCCCCTGAAGTGCCACCGTGATGATAACCTCTTGGCTTGCAGCATTCTTTTTCATTCAGATCTTTTTCGTTATCCATTTTTGCTCCTTTTAGAAATGATTCATACTACAGATATATACGTCATACCCCCTGGTTAGGTTGTGCAAAATGAATAAATAAACAACCGAATTTACTGTTTGAGAACAGGTTTGATGGAATCGATATAAAAAATGACCTTTCAACCCTCTATCATAAAGTTGAAAGGTCTTCAGTGCAGCGGCTTCACATATTAATCGAACGGCGACATTGATCTTTCTGCTATCGTATTACCTGTAAAGGGCACAGAGTCATATCATCCACACACTTATTCGCTCGCGCCAAAGTGAATGGTCTGGATGACATCCCAGAAGAGCGTGCTTGCATCTTCCCCTTCAGCAGGGGTAATAGAGATCACGTATGTAGCCGGGAGTGTACGACCGTGAGCCCAGGCAAATTCAACCGGCTCATTGAAAAGATAATTCGCCACCTGCCCATCATCGGATAATATGATCGTTTTGCAGAAATCCAGATCATTCATAGTAAACCATTCCGTGTTTTCGATCACAGGTGATCCAGTATAAGCCGGTACCAGCCAGAGCTGGGCTACCCCATAACAAACCGCCACACCCGTTTCCTGATCTCTTTTTTCTCCATCCAGAGAACTGAGTGAAGCGATATTAGCATACGCTTTAAATATCATCTTGGAACCTGAAGGGGTTTTCAGGGCAGGATAACCGTACGATTCACTCAATGAATAAACTTCAGGAAACTGAAAAGTTACCAGCGAGGAATATACTCCGCTATAGTCCTGCCAATCAGTATTTTGGGCATCTACATATTCCGGGATAGCAAAGGTGGTGGTATTCCAACCTGAATAATCACTTTCCAGAACATTATCAAGATAATCATCAGTGAAACTATAAGTACTGCGATATGTTTCAACCATTCTGACCAAATAACCATCCTCGGCATTTACATATAGCGTCAATACCGGATATGGTTCGATCAATATGCGGTAAGTAATATTCGGATCTGGTTCCTCTTTATACATGCCAATCATTTCTTCGGTTATCTGCATTTCATATTCAAAAACCTTTATCCCATCAATCGTATTTTCACCTACATAGGTATAGTTTGGATCTGAAATTTTGGATAAGTCGCTATCCAAAGATTCGATTTCCGGATAATAGGTTGTATAGGTAGAACTAACCGGTTTCAATAACCCGGTAGCATCCGCCGCATAGCAGGTTGATGACATGCATAATTTAATATGCGTTATATCCGAATCAAGTGCTGTTGATCCATATTCCTTTAATCTGGTTTGGTTTGTCTGATCAATGTATTCTGTCGAAAAGCTTGTCCAGTTATCGCCATTACTGTCATCAGTTTGTCCTGAACCGGTCACTGTAAAAGATTGGACCTCATTAAATCGCTGCAGTGCATTCTCCAGCGCAGTTTCAGGCGTCGGGAGTTCAATAGTTGGGGTCAGAACAGGAGTAGGAGTATTGGCTGCTGAGCTTGCGGATGTACACGCTGCAAATATGGAAAGCAGCAAAGACGCTAATAATAATATTCTTAATTGATAAACATGCCCCTCATTCTTTAACAAACCGAAGTGTCTTCTTTCACCCTCTTTTTCTTTGTTCAATCCTTTTTCTACTTTCATTTCTTTGAATCCTCTCTTTACTATGGTATGGTAAGGTGAGAATCTGCTTCGACCTCGTGGAAAAAAAGAATGACAAAATTGTCATTCTGATCAATTCGTTTATTTGAACAGTTTACTTTCTCCAATAAAACCAGTCCAGCATGATTGGTGCATATTTCTTTGCAGTTCCTCTATCCGTAACATTATTTCTAAAATCGAACTCGTTAGAATAAATATAATTATATATTAGCTATTCTCCGAATTAACCTATTGAATCTTTATAGAAAATTTATCCGAATCAATGCCTGGGTTAATCATTAATATAAAGAAGGATCATCTACATGCAATGATCCTTCTTTAACCTTAGAAATTGAATATGGTTAATAAATTTTTCTTTAAATATCTAGGGGGGTTATTCTTATTCTGCCCCGATGTGAATGGATTGGATCACATCCATGAAAATGGTGTTCGCATCATCTCCTTCAGCAGGAGTAATGGAGATCAGGAAAGTCGCAGGGAGCATACGCCCATTAGCATATGCATAATCGACCGGTTCATTGAAGAGATACACTGCCTCTTGCCCATCATCTGTTGATATTAGTGCTTTGCAGAAATCCAGATTGTTCATATTGAACCAGTCGGCACTTTCGACCACAGGGGATCCGAGAAATCCTGGCAGCAGCCAAAGCTGAACCACAGCGTTGCAAACAGCCACTCCCGTTTGCTGATCTCTTTCTTGTCCCTCAAGAGTGCTTAAAGATGCAATATTTCCATAGACCTGAATACTCATTGTAGATCCGGAAGGACTTTTAAGGACGGGGTAATTGTATGTCTCACTTAAAGAATAGACCTTAGGAAATTGAAAAGACATCAATAAAGAATATGTACCATCATAATCCTGCCAATCTGTATTTTGAGCATCGACATATTCCGGGATGGCAAATGTGGTCGTATTCCAGTTCGAAAAACTCTTTTCTACCACATAGCTGTATTGGTATTCTGTAACTTCACCACTAAATTCGTAAGAATATTTTTCATTATATATTTCAGATGCTTTGATCAGATAACCATCTTCGGCATTTACATAAAGGGTTATAACTGGGTATGGTTCGACCAATACGGAAGAAGAAACACTCGATGTCGAAAATTCTTTATATGCATCGATCATCTCTTGTGTCACTTGAATCTCATACTCGAAAACTCTTATACCATCAATCGTATTTTCACCGACATAGGTATAGTTTGAATCCAGAATCTCAGAGAGATCTTTACCCAAGGATTCGACTTTTAGTCGATAGGTTGTGTACGCAGAATTGATCGGTTTTAATAATCCGGTAGCATCGGAGGAATAACAGGCTGATGACATGCAAAATGTGGTTCGTTTTACATTCTGATCGAGCGTTGATTCCGATTCGCGTAAATTTGTTTGATTTACCTGATCGATATAATTCGTCGAGGTGCTTGCCCATCCATCACTAGTACTTTCTTTTCCACTGCTTGAATTAGTTACCGTAAATGATTGGGCATCATCAAAATGCTGTAACGCTTTTACCAGAGCTGTCTCCGGCTGAGGTGGTTCAGTGGTAGGTGTGGGAATAGGAGTAGATGTATTCTGTGGAGTATTCGCTGATGAACTTGCAGATGAGCAGGCAGAAAAAATACTTGCTATCATGAGAGTTGTTAAAATTCCAGCCACCCAGTGAATCCGGTGCTCCTTTCTGGAATAACCGGGAATGTTATTTTTATTGGTCTTCTCTTTGTAAATGCCGCTTTTCTTCATTGCTCAAAACCCTTTCTAAATTCTAATTTTTTAAATCTCAAAAAATGACAATTCATCATTCATTATATTCGTCCATTTTAGCAATATTTTTCCACGCATGAAATCAGAATTGCGTGATGATTACGCTCTTGTAAATTTTCTTAAATATTTTAATGGTTTCTAGAAACAATTAATCAGAACAGATATATTATATATAAATTCATACCCACATCAATTTTTCATTGAACATTGGTAATATTTTTAATTCAATTAAATAATAATTACCTCTTATTCGAGAGATTCATCATATTAATAAGGAAAAATATTTCCTTATTTTCTTGCACAATCGTGCGCATCACCCTGTAATATTTCAACCGCATGCCCCATTACTGGTAGAAAAACTTCCAAACATTCCACTGCTGCTTTAGGGCTGCCCGGCAGGTTAATGATCAATGCTTTCTTACGAATCCCGGCGGCAGCGCGCGATAACATGGCACGCTCAGTCTTTTGCATACTGGCTTGCCTCATCGCTTCAGGGATACCCGGTACTGCTCGCTCGATGACTGCCATGGTCGCTTCGGGGGTTACATCGCGTGGAGAAAAACCCGTTCCACCGGTGGTGAAAATGACATCAGTCTGCTCTTCATCCGATAATTGGATTAGAGCATCTTTGATCATTTCGATCTCATCCGGAATGATCATGGTTTTACTTATGATCGCTTTGCCCTGCAGAACCTCAATCAGAGCAGGTCCACTCTTGTCTTCTCGTTCTCCTTTATATCCCTTATCGCTGATGGTAATGACAGCCGCACGAATAGAGGGAAGCACACTGATCTCATCCCCCGCATTGATGGTGCCTTCCCGGATCACTTTGGCAAAGATGCCTTCACTGGGCATGATACATTTGCCAACCTGTTCATAGATCTGGCAATGCTGATGACATTCCTTTCCGATCTGCGTCACTTCCAAAAGGACTTCCCCGATCTTCAATTGGGTACCAATCGGTAAAGTATAGAGCTCGATCCCCTGGGTGGTTAAATTTTCAGCAAACTTTCCGGGGGTCAAGTTTTCAACCCCCAGAGCAGTCATCTTATCAATACTTTCCTGCGCCAACAAACTTACCTGGCGATGCCAGTTTCCGGCATGCGCATCCCCCACCAAACCATGATCTGCTTTCAAGCAAGCCTGTTCAACCGGATGTTTGAAGGTTCCTTTTTTTTCACTGATATTCACAGCAATGACCTGCGCCATTCCATCAACCTCCAATTTTTACCATGCTTTTCTGAGATTTAAAACCCAATTCAAAATGATGTCCGGCTGGCTTATTAAAAATCGCATTTCGAATGGTTTCCTGCAATATATCATCCCCCGCCTGTAATGCTTCTTTTAGGGAAATTTCGAGGTTATTTCCAAGGCAGGGACGCAACATGCCATCACTCATCACACGCACTCGATTGCAGGCGGAACAAAAACGATGGGAGACAGGACTGATAAATCCGATCCGCCCCCGATATCCTTCGATCATGAAATCGGTTGATGGTTGACCTGTATAACGCGGCTCAACCGGTTTGAGATTGGGTCGAGCAGCAATGAGATCACTATTATTGACCACCAGGGAACTATCTTGCCCCAATTCTGCCATGGGCATTAATTCGATGATGCGTACATCGATGGGTTGATCTTTTGCAAGCGCAATCAGATCATCCACTTCCTGATCATTGATCCCTTTTATCAAAACCATGTTCAATTTCACCGGCAGCAGCTCGGCTTTTACTGCTGCTTCGATACCTGCCAGCACTGCATTCAGGTCACCACCGGTTATCTTGTGATACTTTTGAGGATCCAGCGAATCAATGCTGATATTGATACGCGTCAATCCGGCTTGTTTTAAACCTTCCGCCTGCTCTGCCAGCATTTGCCCATTGCTGGTCATGGTAAGCTCTTTCAGCCCATCCAGCGTGGAAAGTCTTCTCACGATCTCCACAATATCTTTCCGTAATAATGGTTCACCTCCGGTGAGGCGGATGCGATTCACTCCCAGACCCACGCAGACTTTCGCTATACGAAAGAATTCTTCTGAGGTAAGTTCCCCAGCTCTTGGACAAATGCCTTCATCTTTCCGGCAGTACACACAACGCAAGGTACAGCGTTCCGTCACCGATAAACGCAGGTATTGAATATTTCGTCCAAATTGATCGATCATCGATCCTCTGCTGCAATTTTTCTGATGAAATGACCGGACCTGCCCCCATCTTTTTCAAGCAGCTGCACAGAACCAATCTCCATGCCGCGATCCACTGCTTTGCACATATCATAAACAGTCAAGGCTGCCACACTGGCGGCGCACAGAGCTTCCATTTCGACACCGGTAGTGGCAGTGCATTTCACAGTAGCCAGTATTTCGATTTCATCCGGCTTCTTTGCCTTGATATTAACCTCAATATAGGTCAAGGGAATGGGATGGCAAAGTGGGATCAATTCAGCAGTGCGTTTGGCAGCCATGATGCCGGCAATGCGTGCGCAAGCAAACACATCCCCTTTTTTCATCTCGCCTGCCAGAATGAGAGACAGCGTGCTTTCTTTCATTTTCACAGCCGCATGGGCTACCGCAATACGATCAGTGACACCCTTGGCGCTCACATCCACCATCGAAACTTCACCGTTCTTTTTAATATGGGTTAATTCCATTGTTTTATTCTTCCCGGGTTCTTCAAGGTATATCCGCCCAGTTTGTTCAACCTTTGGGCGAATTCTTTTCCTTTGATTATTATAATCAATCTCTTCACCATCTCGTTTTCATAGGCATTCCCTGCAATTAACAGGTCGTATTCTTCTTCTGCTACAGGAATAAAATCGAGACCATAGATCTTTGCGGCTGCCAGAATGCCCAATCCTGCATCGGCTGTTCCCGCCGCAATGGCGGCTGCCACTGCAGTGTGGGTGAATTCTTCACGATCATAGCCATGGATCAATGAAGTATCCACCCCATTTTGCTTCGCCAGGAAATCACACAAGACTCGTGTTCCACTTCCTTTTTGCCGGTTGACAAAATCGAGACCGATCAGATCGTTGAATCCTTTAATACCTTTCGGATTTCCGGGCGCCACCATCAGTCCCTGTACGCGACCGACGCATTCCACCAATACCACACCGCCATCCGGAAAATATTTCTTGACGTAGGGTACATTGTAAGTTCCGGTCGCTTCATCCAATAAGTGGACACCGCCCAAATGCGCTTCTCCCCGCTTGATCGCCATAATACCGCCCATGCTGCCCACGTGCGAGGATGCCACATTACTGCCCGGAAAATTTCGCCGCAGGATATCGGTTGCTTCATCTAACAAGGGATCGTGGCTGCCGGAAATCACAAGCATTTGCTTGATCTCATCCAAACTATGGGTCAATCTGACCGTTACCTTTTCACCTGCTTCACAGCCTTCAGAGTTCTGAGGAATATCAATAAGACCATCAGCTTTCACAAAAGAACTTACCACACCGGCTCCTCGATTTAAAGGCACTGCCACCATTTTCCCATTCACCCACCCTAATCTGGTGCGGATGAATTCCCTGTATTTTAAAGACGAAGTAAGCCGGCGGGATATGACCGCTTCAGCAGTTTTCGCCTTTTCCAGAATACGGCAGGTAAGCCTTTCAATAACAGCCTTGAAGACCGTTTCCATCACGATGATGCCCGAAACCGGATAACCCGGTACCCCAACAACAGGAACACAATCGGGTCTTTCATCTTTCACTACCACAGCCAGCACCACCGGTTTGCCCGGTTTAATGGCAATACCATGCAGCACAACCTCGCCAACGCTCCGGATCGCATCGGCAGTGTAATCTTCCCTGCCCGCAGAAGAGCCGGCATTGATGATAACCCCATCACACTCATTGATGGCTGAAGCCAGCACATTTTGAATACGATCCAGATCATCACTAACGATTGGATATATTTTAGGAATACAACCCCATTCCGTTAACATCCCGGAAAAGATAGTGGAATTGAACTCAATGATATTGCCTTCACCTGGTGTGTCGGTAGGAGATACGATTTCATCTCCAGTTGGAATAATGCCGATGACTGGCTTTTTGACCACTTCGACCTGCAAAACCCCGGCAGCCAACATAGCACCCATGCAAGAGGGTGTGATGGTCGTGTAGGAAGGAATGATCATATCACCGGCACTGATGTCTTCACCGATCTGACGAATGTTCTGCCAGGGAACCGCAGCAGCATAGAGGGTATAAAACTCTTCTTCTTCAACCACATCCTCGATCATGACCACCGCATCACAATCCACGGGCAGCGGATCGCCTGTATCCACCCACACAAAATCGGATCCTTTCAATTTAACAGGTGTTGTTTCCGTAGCACCAAATGTCTTCCTGGAATCCAACGCGATCCCATCCATCCCGCAGGCATTGAAATGGGGAGCGCTGATCTTCGCATACACCGCCTGTGAAGATACCCTGTCAAGAGCATCCTGCGTGCGAATGGATTCAGTTTTATAGCGCAACCCGTGGGCAACCAGGACATCCAGATATTTTTTAACCGCTTCATCGAGCGGGG
>CAYLUJ010000007.1:0-23387 GCA_964386805.1 uncultured Pelolinea sp. | reverse complement strand
AGAGGATTACCTCCACTAATTCCCCTTTCTTTAAACCTTCGCAATCTCTAGCAATGCGGATGTAACCACTTGCGCTGGTGAGCGTGGTGATGAGACCAGATTTTCCGATAATGGGATGGGCTGTATCATCCTTGATGAATACCGGCACCAGATCTTCGCGCCCATGATTGGAAGAAACCGCATGCGATAAGGGCAGTATTTTTCGCCTGTCTGTCAGAACTGTACCCAACATGGAGAAAATTAATGGCTCGACAAGTAAAAGGAACATGAAATATGCGGCTAGCGGATTCCCGGGGAGACCAAAAACGGGAATGCCATTAATCTGACCCAAAACGGTCGGTTTCCCGGGTTTCGCTGCCACACCATGTACGAGCAATTCACCCAGTTCAGCAATGGCTTCGGGAATGGCATCTTTTACACCAGCGGATGTGCCCCCTGTCAATACAAGGATGTCACAATCATTAATCGTTTGTAAAATGGCATCCTCGATGATTGGCTTGTCATCCTTTACGATCCCATGGAACTTTGGCTGCGCCCCACATTTCAGAACAGATGCTTTCAGCATTGGGCCATTGACATCTCGAATCATCCCCATTTGAAGAACAGTATCAGCACCAACCAACTCATCGCCTGAAGAAATGATCGTTACACGTGGATATTTCATCACCGGGATACTAGCCAATCCCAACGCTGCCAGAGTACCAATATCTTTTCCATCTAATTTCTTTCCTTTTGAATAAACCAGACCACCCGGTTTCACATCATCCCCGCGAAAGATGAGATTGGTACCCGGCGCGCAGGGTTTTCTCACACCGATCGTGCCATCCCCAAAATTCTCTGCATCTTCCAGCATAACCACTGCATCGGCTCCATCAGGGACTTCACCACCGGTCGGAACAGAAACGCATTGTCCCTGGTTAAGGTTCAGCCTGGTATGTTTCCCCATGATCGCTTCCCCGACCAGCTTCAAGATAGCAGGAATTGCATCCGAACAACCAAAGATATCGGAGCTCTTTACTGCATATCCGTCAACCGTAGAGCGATTAAAAGCCGGCACATATTCAGAGGCTGCCACATCTACAGCTAAAACACGGTTCAATACATTATCAATGGAAATTTTTTCAGCATCCGTTCGATAGCTGCCAAAGCGTTCTTCAATGAGCGCATGAACATCTGCAAGGTTCTTTACATTGAGCATTTCCAGTCCATAGCCGATACAGATTTATTGGCTTTCATCGCCTACTTATCCAGAAACGTAACTTCGACAAGCTCGCCTTCCTTTACTTCATTCTGATCCCGCGGCACCCGCATGTACCCATCTGCACAGGAAACCGTGGTGATCAAGCCTGATTTGCTGAACACCGGTTGAGCAAACCCATCCTTCAGAATAACGGGGACATATTCCTCACGCCCATGATTGGTAATGAAATTGCGCGCTAAGGGAACGGTCACTTTTCGATCCACCACCTGGGTGCCTTGGAATGAATGAAGAAGTGGTCGAACAAAAAGATGGAAAGTAAAATAAGCTGACACCGGATTCCCGGGCATCCCAAAAACTGGTTTCCCCTGGATGGATCCAAAGATGGTGGGTTTACCCGGTTTCACCGTGATACCGTGCACAATCACCTCGCCCAGATCTCCAATGATCGCAGTGAGCGTGTCCTTTGTATCCATGGAGGTTCCTCCGGAAATAAGCAAGAGATCACACTCTGCAATTGCTCTCTGAATCATTTCGCTGATGGTTTGCTGGTCATCTTTCACAATGCCGTAATGGCAAGGTTCGCCACCGCTAGCTTGGATGGCATGCTGCAACATGGGTGCATTTACATCCCGTATCATGCCTATCTGAGTCAGCGGTTGGCTGGCTGGTACAAGTTCATCACCGGTAGAAATGATGCCCACCTGTGGTTTTTTCATGACAGGGACGTTCACAATGCCCATGGCTGCCAGAGTGCCTGTGTCAGCGATCTTCAGGCGCTTACCAGCGGGAATGACCAGATCACCGGGTCTCATATCCTCTCCGCGAAAGATCAGATTCATTTTTCTTAAATAGGGCTTTATTACACCTATAAAACCATCCTCCGAACCCTGTATGTCCTCAATCATCACCATCGCTTCTGTTCCGGAGGGCACTTCACCACCGGTGGGAACATACGCACACTGCCCCCTGGTAATCTGGAGCACAGTGTGTTCCCCCATTTGGGACTGCCCGACCAGTTTTAATTTGGCAGGAGATGATTTTGAACAACCGATCAAGTCCTTCACTTTTACAGCATACCCATCCACAGTAGAACGGTCAAAGTTCGGTATATATGCAGAGGCGACCACATTTTCTGCCAATACACGATCTAATACATACTGAAGTGGGACTGTCTCAGAGCCCACGCGCATCTTTCCAAATTGGTTTTCAATGATCTCGGTCACTTCAGTCACTGGTTTAGTTTTCAGCATTCGGTTTTCTCCACAAGGTTCATTTCAGTATAACTATTTTATGGTTTGAAGAACCATAAAAGTTGATTCATTAATGGAAATGATTTCTGAATGAATTATATTCAAATTATGTATATTATAATTGTGAACAAAAGGGATTGAATATATTGGGAATGAGAAACGGCACTACCCATCATCAAAGTAAATCCAGCCAAATATGGAAATTGTTGGCAACACCGCTATTGCTGTTTATTATCATACCGATCTTATCGTTGTTTCTGCGCACCTCGATCACCGATGTCATCCATAATCTGAACGAACGACAGGTATCCCAAGCCATCACCCTCAGTCTTTCTTCGTCGTTCGTTTCTACATTATTAACCCTGCTATTCGGTACCCCGGTTTCCTATTTGCTAGCCACCCGCCGCTTTCGCGGTTATCACATCGTGGATACCATCATTGATCTTCCAACAGTGCTTCCGCCCTCTGTAGCGGGTGTGGCTCTCTTGTTGGCATTTGGTCGGAATGGGTTCATTGGGAGCTTCCTGGCAGATTTCGGCATCACCATCCCATTCACCTATTTCGCCGTGGTCATGGCACAGATGTTCATTGCGTCGCCATTCTATGTCAAAGCAGCCATGCTTGGATTTTCTAATATCGATAAGCAATTAATTCAGGCTGCGGAACTGGACGGTGCCAGCCGCTGGCAAATTTTTCGGTATATTTTTGTTCCACTATCTGCCAAAGCCCTGCTCAGCGGCAGTGTAATGACCTGGGCGCGGGCATTGGGTGAATTCGGTGCAACCATCATCTTCGCAGGAAATTACCCCGGGCGGACGCAGACCATGCCTTTAGCTGTCTACATCGGCTTTGAAATATCCATGAACGTCGCGCTCACACTATCCATTATCTTGATCTGTTTCTCCTTCCTGACATTGGTCATTGTAAAAGGATTTCTTCATGCCCGCATGGAAACAGAGGAAGAGTTAATTTCTCATTAGCTTCACTTTTCGTGTGATCTGATTAAAAACATCACCAACAACTATATTGACCCTTTTAAGAGTCCCCTTAAAGAAAAATAAGCAGTTCAATTTATTCTCGCAGAAAGATAATGACCGTTTTTCCGCTGTTGTAACGTGAAAAAATGTTATTTCTATTTCAAGGAATGATGCTAAAATAATAATTAGTCATATTTTGAATATTCACAGTATGACTAAAAATTAATAACCCAATAAGCTGGAAATTAATTTTTTCAAAACAATCTTTTTAAACCAAGGAGGTTAGATTATGCGCTCGAAAGTTCTATCAGTTTGTTTGTTATTTGTATTGCTGGCGTCTACTGCTTGTGCTACACAAGCTGCTACAACACCCGCCCCCACCGAGGTTCCTCCAACCGAAGTTCCAACCAGTGTCCCTGTGGAGAAACGAACCCTGACAGTCCTGGCTGCTGCTTCATTGACCGAATCGTTCACCGAGCTCGGCGCATTGTTTGAATCGCAACATGAAGGAGTGACCGTATCCTTCAATTTTGCCGGCTCACAAGCATTAGCCGAACAACTCGCCCAAGGTGCCGAAGCGGATGTGTTTGCCAGTGCCAGTAATAAGTACATGACAGCCGCAATCGATGCAGGACGAGTAGCTGCAGATACTTCATCCGTTTTCGTCTATAACCGACTGGTGGTTATTTATCCAAAGGACAATCCAGGTGGAATAACGGAATTAAAGGATCTAGCAAAATCAGGCTTGAAAGTTGACCTAGCAGATGCATCCGTACCAGTCGGACAGTATGCGCTTGATTTTCTCGATAAAGCCACAGCAGATGCAAGTTTTGGCGCTCAATTCAAGGAAACCGTCTTGAGCAATGTCGTATCGTACGAGGAAAATGTTAAAGCAGTGGTCACCAAGATTTCACTCGGCGAAGCGGATGCCGGGATCGTGTATGTCACTGACATTACAGCAGATGCTGCTGAACTGGTCGGCACGATCGATATACCGGATGAATTGAATACTATTGCCACCTATCCCATCGCTGCTGTTTCAGATAGCAAGAACGCTGAATTGGCGCAGGCTTTCGTTGAGCTGGTGCTTTCCAGTGATGGGCAAGCCATTCTGGCAAAATACGGTTTTGTACCGGCTGTTACAAACTAAGAGATGCCAATTTAGATGGTATAAAATCATTTACTAAACTTCTGAAAAACCAGCAAGTGAGAAATTCATACTTGCTGGTTTTTGTTTGTAAAAAGGAAAGAATAGCTTTCTGCATATCGTACGTTATTAATCTTGCTCCCATTGTAAATATGCATCATACATCTCGGGTAATGTTTTCCACTGAACCTTTCCATTTTCTACGTAGGGTTGAATTCTCTGCAGCCATTCTTCCAACAAAGTTTTATCGAGTGGGCTGCCCAGGCTCCAACTCACATAATAGGTGTTTACCTGATCAGGATCGGCTATTTCGACCACTGTTTCGAGCTCATCTATGAAAACATCAATATCCTCACGGGTGAACTCACTGCCATGTTGAACAGTTTCTTCTGAAATAGATTGTTCGTATTTCGATGATAGACTACCATTTTCTGGTAATATGACCAATTCACCATCCGGGTCATGGATGATCCAATCCAATCCACTATTGGCACGCCAAGGATGTAACCTCTCCTCAAGCGTGGTGGGATAGGGTTGATGACATTGCGCGGGGTTACTGCAATCGCGAAATTGCTCGGGAATTAGCTTAGGCGTAAGCGATACGGTAGCATAGGCAACAGTGCCGGTCGTAAAAGAAAAGCCGGCATCTACAGCAGCGCCAACCCAATCGCATCGGGAAGCAATGCCAGAAACATGACGGACGGTAACTCCCAACTGCTCCAATTTGCTTTTCATTTCCACTAACTCATCTTTCATTTCAGAGCATTGGTCATTGCTGTTTCCACCCACATCTGCATGCAAGCCGATACCATGACCGCGTTGCTGCATTTCCAATAAGACATCATCACCCCAGCGCAAACAGCCATCAGTCAACTCTTTGCTCTCCCAAGTTGGTTTTGCGCCATAGGTTTCAAAAAGATCCGCATAATCTCGCATCAATTGAGCATGTTCCCGAAAGGCATTCTCATTGGTTCCATCTGCCCAACCTTCCAGGTGAACCATGATCCCCAGGTACACGACCGCATGCTTTTGTTCAGATACTTGTTCACTTACTTCCGTCGACTGAACCAAGGTTGATCCAGTATTAGCATTTTCTGTATCACTCTTACTATCAACTTGAACAGAAGGAATTTTCCTTTCTTCCATTTTCGAACCTTGGTCTCTGTTCTCGTTTCCCTCTGGAATACATGCCACTAAGAAAGCAAGAGTAAGCAGAATGAGAGAAAACCGTTTGAAGAATATTTTTATTCCCCGTGCGATCCTCCAACAGAACCTGTTCTTTTGCATTAGTTTATTGTATACAGTGTTTTGTGACGAATCCATCACAAAAATTAGAAATGGCCTCTATTTTGCTATTGTTCAATTATTTCTATTTCCCTCCATCCCACCCAGGAAGGACTTTGGGTTGTCACAATTTTAATATACCGAACGTTTTCAATAGGATTTTCAGGGTCAAACTCGAGAACCTGGCTATCCACAGTATCGCCTTCAAATTTATGAAGCAAGTAGAGATCATTGGAAGCCGAACCCACCCATATCTGGTGAATTGTCAATCCCGCTGGGGATTGAACAGTCACCAAGCGAATTAAGTCAATAGTTGAAGAATTGCCTAGATCAATTTGCACCCATTGGGGAGCAAAATCATTTGCCAGCCACCATTGATCATTTCTTCCATCCACCGCAAACGAAGCTGGATTTTCAGCCCCTGATCTTGATGCTGTTGTTATCATACCGAGTGCCAGATTGGTCTCGAAAAAATCGAAGTCTCCTTCCGTACATGGATCAGGACGATTTACAGGAGAAAGTACCTCATTAATGAAACCGTCACCATCCAAACCATTGAATAACTCGGGTTGCTCATCAGTATCCCAGGTCCATAATATCCAACCGTCAAAATCATAATTGCATGAATCGATCTGCCAATCATGCAATCCCTGTGCAGCTTCCATTTCTGTTACATAAAAAGAACTGAAAGCCCCAAATTCTCCCATGATAATCGGTTTCTCACGCATTCCATCCATTTCAAAATTTTCAACCAATTCACCCAAAGAATATCCGAACGGATAAGGATGCAGGTCAATGAAATCTAATTTCGATTCCCAGATAGCAGCATAAGTACGGATATGCCGGTTCCCCAACGGATATGAATTTGGTTCATCAGGAGGAAAAAAACCAACAGTCACTAATGCGGTAGGATCGACTTCTCGGATCGCAGCGCTAACCTCATCTAACCAAAACACAGAATTTTCATCTATCATGCGCTGTTTTTCCTCTTCCGAGGACATATCATACGATTTTCCATTGGCAGTTTGTACAACTCCCGATGTCATTGCCAGGGGATTTGCATCTGTTTCAAAGAAAAATTCATTGCGCAATTCATATGCGAAGATCGCATTCATTGGCGCATTTTGTGCCAATAATTCTTCAATAAAATCTTTCCAAAATTCTTTTGCCACCGAGATCCCCCCACTGGTTAAATAATTGAGGTTTGTCCCTCCAAAATTTCCATTCGACGAAGAATTTAGAAAATCGTTGTAATACTGTGTAGCTGGTTCTGAATCAGTAGTGAAAATGACGTAAATCCCGCATTTTTCTGCTTTCCTTAGAAAGTCCACTACATTAGCAATATATCCTTTGGATAACTTTCCATCAGAATCTCCAATGCAATCATTTTTACAATTGCCGGTTAAAAACACACGCACGACATTGTAGCCATTAGAATCCATGGTCTGCAAAGTATTTTCAGCCAGAGTTGGATCATAAAGCCCAACATTAAATGTGGAATGATAAAAAATGGTTTCCCCATTGGTAAAGACCATATTAGCAAGACGAACATAATTATTGCCGCGTGGAGTGAACTTCTCTCCGCTCAAGCGGTCATAAAATTCACCTTCCCCGTCTTCTACCTTAATTCCAATTTGGTGCGAGGGAGATGAAGTTGGAAGCACTTGTGCAGAACTTTCAGGTCTATCACAGCCTGCAATCAATAAAAGAAGAAAAACAATATTTACTCGAATTAACTTTTGATATTTCATTGAAATCTCCATGTCCGCCGTTTTAACATTTGTGTGAAAAAGGATAAAAGATCTCTTCATCTCCATAATCAGATACTATGCCATTCATTATAGATACAAACCAAAATAATAGAATACTTGCTTTTTCCCCGAGGAAATTCCATTTTGAAAAGGATATTTCTGTAGTTTAATTATTCTCTATAAGAATCTACCCACCACTCATCAAAAGGAAATCATGAAAATCCAACTAATCATCGACCACCCTGATCCCAATAGTTTTAATCACTCGATCCTGAAAGCATTCGCTGATGGGATCGACAAGAACAAACATCAAATAGACATCATCGATCTCAATGCTGACCAATTCAACCCAATCATGAGCAAAGAAGAAATCAGAGGTTACGGGAAAGGTGAAGCAATTGACCCGATAGTGAAAGATTACCAAAACCGTTTGAAAACTGCAGATTATCTGGCGCTATTCTTCCCCATCTGGTGGATAGTGATGCCTGCATGTATGAAAGGTTGGATGGATAAAGTGCTTTTACCGGGTTTTGCCTTTACCAAAGGGAATAATCCTGAGCCATTGCTAACGAATATCAGATCGGCTGCCATCGTGACGACTACAGCGGTTGCCGATGAAACCCATCACAAGGATTTCAACAATGCACTGGATTGGGTACTCTGTAAAGGGACACTTCACTTTGTTGGAATTACAGATACTCATTGGCTCAATTTTGGAGAGACGGGTATCACCAGTCCTGAAAAACACCAGGAATGGTTAAAGTTCATCCGAAACTACGCTGCAAATTTATAGAAAATGCCCCAACTTCGGGAGCATTTTCAAAAACGGTAAACGATTACTGGTAAACAACTTTTATTTGGTTGGATATCCACACACATCCAACGCAGCAGTAAGATGGTTCTCCAAGGATTCTTCGGGCAGGTCTTCCACATGCTCAATGATCAGTTGTTTCTTGCCATGTTCATCCAAGATCTTTTCATATCCCTCATGTAGTTCTTTCTTACTGGCATAGGCAAGATGAGGAGGTAGGTTCACAGAGAGTATCTTTTCCGGGAAAAATTCTTTGGCTTCTGTGAGAGAAATATTCCCAATGGGAGGTACGGTGAAGGAATCTACGATATCAATATTCGATTCATGAATCTCCTTCGCCAGATGACGCAAGAGTCCATCATGATGCACGGCAAATTTCTTTCCTGTGCCTACCAAAGCCTTTCCATACATATCATAAACCGGCATACAGTATTCGCGATAATACTTGGGTGAAATAAAGTTCGTGATGTTATCGACGAGAGTGATATGTTGCGCAGGGCAACCAGCTGTGATCTCGGCAGCTTTAAGATGAAAACGATGCTGGATATCGAGATATTCCAGCAGCAGATCCGGTTTGGTCTTGAAATCGATGGCAGCTCTTTCTACTGCAGCCAGTTCGATCCAGGCTCGTTGAAAAGGAGTCTTGTCAACCACGGCGATGGTGGTTCCATCAGTACCCAGATCTTGCTGATCACCTTCAATTTCCTTGTAATTCGGCACCATACTTTCGAGCATTTTTTCAAAAATAAAATTGATTACCCGCCAATCTTCCACTTCTTTCACGAAAAAAGTTTTGGCTGAGTGGGTAAGCACATTTACTCCAGGATTAATACCGACAATGGAATCCACCGACCCAACCGGCGTTTCAAAAACATGCTGGATCATCCAAACATCATTCTGACAAAAGCTTTTTTGAATATAGGTAATATCTTTATGAAATGGGTTGATCATGTGATCAAAAAAGAACATGGGTTTATAGGGGGGTATGATATGGGTAATGCCCATACCCCGCGCAGTCAGCCGGCGCAGCATGCCACGATTTGGTCCACCACGCAAGCCCAATGCAAAAACAACATCCACTTTATCAGGTTCTTCATTATTAATAACTGCCAGATGCCGTTCATAAGGATTCATCATTGTAAATTACCGCCTTCGATCTTTTTTTCTGTTGTAGCAATAGTGGTGATCAAGGCAGCTTTCTTGCTTTTTCGCACTGCTCTGAATACCAATGCAAGAATTGTTGTGAGATAGGGCAACATCAGGGTAAATTGAGAAGGAATGCCCATATTTTGAATACGTAATGAAATTCCTTCGGAGAGGCCAAATAATAGGGAAGTGATCGCCATGGTAACCGGGTTGGAACCGCCAAAGATCACTGCAGACAAAGCAATAAATCCACGACCGGCAGTCATATCTTCGACGAACATCTTGAGATACCCCAGAGAAAGGTGAGCACCCGCCAATCCACACATTATTGAGCAAATAATATTGGCGATCCAGCGTATCTTGTTAACGCGGATGCCGGTGGTTTCCAATGCTTCTGGATGTTCGCCAGCCGCCCGAAAATAGAAACCATAAGGGGTACGATAAATGAGAAACCAGAAAACTACGATCATGATCCAAGAAACATAAACAAATGCAGAATGATTATTGAACAACTCATTAAGCACAGGGATATTATCCAGAAAAGCGAGATGGATATTGGGAATACCCTCGATGCGGGGATCACTGAAAGAACCACGCACGTTAAAAAATAATCGGCAGAAGAACACCGTCGCTTCTGACGCTAAAAGGTTGAGAGCAATTCCAACTGCAAAGACATCCGCCTTTAGTTTGATGGTGAAAAAGCCAAAAAGTAATCCATATAGTATTGCCGCGACCACCGCAAAACAAATGCCAATCACATAGCTTTCAAAAAGATAGCTACCGAGGATGGCAAAGAAAGCGCCAATTATCATAAAGCCTTCCAAGGAAATGTTCAGGTCCCCTGCACTCAGACTGATCAAACCACCCAAACCCGCCAATATAAAGGGAGTAGCCATGCGCAGACCGGTGCCCAATACGTTTAAAATAAAATCCAGGTTCATTGTTTCACCTCTTCATCCACCAGGATGACATGTTTGCGTTTCCTGAAAATGATAGAAACGAACTCACGACCGGTAATGAATAGAATCAAAGCAGCCAACAAGACACCCGTTAGATCAGAAGGTACATTAGCAACCTGTTCCATTCCCAGAGCGCCATTCTTGAAAATACTGAATACAAAGCTTACGGCTATGATTGCTATCGGATTATTCTTTGCAAGCATGCCAACCAAAACTCCGTCCCAGCCATAAGGGCCAGCGATGGATTCCCAATAACGATAATTAGAACCACAAACCAGCACAGCACCGGTCAATCCAGAAAGCAGTCCGCTGAAGATCATGGCTTTCATTTGATCTTTTCCGACATTCACACCACCATATTGGGCAAAGCGTGGATTCAAACCGATCATTTTCCAGCGATACCCCTGGTTGGTATAGTTGAAAACCCAATAGATAACAGCCACGGCTATCAGTGCTATGATGATACCCGAACGCAGGTCAAGACTTTGAACCAGGTAAGGTAATTTCGCAGATTCCTCTACCGGAGGGGTAGTACCGCTCCAGCGGGTCACATCGCGAAAGGGGTAATTTGCAAGATAGCTGGTGAACATAAAAAATATCGAGTTCAACATAATAGTCGAGATCACTTCATCCACTTTCCATTTCACTCGCAAATAACCCGGAACAGCCGCACCGATCATACCCATGAAGATGGCAGCCAGGATGCATAATGGAAGATGAATGTAGATCGGCAATCCGATCAGTTTATACCCAACAACAGCAGCAGCGATCGCACCCATCTCGATCTGTCCTTTACCACCCAGGTTATAGATACCAGCATTAGATGCCACAGCGTAACATAAAGCAGAAAGGATCAATGCCATGGAACGATTCATTAAATTTGCAATGGCGCTCGCATCACCCAGAGCATAGGAGAACATGGCAGCATACGCCTGCAGTGGATCTCTTCCGATCACCAGCATAATGAGCGCACCAAAAAGCATCGTGGCAATAAAAACACCTACTATTGAGGCAAAAGAGTTGATGATTTTTTTTGAATTTTTCACAATGTGCTCCCTACTTTTAGGGTTGTGCGTTTCGCTCCGGTCATATACAAACCAACCTCCTCGGGGGTAACCTGATCGGGCAAAAAGTCAGCAACGATCTCACCCTCATAGATCACAAGAATTCGGTCACTGAGAAGGAATAGTTCATCGAGGTCAGCCGATACCAATAAGATGGCATTATTCGCTTCGCGTGCTTCCAACAATTGTTTATAGATAAATTCTGAAGCGCCAATATCCAATCCACGAGCCGGCTGTAATACCAGTAAGCATTTATGTTTTCCAGAAAGTTCCCGGGCGACAACAACCTTTTGAAGATTCCCTCCAGAAAGAGTGCCAACCAGGGTATCTGGACCTTGTGCAACAATATTAAATTTATCAATTAATTTCGAGGAATGTTTTTCTATCTCTTTCCAGTTCATCACATCAGGTTTAGAAATAAATGGAGCGCAATCATTTTTATCGATAATGAAATTTTCTTTGATCGAAGCTTTCACACTAGCGCCGGTAGTGATACGGTCTTCTGGGATCAAGCGAATTCCCAAAGCGCGTAAATCGGAGATCGGCTTATTCAAGATCGAAGAACCGTTGAAAAGCACATCCCCTTGATCAACATGAACCAACCCGGCTAACGCTTCCATCAATTCGGATTGACCATTTCCTTCTACGCCAGCGATACCAACGATCTCACCAGCTTTCACATTGAAAGATACATTTTTTACACAATAAGAACTGGCAGATTTCCGAATGGAGACGTTTTTCGTTTCCAAGACCGTTCTTTGGTCATGCGAGATCTTTTGTTTTCCAACGGTCCATAATTGATCACGTCCTACAATAAGACGGGCGAGTTCAGCCTCGGTAGTAGCTTTAGTATCGAGTGTAACGAGAGTTTCTCCTTTGCGCATAACGGTAACTCTATCCGAAAGAGCCAAAACTTCTTTCAATTTATGAGAGATAAATAGAATGGTTTTATCTTTCGCCACCATATCTCGACAAATTTTAAACAAATCTTCTGCTTCAAACGGGGTAAGTACGGCTGTTGGTTCATCCAAAATAAGAATTTCAGCCCCACGATAAATAGCTTTAATAATTTCAACACGCTGCTGGATGCCAACAGAGACATCCTGGGTCAGGGAATGAAGGGGAATGCTCAGGTTATAATGCTCGCAAATTTGCTGAACTTTATTCTTTGCATTCTTGTTGTCAACAAAGACAAGATTCTGCCTGGGTTCATAACCCAAGATCACATTCTGCAATACGGTGAAGGATGGAACCAGCATAAAGTGTTGGTGAACCATACCAATTCCAAGCCTTTTCGCTTCACGAGCAGAAGTGATAGAAACCTCTTTTTCATTGAGGAAGATTCTGCCATTATCCAGTTGTTGAACACCGTAAAGGATATTCATCAATGTGGACTTACCTGCACCGTTTTCTCCAACTATGGCATGAATCTCACCTTTCTTGACAACAAGGTTGGCATTCCGGTTTGCCTGTACACCACCATCGAATGTCTTATTGATATTTTCCAAACGGATTAGAGTCTTATTTGTCATGGGATGTTTGATCTCTCATTATTCTAAGGTGGATGTGACCAGGAGCGGTCATTCCCGGTCACATCCGAAACAAAATTATGGTTATTGATCGCGGAATTCAGAAATAGTGATCTCACCATTCACGATTTTTGCTTGGAGGTCATTAATCGTGGCGACAATATCAGCCGGGACGAGATCCTCAGACATGACCAAGTACATGCCACCTTCCTTGACACCCCAGTTGAACGTATCGCCTTTGTGGAGTTCCCCATTCAAGTACATTTCGGTCAGATCATGAATAGAAACTTCACATGCTTTCATGACACTGGCAATAGTGTTATCGGGACCAAGCCAACGTTGATCTGCACCACCACCAATAATCCAGGTTTCTGCGCCTTCATTAGCAGCATTGAAGCCTCCTTCACCACTCAGACCGGCATACATGAAGTTGATATCGGAACCTTTTTCCAGCAGAGCCAGAGTAGCTTCCTTGCCTTTGGCAGGGTCAACCCAGGAACCCACGAAGATATATTCCAGAGTTCCTTCGGGAACGACATATTTCAAGCCCTGCTCATAACCCCAGAGGGCGCGCTGCATAACGGGAGAATCAACGCCACCAACATATCCAATAATCTGTTCTTCATTAATAAAGTTTACATCGGTGCGGGTGGTCATCAAACCAGCCAGGGCGCCAGCTAAGAAGGCACCTTCATGGTCCTTGTAACCCATGGAAACAACATCGGCTGAATCAAGTACGCCATCCAAATAGATATAGAGGGTATCAGGATTCTGGGGAGCTACTTCAAGCATGGCATCAATGGCTTCGAAACCAAGAACGAAAACGATATCATCAGTTTTCGCTGCATTGGTCAGTAGGGTCTTATAGTTCTCATAATCCAATTTGCCCTCATAGGTATGGGTAACAGCACCGAAGTCGTCTTCGATGAGAGTGATGCCATCCAGGGCAATATCATAGAAAGCACGATCACCAAAAGAATCGGCGACAAATACACCAACGGTAACCGGTTCGGTTTCACCTTCGGCAGCAGGTTCTGCTGCTTCAGCGGGTTCTGCGGTTTCTGCAGCGGTACTGCATGCAGTGAAAACCATCGCAGAAATAAGCAGCAATGCAATTAGGGGTAGTAAGTGTTTTTTCATTTTTTATCCTTTTCTTCTTATTCCTTTAAAAATCATATTTGTAAAATCGAAGCAGTAGATCTTCTGAATTACACCTCCTTCTTCACCCCTGTAAAATTTTGATCTGTATTTTTACATCCGCAACTTCCCCGAATGACCAACTCGGTGGGCATCGTGAGAGGTTGCCTGGGAATATTTTGTTTATTCATCAAAGCAATAAGTAATTTTGCGCTTTCTTCACCCATCTTTTCCATTGGGATGGTGATGCTGGTAAGAGCAGGGGCGACAAAACCGCATACATCAATGTCGTTATAGCCGATAATAGCCACATCTTCAGGGATGCGAATAGCATTTTCGCGTAGAGCTTTCATGGCACCGATCGCCAGCATATCACCCGCTGCGAAAATGGCAGAAGGCAAAAGATGGTTTTCTATTAACTGCAATGCAGCCCGATACCCAGCTTGATACGAGAATTCCTTAACATCAATCACAATTCGTTCATCCAGTTTTAAGCCATTGCTCTCCAGAGCTTCTTGATAGCCTTCATATACGGTATACAAGGTTGGAATGGTAAGATTTCCAGTAAGCATTGCAATCTTTTGATGACCATGTTGAATGAGGTGCTGGGTACCTTTGAATCCTGCCCCTTTCCCATCCAAAAGTACAGAATAACCCTTTACATTTGGACGATCCGCAAAAACAAGAGGGATCGGAAAATCATAGTATTCCGATGTATCAAAGAAATCGGTAGTAGTTGGATACGAGCCCATGGGGGATACAATGATCCCATCCACCCGTTTGGCGATGAGCATATCAAAGAATGCTTTACCCAGGGTGACCTTTTCATGCGTATCGCAAGTGATCATCAATACATTTTGAGCGCTGGCTATTTTCCCTGCCCCGCTGAGAAAAGAAGGATAAAAAGGGTTTTGCAGATCAGGGACGATAATACCGAAGGTATTGGTGGGCAGCATATTGGTGGCAACGGTCGCAGATGGATCATAGTCGAGCACCACTGAACCCAACCCCTGGCGGGTGGAAATCAGTTTTAATTCTTCCAACATATGATAGGCAGCGCGAACTGTGTGCAGATTGATATTGAGATGGTCGGCTAATAAGCGAACAGAAGGTAGAATATCACCTGATTTTATTTCGTTCACAACGATCAACCAACGAATCTGGTCGGCGATTTGAGAGGCAATAGAACAATTTTCATTCACGCCCACTTGTAACCGTTGAAAAATGATGTCAGAATGATTTTCCATAGTTCCATTACTGATATAGTATTATATAATACTATATCAGTAATCGCGAGAAAATTTAATATAAAATATCATCTTTTCAAGAACAATTTCTTTATGAGTAGAAAGAGTACATGATGAACACAACACTAGACGAAATCACACATGGGATCATTGAAGGAGACCTGGCTACCGTATCATCCCTGGTAGAGCAAGCCCTGCAGGAAAAAACTGAACCACATGCCATTCTGAATATCATGACCAAAGCCATGAGCGAGGTGGGACGGCTTTTTGAAGAAGGCGAATATTTTGTTCCAGAAATGTTGGTTTCAGCCAGAGCGATGCAAAACGGGCTGGATATTTTACAGCCAGTCTTAACATCATCCGATTCTCAAACTAAAGGCAAGGTCGTAATCGGTACCGTAAAAGGAGACCTGCACGATATCGGCAAGAACCTGGTAATAATTCTACTCAAAGGCGCAGGGTATGAAGTAATTGATCTCGGTTCAGATGTTGCTCCCGAAGCATTTGTTGAAAATGCAAGGAACAGTGAAAAATGCATCGTTGCCCTTTCAGCCCTTCTAACCACTACCATGATCAACATGAAAGCAGTAATTGAAGCGATAACCGCTGCAGGTATGCGGCAAGATGTGAAGATCATTGTAGGTGGGGCACCAGTGACCCAGGAATTTGCAGATCAGATCGGAGCAGATGGCTATTCAGCTGATGCCAACAAAGCCGTCCGGTTGGTGGATCAATTATTTGCTAAATAAGTAGGCACCTAACACCAGGTCGAAGAAAACAAGAGAATATACTTTACATGCCCTGCAGGCGGACTGTGGTAGCTGCTCTTACATCCTTCGTGCATTGTTTATTACCCGTGCGATGCGCATCCAGGCGCAGCCGCCCAAGCTGGCGGATCCAGCGCCCGGCGGGCACACAATGCGTTGTGGTCATCCACATCGTTGCTCACTTCATGGATAGTGGCTAGATAGACAAGGAAATGAGTGATGAAATCCTCCAGTGTTTTCCCGTTTTCGCCCTGACACATTGGTTCTTTCAATATCTGCAGATACTCGCGGGGAGAATGCCCCAATTCCAATTGTTTTCTCCCGCCGATCATTTGCCCCTGCCCCTGCGCAGGGATGATGGGATGGCTCTCGACCAATCCTACCGACCAACCCAGAATCACGCAAATATGTTTCGCATGGATAGCTTCCAATTTGGTCATGCCATGATGATCAGCGCTATATTCCTGTGGAAAATAAACCAGCTCATTTGTATCCAGTACCTGGTACAAATTTTCCCAGATCCATATCTGCTTTTCGATATTAACGCGCACTAGGATGAGAGAGGAAGAAGGGGTGCACCGGGTTTGAAAAATCGTTCCTTGGGATGCATGGGCAAGAACTGCAACCTGTAATTTCTCCATTAGCACCGGAACCGGCATCGCCAGAGGTACCAGTTCCAGACAATTAAATCCCTGCTGAATTTTATTGCTAATCAACTCTTGATTTTGAACGAACAGTGCTTTTACCTACTTAAGAGTTAGCATGGGATATTCTTTTCCATCGATGCCGACTGCACCGGCTGACTAGATATTGGAAGCTGCACCAACAAGCCGGTGAGTTGTAATGTATTCGCACAACGGGAGTATTCTTCCTTTACAGGGAGACTATTTTTTCTTTGTGTAAGTTATATCCATCGGCACTTACCATATGCTTTACTATTAACAAGAATACCATTCTTCATGATGGATTAGGTTCCAATTCGAGAGGGAGATATCCCCTTCTTTTTCTCCTCATTGAAAGGGTGAGAACTATTCAAGTATGCTTAAGCGCTTACTAAAAATTCACAAATGTCAGCAAAATGGAGCCTGAATATTTTGTCATAGTATAATACGGGGACTTTTAAACTGGTCAGAAAGATTTAGTATGTACTCTTTTCAACCCCTCAAAGCCGTGATCTGGGATATGGATGGTGTTCTCATCGATTCTTTGCCCGCCCATGTTGAAGCATGGCAGCCTATCTTAAAACGATATGGATACGATTACACGTATGAGCAAATGACTCCGTTCTTTGGTATGACAGATGTAAATGTGCTGCGTACCATTAGCGGTAGTCGTTTCACGGAAAGAGAACTGGTTTCCCTGGCTCAAGAAAAGGAATGCATTTACCAAGATCTAATTGGCACGAAACTCCAACTATTGCCCGGAGTGATTGCCTGGTTGGAAAACTTTCGCTCAGCTGGTCTGAAGCAGGCTGTGGCTTCCTCAAGCACAGTGAAATCAATTTCCATTATCATGGACGCTTTACATTTAAAATCTTACTTCAACGCAATTGTCAGTGGCGAGGGTGGTCCAAGCAAACCAGACCCTCTGGTATTCCTGCGGGCTGCAGAGCAAATCGGTGCTTTGCCCAATGAATGCCTG
Source organism: uncultured Pelolinea sp. (assembly GCA_964386805.1). GTDB lineage: Bacteria > Chloroflexota > Anaerolineae > Anaerolineales > Anaerolineaceae > UBA4781. The sequence continues at coordinate 5,476 of CAYLUJ010000007.1, read as the reverse complement.
GTTGTCGAAGATGCCGTGGTGGGCGTTTTAGCCGCCAAAGCCGCCAGTATGCACTGCCTGGCAGTGACTACAACCACCACCGCTGAAAATTTGCGACAAGCCAATCTGGTCGTATCTCGTCTTGACCAACTCAGTGTACCAGCACTGCAAGCAGTTCTATCCTCCTAGAAAATCCTACTATCACCTGCAATTTTTTTCACGTCTGTGCGAGTTATTGAAAAAAAGTAACGAAATGAATGGCGTTGTGATATAGTCTAGAAATAATAGTTGTAATGATTATTCTGAGGATTTATGGTTAGTAGAGAAATGGAATGTTTGTTGATTACAATTCGATCCAAATTTTCAGGGGGAGAATCAGGAATTAGGGAATAAATGTTATCAATGAAAGGTTTTTCCCAGTTCACTGTTTTTTCTTTTATTGGTATTACAAAGCAAGAAATCACTGTTTCGGTTTAAAGTTAACTATTCGCTGCCGGGCGAAGTATTTTTTTAAATGCATCTTAATAAAAATCCAATTTAGGGATTTGTTTATGATGAAAAACGGAGCCATTATTCTACAATATTTTCACTACGTTCATGACCAGAGGTGTATCTATGCTGCCGCCTAATATCCCCACGAATATTATTTGCGCGATCCTGGGAGTTTGGTTGATACTCTTTTTATTGGGTCGCGAACAATATAAGCGTATTAAGAAAAATACGCAGCGTATGATCCTTGATACCATCAAAGAAGCTTTAGAAAAAGATAAAGAACTTACTGTCAGCCAGTACTACGAACAGATCAACCATGAATGGGAAATGATGGTTCCGCGTACTGCAAAATTCATACTGCACAGATCCGAGCTCTACCCCGTACCCGCAAGACTGGAAACCGTACGTAAACAGATGAATTTTTCCCCCGAATGGCTGGGAGCTTTCCTTCGTCTGAATGGCTACACTTTAAAAGCGACACCCAGCCAACAAGAACATATTGATTATATTCTCTCTTTAAGTAAGACCAAGCAAGAACAAAATGTTCATGAAGAAAGGAGGTCAAAAAACAGTTAGACAACCACAATATTCTTTTCCACTTTATTTAGTACATTTTATATTAAGTAGTTTATTGAAAAGGAGTAATGAAATGAATATTGATACCTTTTTGCAGAGTGTAAGCAATGTATTCAATACATTTGGCTCTGCTATCGTAGTACCGTTGATCATCGTCGTGATCTGTTTAGCTTTCGGCGTTGAGGCAAAAAAAGCCGTCACGGCTGGCCTGAATGCAGGTATCGGTCTCATCGGCTTTGGTTGGGTAATCAACAGCTTCGCACCCGTTATCGTCCCCGCCATCAATGCCTTCGTTACGGGTACAGGTCTGGATCTTCCAGTCGTTGACTTGGGCTGGCAGGCAGTTTCCGTCATCGCCTATGCCACCCGCGCCGGCATGGTTTTCCTGGTCTTCGGTCTGTTGTTCCAGCTGCTGTTGTACGTGACCAAATTCACCAATGTATTCATTCCTGGTGACTTGTGGAACAACTATTCCTATATGTTCTGGGGTTCCATGGTCTATGTGATCTCGAATAACATGTGGCTTGCTATTGCCTGTATGTTCCTTCAGGTGCTCTATAATGTCATTTTCATCGAAATGCTCAGCAAGCGCTGGTCAACCTATTATGGTTATCCAAACTGTGTTGTTCCCGCCCTGCACATCGCTCCCGGAACACCATTCGCGGTTGCTGGTAACTGGGTACTCAACAAATTAGGTGCAAACAAAATTCGCTGGAGCCCAGAGAGTCTTCGCAAACGCCTCGGCTTCATTGGTGAACCTATTTTCTTAGGTCTGTTCCTCGGTTTTGCTATTGGTATCCTCGGTCATCTTAAGGATCTGGGTACCCTGGCTGCCTGGGGTAATATCCTCACCATCGCTTTCAGCACCGCAGCCATCATGGCTATCTTCCCACGTGTAGCGAACATCTTCTCTTCCGCCTTTATGCCCCTTACCGAAGCTGCCCGCAAACGCACCACTAAGGGTGTGAAGCAAGGTGATGAGATCTACATTGGTATCAACGATGCGACCGGTTACGGCGAACCCGCAACCCTTATCTCTGGTATCATCCTGATCCCCGTCATGCTGCTGCTGTGCATCGTTCTGCCAGGCAACAAAGTTTTGTTACTGGCTGATTTGATTGCCATCGGCTACATCATTCAACCCTTCGTTGCAGCAACCAATGGCAACATCTTCAAGACCGTTATTTTGAGCGCGCTCTGGTTCACAATCGGTCTGTATGTCTGCACCGCGACTGCTCCTTTGTTCACCCAGGTATACTCTCAATTCATCTCCGAACCCCTGGCTGAAGGTATCATGGTCACCTCCGGTATGATCGCCAACAAACCGATCGCTGGTGGTTTGATCTTCATGCCCATCGTAAAGTGGGGTTGGACAGCTGTTGGTGTTTTAACCGCTGTTTACATCCCACTGTACCTTACCTGGAAGAAAAACAAGAAGAAAGTTCATCAATTCATGGAAGACCAGGCTGCATTGGATGTTGAAACAGCCAAATAGTTAGAAAATCTTTAAAGTTAAGGGGCGCAAGTACTGCGCCCCTTACAGAAGGTACTTAATCAATGGAAGAAATAATGTATGATGCGCGCTTGATCGAAATTAAGGTCAAGGCGAATGAGAAGGAAGAAGTTCTAAAAATTCTAGCTGACGACCTTAAAGCATTGGATTATGTCGAAGATAATTTTTACGAACATGTCATCGAGCGAGAAAAGAATTTCCCAACCGGGTTACCAACTGTTATTCCCATTGCACTTTGTCACACTGAAGCCCAATACGTAAAGCATCCAGCAGTTTGCCTTGCAACACTTGAAAAACCAGTAAAATTTCAAGAAATGGGGACACCCCAAAACACAATCATGGCAGAGATGGTTTTTCTCATTGCAATGAAAAATCCAAAAGATCAGGTTCCATGGCTACGCAAAATGATGGAATTCTGCAAGGATGCCAAAGGACTTGAGACCATTCGTGATTCGGTTGATAAAGTAAAATTGGCTGATTTTCTACGCCAGAACCTGGCATAGAGTACTCCATCCTATCCATTGACTGGAGTATAATTTCAAGATATTGTTTCGGAGGACTTATATCAATGGCAAAAAAGACTCTCAATATTCTAGCTGTATGCGGTTCCGGTGTTGTTTGCTCTTCCATGATCGCTAGTCGATTGGAAGACATCATGAAATCACTCGGAGCAACTGCAAATGTCACTGGTTTGCTGCCAAACTCAGTAGAATCCTATGTGGATCGTGGTGGTATTGATCTTGTCATTACGACCAGCCCGATTCCAGGAAATATTAAAGTTCCCGTGATCAACGGCGTGGCTTTATTAAGCGGCTTTGGCGAAGAACAGTGCCTCGAAGAGATTACCAGGGTTGCCAAAGAGATTTTGGAAACTAAGTAAAACTCTGACACTCACAAATAATCCCCGCAAACACGGGGATTATTTGTGAGTGAATTTTATAAATTAGCGGAGCGTTATGAATATCGATCTATCCCATCTTAATCCCATTGCCAAGCTTACCAATCCTGATCAGGTTGGAATTGTGGTTGAAGATGCAAACATTGCTGCAACCTCCTTTGCCAAGGTCTTTGGCGTGGACCCCGTGGAAGTATTGGATTGGCCTGCTCCTGGTTTTGATCCGGAATCATTTTATTACGGGCAACCTACCCACTGGAAAATGCGCGTTGGTTTCTTCCAGATCGGCAACTTACAATGGGAACTGATTCAACCATTAGAAGGGCCAAATATATTTGCTGACTTTCTGAAAGAACATGGTCCTGGGTTACACCACATTCGTTTTACAGAACCAGATTTTGATCAGCACGCCGCTGCCTTGCAGGCTGCCGGCATCCCCATGATCTCTCATGGCAAAGGTATTCATAAAGTCTCACGTTGGGCATATTTTGATACGCGTTCCTTGCTGCAGGGCTACCTGCTGGAAATGCGCAAGATCTAAACATACAGCCCGATCTTGATTTTATTTTAAGGATTTATAAATGAAACCCGAAGCTCCTCTTGACCTAAAACTAAGCGGTGAACGCTTTAGAGTAACCTATTCCATGTGGGGCAGTGAATCTGAAGTACGTTCTAGCGCACATTCTTTAACCATTGAAGAGACAGTGGAATACCCGCAAGATGTACTACCCGATGGGGATATTCGCGAAAAAATGACAGGTCATATCGAAAACATTACCTATGTCGAAGACCAGCACTGGCTGGTAGAAATCTCCTATGCGGTAGAAACTACCTCGTTTGAGTTAAACCAATTTCTAAATGTAGTCTATGGTAATGTCAGCATGATCACCGATATTCGTGCCGAAACTTTCACTATGCCATCATCGCTGGTGAACTGTTTCAAAGGGCCCAGATTTGGCAAAGCCGGGTTACGGAAAATGCTCGATGCTCCAGAACGTGCGATCACTTCCACAGCCACCAAACCGATGGGGCTTTCTGCAACAGCGCTCGCAAAAATGGCATACGAATATGCATTGGGAGGATTGGATATTGTCAAGGATGATCATGGATTATCCGATCAGCGCTTTGCCCCTTTCAAAGAACGTGTGCGTTTGTGCGCCAACGCCGTTGCGGAAGCTAATGCGAAAACCGGTGGAAAATGTATCTACTTCCCCTCCATCACCGCTCCGGCAGACCAGGTGAAAGAGCGCGCTTATTATGCCAAGGAAGTGGGTGCAGGTGGATTATTCTTGATTCCTTCTCTGATCGGTTGGGACACAACCCGTATGCTGGCTGAGGATGATGGTCTTGGTTTACCGATTATCTGCCATCCTTCATTCCATGGAGCTTTCAGCATGTACCGGCGCGGTGGTCTTTCTGCATATATCCTGTACGGGCTCCTGCCAAGACTGATCGGGGCAGACGTGAGCATCTTCCCCAACTACATCGGACGTTTCTCAGGCACATTGGAAGACTGTAAATCTACTCTGCGCGCTTGTGCCAATCTAATGGGGAATATCAAGACCATCCTTGGGGCTGCGGGGGGTGGCGTGACACTTGAAACTCTTGAGGAACTTTCCACCCAATATGGTCATGATGTGGTGTATTTGATCGGAGGAGGATTACATCATGGTGAATCGCTTGTAGATTCCTGTCGCGCCTTTCGCCAGTTTGTAGATACCCATTAGTTCATGGAGGTGATTTAATGTCTATCATTCATAAAGCTACCAGTAAACCAACTTTTCTAAAATGGCAAGATGTTCCTGTTCGTGATTACGGGCAAGAGGGTTTTGAAGGGGTTTCCCGTCAGGTAGTTATCGGACCGGAGGACGGTTCACAGAACTTTGCAATCCGTTATTTCCGTGTAGAACCCGGATGCAGCACTCATTTAGACAAACACGAACACGAACATGGTGTAGTCATTGTGCACGGTCGAGCCCGCTTGCAGTTAAACGACGCATTTCATGAAATGGATACATGGG
>CAYLUJ010000006.1:0-41515 GCA_964386805.1 uncultured Pelolinea sp. | reverse complement strand
TAGAGGCTTATAGCCTCAGATCAAACCACCCGTTTTACGGGTGGTTTTGATTTTCCGTCATCATGAGGGAAAGTGAGTGCCGACCGGTTTAACCATTCGCGTCCTTCATTGCCAATATAAATACCAGCCCTAAATCGTTCTTCTTTCGAAAGGGAAAAAAAACCTATCAACGATCCGGCAAAATTTGACTCAGGATGCTTTTCTGACGAGATCAAATCTGGGAAGCCCATTTTTAATTTACTTTTTTCATCTAAAATTTCCATTATCTTTTCTCCAAAACCCTGCGTACTCTGATCATGACCTTAAATCTGAGGCCCTCCCATAACAAAGAACTTAACGATTGAAGATCAATTGAATAAATGAAAGAATTGTGTTCTATCGCTCATGCCTGATCACATAAAATGAAGACAGGACAGAGGTTATTTCCCTCCACGGAGCAAACGGGCAATTGCCAGTAGAATGATAGAGCCCAATAATGTCACCAACATTGTGGGTATGGTAATTGCGTCGTTGATCGACCCAACTTTAAGCAGAGGGGTGAGAAAATAACCTGCCAGGAAAGCACCAGCAATTGCTATAACAATGTTGATCAGTAAACCGGAATTGTCATGCATTATTTGGGTCGCTACCCAACCAATTATGGCGGCAACAATTAAATAGATGATGATGTTCATTTTTATCTCCTATACGAATATTTGATTTGCACGGTACGCCGTGTTTTTCTTCTTGATTACAATCACTTCAATCAAGGCTGAAGGGTCTGTGATGAGATCATACTGATTAAAATCAGTGGGTATCACACATTTACAACAAGACAAATTTAATTTCGCATACCTCCTTCTAATCGTTTTCAATCATTGTTCCTAATTCCCATGGCAGCAGTTCGCAAGCGTTCTGCCACACGCTCAGGTGTCTCACCTTTACTGATAAACGAATCAGCTCCTGCGGAGAGTGCGGCTTGCTGACGGGCATCCAGTTGACTGATTAGGACAATAACAAGCGCAGCCGGGCAAGCCTTTCTTAGCTCTTGAAGAGCCGCAGAGGGTTCGCTGGAAAGTAAATCCCAATCTATTAATAGCATATCTACCCGGCTGACTGGTGCCTGGGCTAATGTGGTGGACCAATCGGCTGCTTCGCCAGCCACTTCCATTTTTAGGTCGAGTAGCAGCAGACGAAGAGCGGACCGCTCCTCTGACTTGGCATCGGCTAAATATACGCGTGTCATGGTTTCATCTTACAATGAAAAATTTCGACCCACATCCATCGTGCGGGGAGTTTTTATCTCCGCCACTTGGGGGAGATTTTGGGGTTATGGGAGGATGTGTCTTTTAAGTGTAAGTGCAACTGCTTCTGTACGGCTGGCAACACCTAATTTTGAAAGGATATTGCTGACATGCGATTTAATTGTGGATGGACTTACGGTTAGTTTTTCGGCGATCTCTGAATTATTCAATCCCTCAACCAATAAAGCTAGAACTTCACGTTCTCGTGCAGTCAGGTCAAGACCAGGAGCAGGCGGCTGAGCGGTATTCTGAACGAGGGCTTGGGCAACTTCCGGAGAGAGTGTGGCGCGACCAGCGTGTGCAGCACGGATAGCTTGTGCAAGCTCATCTGCGGAAACATCTTTAAGTAAATAGCCGATTGCTCCGGCTTCCAATGCGTTCTTGATGAGCTCCCCATCTTTAAAGCTGGTCAATACAATTACTTGCACTTGTGGAAACTGCTTGCGGATAGCACGGGTCGCTGTTGCTCCATCCATGAGCGGCAGAACCATATCCATTAGAATCACATCCGGCATGATCTCCGCACAAAGTTGGATGGCAGCTTCACCACTCTCGGCTTCGCCCGCCAATTGCAGATCATCAAAAACCTTTAAAAAGGTAGCAAGCCCGTGGCGCACCATAGTGTGGTCATCGACCAGCATAACGCGAATAGGTTGAGATGACTTATCAGTCATTATCTCTTCTTTTCTTCCCAATAGATTGTGATTTCCGTCCCGCTGCCCAGTTGGCTGGAAATTGTAAGTACAGCTCCAACCGCTTCCGCACGTTCACGAATCATTTTCAATCCATAATGACCTGCGGGTGTCGATTTCGATGTATCAAACCCGCAGCCATTGTCACGAATATGCATTTCTAATCCTTTGAGAGTAAGGCGTATATCGATTTCTACCTGACTGGCTTTGGCGTGTTTTGCAATATTGTTTAGTGCTTCTTGACAGATGCGGTAGAGAGTCACCTGCGTCTCTGAGGGTAGGTTGCGTTCCCCGCTTACCATTACATCCACCGGGATATTCGTCCTTCCGGAAAAAGCGTTGGCCAACAAGAGAAGCAAATCGCCTAGTTCAGTGTCAGTCAAAGTTGATGGTTGCAGCTCGGCAAGCAGCGCGCGCATCTCCGCCATTGCACCTCGTGTCAGACGGCGCAGGTCCTCTAAAGAGCGTCGTGCTTCTTCTGGTTCTCGATCCCACAGGCGCGGTAGGACTTCGGCAATCAAACCGGCAGAAAAAAGTGACTGGTTAACAGCATCATGCAGGTCCTGCGCAAGGCGCTGCCGTTCTTGCAGCGCAGCAAGAGCTTGGGCATGTTCATACAATTCTGCATTGACAAGTGTTATAGCAGCCTGATTAGCAATAGTCATTGCAAGGTCAGCATGGTGTGGAGTAAAGAAATTACGTTCTGCGTGTGCAATACCGATGCCGCCGACAATACGGTTCTTGACAGCAAGCGGTACCCACATCCAGGATTGTATGTCTTTTAAGAGGATGGCGGAATCATTTTCAAGAAGCGTGTGCAGGAATATTGCAGAAGGTTCGTTGCTTGATAGATCCGCAATGCGAATCGGGTGGTGCTCATTAAACAATGTCTCCAGGGTTTGTTTGCCATTCACCCGAATGCGGAAAGGCAATGGTTTTTCCATTTGTTCAATCCCACGCACTGCCAGTGTAATCAAAGTTGAGTCTTCCAGAGTGAAAAGGCTAGCGTGAGTATATTTGATGAGCACCTTCAACTGGTCAAGGATCAAGTATGGTTGCAACTCCAATGTAGAAGCCATAGCGTGAGAGATTTGAAGCAAGGTAGATTGTTCTTGCACCCGTTCCATCATCCTTTGCTTAAGCTTGTGTTCTAACTGGATTCGTTTGCTTGCATCACGCAGGAGCGCCAGGGCATAAATTTGGTCATTATAATGAAGTGCTGATGCCTGCCATTCAACGGAGAACAGTGAATTGTCTTTCCGTATATGCGTTACCATCTTGTTGAATAAACCGCCCTGTTGGATTTCTTGAGTGTAATTGGCAAAAAATGGCAAGCTTTTATTATTAACAAAATTTTGCAACTTCAATTCGCAAAAAGTCTCAAGCGTGTAACCGTGCATTGCTGCTGCGGCGGGGTTGGCAGTCATTATCCCGCCAGTCCCCAGATGAATGATTATTATCCCGTCACTGGCAGATTCAAAGATATTCCCATACAGTTCTTCGACTTCCGAAATTGCAGCACTCATAATTCAATGTTTTTTAATTGTACAACAAGAATATATTGGTCTTTTCCTTAAAATATGCAGCTTGTCTGGTTGATGATCCACTATAACTGGTTGAAAAATCTAACAAAACGCTTTTCCGATACACGCAGTTGAAAATCAACGGCAAAATCCAATGCGATTGAGGATTATTTTTTCATGCACGATTACCTCTATTATTACGCATCGCTGCTCAAGTGGAAAAAATCAGTTATCTTGAAAGTATTCTATAGGCGGTGCCTGATCATTTACGTTGGAATAAAATTGGGTGAAAACAATCGTATATCTAGCTCAAGATAGCTGACTGCATACTCCACCGAATTGCCCAAAATTATGCACCTGAACCTTTTCCAACATATTAATCTTATGCAAAATTAATAATTGAAACGTATATTGAGACTAAGGGGAAATGAATTTATTCAATTTAAATAAATTATGGAGGAAAAAATGAAATTCAAAGCCCCAATGAAAGTTACATGGATAATCGCTGTGATCCTGGGTGCACTGGGTACTCTTTCTGTGCTCGGAGTTGGTATTCCGATAGTAGGTGGTTATTCATCATTCTTACTGATTGTCGCCTGGATTTTATTGGCATTGGGTACAGTGGTAAAAGGTTTATAAATAGAAAAAGTGTGATTTGAGGATTATGAGGTCTACATAATAATAGACCTCATAATTTTTTTAAGAGAAATAATATTTTCACGACCTACTACATACAGTCATATTAAATTTCGATCAATCATAAAACCCCCATTTTTGCTGTTCCTAAGGTATAAGATCATTCAGAATCAGGGTGTTATCAAATACCTATTCTTATTAAGCTTCTGAAATTTACATAAGGAGGTAGAGATTATAGAAGAAATTTCTAAACGAATGGTTATGGATATTGTTAATATGACATCCAAAACTTTGGGAGATTATCAGTCTAAATATTTTTATCAATCCAGTTGCACCTGATGATTGCAGTAGTATTTAAAAAAAAATGACATGTCTGGGAATAAAACAGGAAGAATTGAGAAAAAAAGTGCTCCCGGTGCAGCTCTAACGCGCAACCGACTGATTAAAAATTAAACCCTGTGATATCTCAGTGATTGCTGTACCCATACAAGATTCGAATTGAGCTTACCTTTATCTGATCCATCTGTTACTTCTGCCAGGGATCACTCATTTTGTACCCACCTTGCGTAAGAAAGAAGAGAAACAGCTCTCCATACCCTATATGTGCCAAAGCGTTAATCTGTAAATATTAAACATCTCTTTTTGTTATTTTTTTAGCATTTCTTAATTTGATAGCTTGACATTTCCTTTCGTATTAATGTATAATGTACATAATAAGAACATATTGTTCATAATATGAACTGGTATTAATAAATTATGACTTCAACTTCAAAACCTTCTATCATATCCTCTGCTCAAAAAGCACTTGAAATTCTTGAAATCATAGCTGATGCACAATCATCAATGACCATAAATGATGTTGTGCTCATATGTAACATGTCTAGACCGAATGTATATCGCTATCTTACAACTTTGCAAAATAAAGGATATGTGTCCCAGAAAGCTGATGGTTCCTATTATTTGGGACCTAAACTTCTTTACCTAGCAAGGCAATATTTGGGGCAATATGATTGGTTGCAGGCTGCACAAGAAATAATGAAGGAACTTAGCCAAATATCAAACGAGACTGTTCATATGGGTATCCTCGATAAAAATGAAGTTGTCTACATGGCGAGAGTAGATAGCCCTCAATCAATCCGAATGTTTTCTGAAATAGGTTCAAGAAACCCTGTTTATTGTACAGCCATGGGGAAAGCATTATTGGCTTTTATGGATAGAAATGCACAAGAAAATATACTAAATCAAATTGACTTATTACCTAGAACAGAAAATACGATTACTGATCTGGGCCAATTAAGAGACGAACTAAGGTTAATTAAAAAAAACGGATATGCGATTGATAATATCGAAAATGAAACTGGGGTTCGTTGCATAGGTACGGTAATTAATGATGCATATGGTCAAATTGTCGGTGCTTTATCAATTTCTGGTCCGGCGTTTCGCTTAAGCATTGAAACTCTTAAAAACCTAGCCGATCCTCTTTTGAACTCAGCCAGGAAGATTTCACAAATATATGAACATCAAACAAGCAATGCATCCAACTAATATTCTTCTGGAGCTTGCCGCAAGCGATGACTGAGGAATTTATTTTTTTTAGAAAGTTTTGCAAGAAGAAAAAATTTAAAACTATTTTAAATGAAATTGGAAATTAGATCAAAATGTATTCAGGTGGTATTGATATTGGAGGTACTAAAATATCGGCTGGCGTAGTGAGTTCCGGGGGGTCAGTCATAGATTTCTCTGAATACAATACGTCGGGCTTGCAAAATCCCGAGATAGCTCTTGGGCAAATCGGGAAATACTTCAAAGATATCTCACAGCGAATACCCGAGCCCATATTGGGGGTCGGCATAGGTTGCACGGGGCCCGTAGATCCATTTTCTGGTCAGATTGGTGCAGTTGAATTTCTTCGGGGTTGGGAAGGGTTTAATATAGTTTCCGCATTTTCAAAAATAATCAACGTACCTGTTTATCTAGAAAATGATGCAGATGCATCAGCAATGGGGGAGGCTCTATTTGGAGCTGGATTAGGTTCCGATCATTTTGTAAACGTTACTGTTGGCACAGGAATAGGTGTCGGAGCCATCTTCAATAATAAGCTATATCGTGGTGTTGATGGAATTCACCCTGAGATTGGTCATCATGTAATTGATTGCTGTGGACCTTCATGTTCATGTGGAGCACATGGTTGTTGGGAATCTATGGCGGGAGGGAAAGCTACCCTTTCATGGGCTAAAAGAAAATTTGGGATCGATTATCAATCTACAACGAAATTATATGAAGCCGCAAGGAGTAGGAACTCGGACGCACTTGAAGCAGTGAGAAATGAAGCTTTTTATCTGGGGATCGGAATTTCAAATATTATCACAATTTTTGCTCCGGATACAATTTCGATTTCTGGGGGTATTTTGCGGTGCCAGGATTTAATTTGGGATTTAATTTTGCAAACAGTAAAACAGAATTGTGGGCTTGTTCCAACACAAAAAGTCAAAATAGTTCCTTCAATGCTTGGACAACATACCGGATTAATCGGGGCTGCAAGCATTTGCCTGTCTTCAAAGGTGAATCATGACTGAACTTGAGTTAATTCTGACACAAAATGATTATGTTAAAGACATTCTTGGCGGACCTTTGGCTATCCGGAATAGCATCGACACTTGGGTCCAAGAAGAACAATTAGCTATTATCACAGAAAGAATCCATTCTTTCAATTATAAAAAAATTATCCTTACTGGCATGGGTTCTTCCTTCCATGCACTCTACCCCTTGTACTTAAGGTTAATTCAGCACTGCATTCCGGTTTATCACATTGAAACATCAGAACTTATTTATTATTCAACTAAATTACTTACCGATGATTGTTTAACGATCATCGTCTCGCAGTCCGGTGAGAGTATTGAAATTAAAAAGTTACTCTGCGAGAATCGTAACAGGGGATTAATTGTTGGGATAACGAATACAGAACAAAGTACTTTAAGCGCCAAGGCTGATTGTCTATTTCTTACTCATGCTGGCATCGAAAAAAGTGTCTCATGCAAGACATATATGACTGCACTCGCGGCAATTACTTTGCTGGGTGATATTCTCCTTGAAGAGGATACAAGTAACACAATTAAAGATTTGGGTATTGCAGCTACTGCGATTCAAAATTATCTGGCAAACATCGAAAACCATGTTAGTAAATTGATTGATCTTTTTTTTGAAATTAAATACTTAATTATAACTGGACGGGGGATGTCATTAGCCAGCGCCCATGTTTCTGGTTTGATAATCAAAGAGGCTTCACATTTCTTTGCTGAAGGAATGAGCAGTGCTGCATTTCGGCACGGTCCCTTTGAAATTGTGTTATCCGATTTATTTCTGATGGTATTTTCTGGTGATCAAACGGTATGTGAATTAAATAAAAAATTAGTCAACGATGTCCAATCATACGGTGGAAAAGCGATAATTGTGAAACAAGGGAAGGAATGTAACCCCTTTGTTATACCCGTAGTGCCAGATTCAATTTTACCTATTGTCGAAATGTTACCCGCCCAAATGCTTAGTATTGCTTTATCGATAATTCATGAGCACGAACCCGGGAAGTTCGATCTTATCTCTAAAGTTACATCGAACGAGTAATGGGAAAGAGAGAAAGGAGATGGTTCAAATAAATATAGAAATACAGTTTATTGAATAGATGAATACTTAAATAAAATGAGGAGTTGAGATGATGAAAAAAATCGGGATCTGTTTTATTGTTTTTTTCCTGCTATCTGGAATAATCCTTTCAGGTTGTTCCCAACAAGAAGTTCCAGATACGCAAAGTGTTGAAAGTGAAGGCGAATCAGAAGAGGCTGAACAACAAGCCACAACCATTAAATGGTGGGTCCCAAATTGGGATGAAGAAGTGGCTAAGGTGTTGATCTCCGAGTTTGAAGCTGAGAATCCAAATATTAAAGTTGAAATGACAATAACGACATGGGACACCATGGAAGGGCAAATTCGGACAGCGTTGAATGGGGAGAATGCACCTGATGTTATCACTGACCTCGAGTCGAGGACAAGCGCTTATGCGGAACAGGGTCTATTAACGAACCTCGATCCATATTTTGAAGCTAGCAGTATTGATATGGATGATTTTGTGGCTTCTGCAATTCCGCTGAACAGTTATAACGGAAGTATGTATGGGATGCCAATGCGCCATGACGGTCCAGCCATGATCTATAACAAAGATATGTTTGAAGCGGCTGGTCTCGATCCAGAAGCTTTCCCAACCACTTGGGATGAATTGAATGAAGTTGCCAAACTTTTAACTGTAGATACCGATGATGACGGTGTGATTGACCAATATGGTTTGGGATGGCCACTTGGAAATGAGGGTAATGCAGTAGTACGGTTTTACCAGTTAACATACAATTTTGGCGGCAGTATAACCAATGAGGAAGGCACCAAGTGTGAACTGAATTCTGAAGCTGGCAAACAAGCTTTGGAATATATCTACGATAATTTAATTGTAGACGAAGTAACTCCTAAAAGCACCCTTGAAGTTGACAATACAGGTCTAACAAACTTATTTATAAACAAGAAAATTGCTATCTACAGCAATGGCGCTTATGACTTGTCTGTCATTAAGGAAGGCGCACCTGATATCAATATCGGTACTGCCCCATATCCAGGACTTGGCGAAGGAATCGGGATAACAATCGTAAATGGTTTCAATTTGTATATTCCTGAAAATTCAAACAACAAAGACGCTGCCTGGAAATTAGTGGAATTTGTCGGTCGTGCAGAAAATAGTGGCAGGCTTACAACTACATTCCCTGGTCGGAAAAGCGCTTTTGAGTTGGAAAAATATGATGATCCTTTGCTTCAACCATTCATCATGCAAATGGAATCAGGAAAAGCTGGTCCGACTTATGCACAATGGCCCGCAATGCAAGCTGAAATCTATAGACAAATTCAGCAAGTGTTGTTAAACGGCAAAGACATTACTACGGCACTTAACGATATGTGCACTGTAGTGGATACATTGCTTGTAAGTCAATAGTAAATATATGAACTCCACGTTCCGCATTATGATTTTATAAAGTAGATAGATTGTTCTGACCTAAAAAATTAACAGTTTACAGAATTGCGGAACGTGGAGGATTAATAATAAGATGTAGCAAATTGAGTTTTACCTTGAGTTTTTAACACCTTGTGCGGAGTAAATAAATGGTAACTTCAAAAAAAGCTGTATTTAAAAAATTCCAATACTATCAATTTATTTTACCCGGCTTCTTGTTAATAGGGTTATTGATAAGTTATCCACTTATTTCAAATGTAATTATGAGTGTTTCAAAAGATGGCACATTAACCCTAAGTAATTTTTGGCGTGTTATTCAAGACTCCAGCTTTCTTATTACACTAAAGAATACGCTTTTGTGGATGTTTTTTACGGTCGTGTTTGCATCTCTTTTAGGATTTGGATCTGCGATTTTAATTGAACAAAATTTTGTTAAGCACAAGTCTATTTGGAGATCTCTGATCTTACTTGCATGGATAACCCCTGGAATTGTAAAAGCTCATACTTGGAAATGGCTATTTAGTTATGATTTTGGAATGTTGAACTATATGCTTGTTTCGTTTGGTTTGGTCAAAGAACCAGTTTATTGGTTAAGTTCGGCAAGTGCAGCTTTTATTGCCGTTGTATTAATTCAAGTCTGGTCTGAATTCCCGTATGTGATGCTGATGATTAGTGCAGGCATACAATCCATTAACACAGAATATTATGATTGCGCTCTCTTGGATGGCGCCAGTTATTTTCGTTATATTTGGAGTATTGTTATACCAATAATTCGTGATGTCGTATTTATCTCTATTTTACTTCTCACAATCTGGTCAATTAATACATTCTCGGTCATATGGATTGTGACTCAGGGGGGACCTTATGGTAGTACGAACATATTATCAATTGATATATATCGAAAATTCCTTATGTTTGATTTAGGTGGAGCTTCAGCCACCGCACTTCTGCAACTTTCCATAAGTTTGATAATTACGATAATTTACATTAAGCAGTCTAAAAAAGCAGAGTCCAATGAATAAATTAATAAGCAGCTATCATATCAGAAAACTATTCGGGTATTTCATTACATATGCCATTTTAATTGCGATCACTGCATTCGTTTTGTTTCCATTGGCATGGGTAGTTAGTACTTCCTTGAAACCCACTAATGAGGTTATGACCATTCCTCCCAAATGGATTCCAGATAACCCGACATTAAAAAATTATGTTAATGTTCTTACTAATTCATCAATCCCAAGATATTTTATTAACAGTATCTTGGTCAGTTCATTGGTTGCCTTAATCACAATAATCTTTGGAGGGTTAACCGGATATGGTTTATCCAGGCGAAAAACAAAAGGAACAAGAGCGATTTCTACGTTCATTTTGGCAAGTCAAATGCTACCCGCAACGGTTATCATGGTTCCAGTTTATTTATTGATTTCAGATATAAAGTTATACGATACGGTTTTTGGTTTAGCTTTTGCCCACCTAATACTAACATTACCGTTGGTCACTTGGATGTGCAAAGGATACATTGACACAATTCCGATCGATTTGGAAGAAGCTGCCCAGATTGAAGGATGTAATAAATTACAGGCGTTGGTAAAAGTAATTTTTCCAATAGCGGCTCCGGGTATTGTTGCTGCAGGTATGTTTGCATTTATTCAGTCATGGAATGAATTTACACTTGCCTCGATTCTTACCGAAACGACGAATTCACGGACGTTGCCGGTGGGTTTGACCGAGTTTGCTTTGTTATTTAAGGTTGATTGGGGAAGCACGATGGCAGCTTCAGTAATAATTTCTCTTCCCGTAATTGTAATTTTCCTGTTCCTGCAAAAATACCTCGTAAAAGGTCTTGGTCAGGGAGCTGTTAAAGGATAATAAATTTAGGAGATAGAATGGATAAAGAAACTTGGAAAACCATCCAGAAAAAAATTGCTGCTGACCCTGTAGCTCTATTACCAATAGGCAGTATCGAACAACATGGTTATCATGCCCCATTGGGTACCGATCTTATTATTGCAAAAGCCTTTGCGGCTAATTTTCTAAACAATGAAAGGGTGATCGTATTACCTGCAATCCCTATTGGTATTTCTGACTATCATCGCCATTTCCCTGGAACCTTGTGGGTTTCCGAAAATACCTTACGACTTTATATTGGCGAAATCATTGAATCACTTAAGTGGCAAGGAATCACCAGAGTAATTGTTGTAAATGGGCATGGGGGGAACAATGAACCTCTTAAAGAGTTAGCGAAGAATTTGAAGAAAGATCGTGACATAAACGTTATTATATGGACTTGGTTTAAAGCAATTGAGCCCGAGATTATTGAATACTTTCATTACTTACCACCCTTACATGCAGATGAACTCGAAACTTCGATGTTATTGGCTGTAGCACCAGACTTAATTCGAAATGATTGCATCCAAAAAACCGAAGCGGAAGGAAGCTTGATTTGGGGAAAGTTCATAAATAATGTACTTATCTCATCTGTTGTAAAAGATTTTTCAAAATCAGGATCAACAGGTAGACCGACGCTCGCATCTGCGGAAATAGGAAGAAAATTTTATGAATTGGCATTGGCCAATTTAACCGAACTTATTAATGAATTTTTACAGGTAATTTATTAAAGCCGAAGAGTATGAATTCGGGTTGACACAAAATATAATCCAAGAAAATTAGTCTCCGAAAGAAGAGGATTTGTCATGAAAATAGTTGATGTGAAATCAATGATGGTGGAAATACCACTCATACCATTAATCGAGGGTGGCATATCACCTTATCGTGGCCATAATTTACCACATGGAACAGGGTTATTAAATGCTTCCAGCTGTATTTACAAGATAATTACGGATGAAGGCTTGGTAGGATGGGGTGAATCAAATCGGATAATTAATAATGCTACTCAAATGGCTATTCTTGAAAATTTTATAAAACCGGCAATCCTTGGTCAGGACCCATTTGATGTAAATGTCATCTGCACGAAACTTTTGCGATCCATTGAAACACCTATTGCGACCAATGGGATAATCTCCGGCATCGAAATAGCTTGTTGGGATATTATTGGAAAAGCCTGTAACCAACCCATTTATAATTTATTAGGGGGATTAATAAGGAAAGATATTGAGATCGCGTATTGTCTTGGCATATATTCCACTGAAGAAACAGAAAAAAAATTAAATCAAATAAAAGAACAAAACTATAAAGTAGTTAAAACAAAAGGCGGTGAAAACGTAAATCTCGATATCCAGAGAGCACATTTTTTTCGAGAGCAATTAGGCGATGAAATTGAGCTTCGGATCGATATGAATCAAGCATATGATGTGTCTGAAGCAATAAGATATATAAACGGAGTAGATGAGCTTGATCTGGAATATATTGAGCAACCCATTCCCATAAACCAATTTTCAGCTCTTCAATCATTGCGAGCAAGAAGTAAAACACCAATTGCAATTAATGAGGATTGCTATATTCGGCATAATCTTTTTGAATGTATAAAAAGAAACGCGATTGATATTGCAGTAGTAGATTTAGATCAGATTGGGGGAATCACACGAGTATCTAAAATAGCCAATTTATGTTCTGAGGCTGGCATTCCCTTAGCGCATCATTGCGGTTTTGATCTGGGTATTAAATTAGCTGCTATTTTGCATGTAAATGCAGCACTGGCTGCTTTTACACATGCGGTAGATAGTACGTATATGTCTCACCAGGATGATATTCTCACAGAAAAGATCCCTGTTAAAAATGGTTATTACAGCGTCCCGGAATTCCCCGGTCTGGGCATTCATGTTGATGATGAGAAGCTAAACAGGTACGTGATTAATTAATCTCATCAGAGTAAGGTTTAAACAGTATTTATTAAGATTTGTAAAAAAACTCAGGATGGTCAGGCGAATGATGAAAATAACTGATATAGAAATTTTTCATGTAAAAGTACCCGTTAGAAGTATCACCGAGGGGGGGATTGCACCTTATCGAGGTCATGATCTACCGAAAGGTGAAGGTGTCTGTTATGCTCTTAGGTCAATAGTCAAAGTAACAACAGAGGATGGAATTATTGGATGGGGAGAATCCAATCCAGTTATAAATCCTAATATTCAACGCACAATTCTTGAGACATATGTTAAACCCCTCTTGATCGGAAAAGAATGTTACGAACTAAATAGGGTTATTGCAGTAGAGACAAAATTACACGAACCCCCCATCTATATTCAAGGATTGTTTTGTGGTATTGACATTGCTTGTTGGGATATTAGAGGGAAAGCAGCAGACATGCCCATTTATAAACTTTTGGGAGGGAAGATCCGCAATCATGTGGAAATTGCGTATTGTTTTGGTCTCGAAGATGTTGATCTTACAATTGAAAAAATCATACAGGTAAAAGAGGAAGGGTATTCAAGTTTTAAAACCACAGGGGGTGAAAATTTGCACTTTGACATAGAACGAGCTTATCAAATGAAGAAAGCGGCTGGAAGCACTTTAGATATCAGGGTAGATATGAATGAAGCGCTTGATTTCCGAGATGCTGTAATATATCTGCAGGCAGTTGAATGTTTGGGATTGGAATATGTTGAACAACCGCTAAGGACAAATCAATTTTACACATTAAAAAAACTTAAGCAGAGAACCCAAACACCCATTGCAATCAATGAGGATTGTTATATCCCGCACAATCTTTTTGAATATATCAAAGAAGATGCAATTGATGTGGCAGTTGTTGACCTGGATCCCACTGGTGGAATTACAGGAATTGTCAAATATGCTGATTTCTCGGAAGAAGCTGGATTGCCACTTGTCCATCACTGTGGATTCGATTTAGGTATAAAACTAGCAGCAATTTTACAAATTGCTGCTGCAAAGGCTGCTTTTTCTCGTGCAATAGATAGTACGTATATGACTCATGCTGACGATATCTTGCAGAATAAAATCCAGATCGAAAATGGAAAATATGTTGTCCCGGACAAGCCAGGTTTGGGTATTGACATCGATATGGATAAGTTGAAGCACTATATGATTCGTTAATAGAACTGCAACCAGGAATTTAATTTAGGAGAAAAGAATGAGTAAATACACAGCTGCATGGGCGATATTTGATGAGGATTACGTTGAGGGATTGAACTTAGCTTTTTCGAGATACCAGCAAGCGGGGATCAAACGGATCATGTATGGTGGAGTTGCCCATGCGTTTGGTGTGCATCCCGAATATTATAAGGACACTTGCATTGATCCGATGCTTGAAATTGAATTTGAGGCCGCTCAAGGTGATCAATTTGGCACAAAATGCCATCTGATTAATTCCGACATCAATGAGGTCAGAAAGCAGGCTGCATCCTTTGGTATTGATATTGGACTCAATATTACGCCTGGAGTAAGTGATGCAATTATTGCAAAATATCCGGAATTAGCTGTCGAAGATATTGAGGGGAGAAAAAGCAGCCATTGGATGTGTCCATCAAATCCGGATGTTAAGGCATATTTTAACGGAAGAACCGCCGATATTCTCTTTCACAATACGGGGATAAAAGAAATTGAACTTGATGTAGTGGGCCTTGATTTTTATGACCCACAGGTTGTTCCAGATTGGGTTTTACCTGAATTGTATCCTCTACGACAATTAGCGATTGGAAATTGTTTCTGTAAGCATTGTTCAGATTTAGCAATGAAAAATGGCATTGACTTAGGAAAATTAAAAACTGTAATTAAGTCTGTTTATCAGGAAGCTACGACTCTAACGTATGAAAAATTTAAAGATCTGTCGATTTCATATAGGGGCATTTTTGATATCGTGCGGTTAATTCTTAAATACCCTATCCTTGTCAATTGGTTAAAACACCGTACTACTGTTGTCAATTCTTTTGTACAGGATTTTTGCAAGAGGGTACATGCAATTGATTCTTCAATCCTAATTTCCAGTGATTTAGTAGCCCCAAGTTTTTCATGGGCTCTAGGGCAAATCTATGCTGATCAGTCTTCATTTATTGATATAACAAAATTAATGTTCTATCATAAGCGAATCGGTGCGTTTGAATCCAAACCACTAAAGAAAATTCAAGCTGAAATTCCTGAAATTTCTGATAACGAAATATTGGATCAGTACTACCGACTTAAGGGCTTTAGCGGACCTTATTCAATAAGTGAACTATCTGATAAGGGCTTGGATGCTGAAAATATCTATTATGAAACTCGCAAAGCTAAATTAGAAGTCGGTTGTAACCACAAAATTGTTGTGGGATTAGTGGGGGATGCCCCGGCAACACCTAAAGATGTCGAAGAAGCTGTTCTGATGGCTCACAAGGGAGGAGCGGATGGCTATAGTCTGCATCTTTGGTATGGTAATGCTCCAAAAGAGAATGTTATCGCATTTGGAGAAACATTAAGGAGGATTGGGGAGATTTAATGAATCGTAATCAGCCGCCAAGTATTTTGTATACATAAAACAAAACAACAAAGATGGGCGATATTTGTAATAAAAACATGCAAATAATAACCCATGAATACAACTCGCAGGAACCAGCAGTGCGCCTATAAGGAGAAAAATCGTGAAAAAATCAATAATCATTGAAAATGCGGCAAAACCGATAGGGCCTTATTCTCATGCAGTAGAAGCGAATGGTGTTATTTATGTTTCAGGTCAAGGTCCTGTAGACCCCTCATCTGGTATTATTCCTGATTCGTTTGAGTGCCAGGTAAAACAGACTTTTGCAAACCTGCATACAATTTTGGAAGGCTGTGGCGTTGGCTTTGATAATGTCGCAAAAGTAAATGTTTATTTATCTGACTTAGCTTTATTCGAAGAATTTAATGAAATTTATAAGACTTACTTTACTGGTAATTATCCCGCACGTACTACTATAGGTGCCAAATTACTAGGGATAATGCTTGAAATTGATTGTATTGCAATAAAATAAGTATTTTTTGTTCATGCGGGAACTGAACTGAAAAATCTCAGAGCGAATGTTTCCACGAAGATTATTTTGCATGCAATAATAAAAAATTAATTAATGTCATGAGGAAAAATGGGTATTGTAACTTTTGGTGAAATCATGTTAAGACTATCACCATCTCCGTTTCTGAGGTTCGCACAGGCAAATGCTTTTGATATCGGATTCGGTGGTGGCGAAGCGAATGTGGCAGTTTCTCTTGCAAATTGGGGGGTATCGGTCGAGTTTGTAACAAGTCTGCCCATGAATGATCTTGGAAATACCTGCCTTAATTATTTAAGGCAAAAAAATGTGGGCATTCATCACATTATTCGTGACAATGGTCGTATTGGTATATATTTTATGGAATATGGTGTAGCACAAAGACCAAGTAAGGTTATTTATGATCGTAAAGATTCTTCTTTTGCGCGAATGGAAAAGGGAAATATTGATTGGGCATCATTATTTAAACAAAATAAATGGTTTCATTGGACAGGAATCACCCCTGCATTATCGAAGGAAGCATATCTTGAATTACAAGAGGCACTTAAGATTGCCAAAGAAAATAATGTTGTCATTTCATGCGATTTGAATTATCGAAAGAACCTTTGGGACTGGGGCGCCACCGCAGAAGAAATTATGCCTGATTTAGTTAAACAATGTTCAGTATTAATTGGTAATGAAGAAGATGCTGCCAAAGTATTGAATATTTCAGCTCAAAACACTGATATAACTGCTGGAAATTTAGATGCGCGAGAATATAGATATGTTGTCAATGAAATTTCTCAAAAATTTCCTAATCTCTCTTATATTGCTATTACCCTGAGAAGTTCTATTTCCGCAAGTCACAATATTTGGGAAGCGGTTCTTGGTTACAAGGATTTATTTGTTAAGTCTCCAAAATATGAAATCGATTTGATTGTTGATAGGGTGGGCAGCGGTGATGCTTTTGGAGCAGCATTAATATATGCGCTCCAAGAATTTCCGGATGATTTACAAAAGGTTCTCAACTTTGCCGTTGCGGCTTCTGCTCTCAAACATACAATCTCCGGAGATGTTAATTTAGTGAGTCTTGATGAGATTTATCATCTTATGGACGGGGATGGTTCCGGACGAATCGAAAGATAATGTTGCCTATAATGTTGTGAGGTTAATATGGATAGACAAGAAATTTACTACCAAATGAGTTCAATAGGTATGGTGCCATTATTTTTTAACAGTGATGTTGAAACATCTAAAAGAATTGTTGCTGCTTGTTATGAAGGTGGAGCAAAACTGATCGAATTTACAAATCGGGGACAAAATGCTCTGAACACCTTTATTGAATTAAAACAATTCACGAAGAAAATGGGGCTAAATATATGTTTAGGCGTTGGTTCAATTATTGATTCCCAGACTGCGGCTGTATTCCAACTTTATGGAGCTGAGTTTTATGTAGGTCCGTTTTTAAATGAAGATCTCGCAGTTTGGTGCAACAAAAGGATGATGCCCTATATACCTGGATGTATAAACCTTTCCGAAATCAATAGAGCTCAGGGATTTGGACTTGAAATCATTAAAATATTTCCTGGTCAGATATGTGGACCTGAATTTATTAAAGCAGTACTTGGACCCATGCCCTGGAGTAAACTGATGCCGACTGGGGGTGTAATGACTTCGAAAACAAATCTGGAGGGATGGTTCAAAGCCGGTTCTAGTTGTGTTGGAATAGGCAGCCAATTGATAAAAAGTGGTGTTTTCTCAAAAGAAGATTTAATATCTCTATCGCAAACGACCGAAGAGATTATCAAGATCATTCAGGAAATAAGAAGTGAAAATAGGTAAGGTCTGTCTGTGAAGGTAATTTACACAAGAAAAATTTTGATTATGGACTGATCTAATGCAAGAAAAATATTCTGTGATGAAAGGAACATGCCCCCCAATTTTTTATTTTCTGTTTAGTCATCTAGTGATAGAAATTTTATAAAATTTTAGTAGGGGAATAAGTATATGATTATACGATTTCTAATTCTGTACTCTTTGTATTATTTCCTTATTTAATAGTGTATGGGACATTGTATGGCCAGTACTGTCAGATGCCCCAGAGCGACTCGACACGTTACCGACTGATTTGAGCTCAGCATAGAAAAATATCATTCATATGTCCCTAGAGAATGCAAAAATATTGATTAAAAATAAGAAAAGAGTAAAATAGAATCCGCCCGCCAGTGCTTTCGTTTGCAAATCATTTGTGCCGGAAAGCATTCTAACAGCCTTTCAAGCTAACCTACTGTTTGTTTTATTACTAAAGGGTCTAATTAGAATGAAATATAACGGTTGGGCGCTGGCGACCCTTCTGAATGTGAAAAGACAGCTAGGAGGCATACGAAAAATAAGTCTGAACAGTCTTATTCTTACTAAAATAAAAGGTTATTAATTCTTTATCGTAGAAAGTGTTAAAGGTATTTTATGAGTGTAGCTCAACAAATGCTTGAATATTTTAAGACTATCGAAGAAAAACCAAAAGATTTCGTTCTCACTTTAAAAGCTTTCAAAAGAATTCTGAAATTCCATAAACCGTATATCCCTCTCATGGTCCTGATAACTGTGTTGGCTGTCTTGCGATCCTATTTTTTCCTGCTGGAACCAATGTACACCTCGCAGATCATTGATAATGTGATCACACCGCGCAGTATCGAACCACTTTTCGGTTTGCTGCGAAATATCCTTTTTTCAGCTGTGGGTTGGAGTTTGGTCAATTTCATCATCCTGTACCTCAATGGTGTATTGGCACAAAATGTGGTGGGTAGGATGAGAAGCGCCTATTATCGATCTGTCCAGGAGAAATCCTTTATTTTCTTCGATACCAATTCTGTTGGGGATCTTACATCGGTAGCCACCACGGATATGCAGTTTGTCGATAATTTCCTCAGAACATGGTTGAGTGTGCTGCTGAATACTATTTTCACGATCATTTTTATTTTTGGCATGTTGTATTCTGAAAATCCGGTATTAAGCCTGGTTGCAATGGTGCCAATGCCTTTCATTTTCTTTTTTCAAGCCAAAGCTTTCCAATTGACCATGCCTCTTTTTAGAAAGATGCAATTGATCATGGGTAAAGTTGGTGCCTATGTTCAACAGAACATCATTGGCATGAAGAACATTCGCATCTTTCAAAGGGAAAAGGAGATGGATGAAGGCAACCAGGAGATCAGTAAAAAATTTACCAGTCTGGCAGTAAAAGCTGGAAAGATACAGGCTCTATACATGCCTACTGCACCGAATATCTTAACCCTAGGTGTTGCACTGGTTTATGTTTATGGAACCAATCTGGTGTTAGCCGGTTCATTAACTTTAGGTGGTATTTTACTCTTCGCGCGATACATGATCCGAACATCAATGCCACTACGTGATTTTGCTATGTTCACGGGTGCAATGGTAAATGCAACTTCTGCCGCTGAACGCATGTTTGCAGTGATGGATCTACCCGGAGACGTTGAGAATACGGCTGATGCAAAAGAGATCACTATTAAAAATGGCGAAGTGGAATTCCGAAATATAAGTTTTGGATACGACAAAGACCGACCCGTTCTCGTGAATATCAGTTTTACAGCAAAACCGGGTGAAAAAATTGCCATTCTGGGGGCTACAGGAGCTGGGAAAACATCACTCATATATCTCATTCCACGATTTTATGATGTCAATTCTGGAAGCATTCTGATAGATGGGCAGGATATTAAAAATTTCACGATCGGGTCCCTACGAAAGCAAGTGGGTCTGGTCCTCCAAGATGTATTCCTGTTTTCTGGTACGATCAAAAGCAATATTGCCTTTGGAAAAGAAAATGCCACGATGGATGAAGTTCGTTCCGCAGCCAGATCAGCGCGGATTGATGATTTTATTGAAGCGCTTCCAGAAAAATATGATACAAAAGTTGGTGAGATGGGGGTCACTCTCTCCGGTGGGCAAAAACAGAGACTGACGATTGCAAGAGCTCTCCTTACTGATCCGCGAATATTGATCCTGGATGATTCCATGTCATTTGTGGATGCAAAAACCGAACAGGCTATCCAGGAAGCGATCAATAAAGCTTTAGAAGGTAGGACCTGTTTTATCATCGCACAGCGGCTTTCGACAATTAAAAATTCCGATAGGATCATGGTTCTTAATAATGGGGAGATTGTCGAGTTTGGAACACACAGCGAATTGATGGCTAAGGGAAATATTTACAAAAAGATATACGAGACCCAGTTCCTTGAAAAGACTGCCGCAGAGATATTGGAGGCAAAGTAGGATGGCAAGCGAACGCAATACATTTTCATCCAAATCGGAAGAAAACAAGCAACGGGTGGTTCCAGATAAAGTTTTGTGGGCTAGATTTTACCAGTATATAAAACCCTACAAAAAGAATATGTTGATCGGTAGTTTCTCTATCATTGGTGGCGCGTTGACGGGCTTGATTGCACCATATCTCCATGCTATAGCAATCAATTCCATTATCTCTCCTGCGGCAACAACAGGGGATGCCTCCTATTTAGCAGAATTTACTTGGTGGATCCCGTTGTTCATTTTGATCACTGCAAGTAATTATTTTTTCCAATATGTCCAGACTTACCAGATGAGGATCATTGGAGAATATACTGTCGAAAAGTTAAAAAATGAGTGTGTGGCCAAACTACAGAAAATTTCTCTAAAGTATTTTTCAGAAGGTGAAATTGGGCGCATCATGTCGAGACCAACCACGGATGCACAACAGGTCAGAATCTTCATAAGAATGGGATTGACAGCAATGATTACGGATGCTGCTTCGATTCTTGGTGCGTTGATTATCATTTTTTTTCTCAATCTGAAACTTGCACTGCTGGCTGTTTCCATTCTCCCCGTGGCAATTATCTTGTTATGGGCGCTTGGGGGAGTATCACGAAGACAGTATAGAAGATCTCTAACTGACCTGGCTGGATTGATTGCAAAAATGCAGGAGAATTGTGCAGGTATGAAGGTGATCAAGGCCTTCGTGAGAGATAACTATGCAACAAAAAAGTTCGATCAAGTTAATGAAAAGACCGTGAGGTCATATAAACGGACCATTATTATCTCCACAGTTTACCTGCCCATCGTACAGGTCCTCCGCATCATAGGGACACTGCTCATCCTTTGGTATGGGTCACATCTTTATTTGGATGGAGAGATCAGTTTGGGTGTATTGGCAGCATTTCTCGAATACCAATTTTCTTACTTTTCGCCACTTACCACCTTGCTGACCGCTTTTGACCAATACCAATCAGGCATGTCTGCACTGGAAAGGATTTTTGATCTTTTAGATACACAGGCTGAAGTGCAGGATCCGTCCTCGGAAAAGGCAGTAAAAATTGAAACAATAAATGATGTGAGATTTAAAGATATTACTTTTGGATATGATCCACAGGTCAAAGTACTGGAAGATATCAATTTGAGTTTGAAGAGTTCAAAAAAACTGGCTCTTGTCGGACCGACTGGAGCTGGGAAGAGCACTGTAATAAACCTCTTGGAGCGGTTCTATAATCCAATCAGTGGTGAAATAGATATGAATGATCATGATGTCAAGAATATAAGAATTGCTGATATCCGCGCCCATATGAGCACAGTACTTCAGGATTCTTTCCTCTTTCCCATGAGTGTGAAAGATAACATCCGATTTGGAAAACCTGAAGCATCAGATGAGGAGGTCATTGAGGCATCGAAAACGGTGGGGGCTCATGAATTTATTATGAGACTGCCTGGAGGATATGACTACGTTATACAAGAAGGTTCATCCAATATTTCGATCGGGCAAAGGCAACTCATCAGTTTTGCCAGAACGCTTTTGATGGATCCCAAGCTATTGATTCTAGATGAAGCTACTTCAAGCATTGATCCCTATACCGAGTTGGTATTGCAAAGCGCGTTGGAGAAGTTGCTTGTGAATCGGATGGCAATTATTATTGCACACCGACTCTCAACCATACGGCTGTGTGATGAGATTCTGGTGATCGATCAGGGTAGGATTGTAGAGAAAGGCTCACATGAAGAATTGATGAAGATGAATGGTCTTTACAGTTCATTCTATCGGATGCAGTTCAAAGAACAAAATGGCATTGAAATTTCCAGACTTCCGGAGGCAATAAAAGCGTGAGAGCTTTTAAATTAAAAGTAAGTTACTTGGCTAGTTCAAGTAAGCAGCATAAACAATATTCTGGATTAATAAAGAACTATTCACAAGTGTAATTTTTGAAGGTGCCTTGAATTCATAAATATTGCTTTGTATAATAACTTTTACTGCTGCTTATTATTAGTGAGGGAATCTTGTATCAAGAAATTTCTATTAACCTATTGAATTTGCTTCTTTCTTTATCCGATGCGCTTGATCTTGCCAGTCCTTATCTGGCATTACATCAAATGCGGACAGCTCTTACAGCCTGGGAAATTGCAAAAGTGATGAAGGTACCCACTGAAGACATGAATGATTTATTCATTGCTTCTCTTTTGCATGATGTAGGTGCCCTGTCTCTCGAAGAAAAAGTTAGTATTCATCAATTTGAAGAAATTGATACGGAACCGCATTGTATTTGGGGTGAAGCGTTCTTGGAAAAAGTCCCTTTATTTGTACATGCATCTAAATTCGTACGCTATCATCATACTTCACAGACTCGTATGAATTTTACGACCTCTGATCCGGTCTTTTATTGTTCACAAATTCTGCAATTGGCGGATTACGTTGAAAGATTGATCGATCGATCCAAATATATATTGCATCAAGATAAACAGATCACTAACAGCATCATTTCACTAGATCAAAGGATTTATTCTGACGCAATTGAAGCTTTTCGATATATTGCTGTACGTGAAGATTTTTGGCTAGATTTAACCTCTCCGCGTTTATATTCAATCCTGCTTCATAGTGGACCTGTAAAAGGGATTGAAATTGACCTGGCACAGCTGATCTCAATTTCAGAGCTATTCAAATATCTCATTGATTTTCGCTCTAAATTTACCTCGGTCCATTCAACTGGGGTGGCAACAGCAGCTACGAACATTGCAAGAAAATTCGGATTGACTGACACGGAGATTGAGTTAATGAAGGTGGCTGGTAATCTTCATGATCTGGGGAAACTGGTAATTCCCAACAGTATTCTAGAAAAACCGGGAAAGCTGACAGAAGATGAATTTGCTTTAATGAAACAGCATACCTATTTCACCTATTCAGTTCTTACATCGATCGGTGGGATCCAGGATATCGCAGAATGGGCTGCTTTTCATCATGAACATTTGGATGGTTCCGGTTATCCCTTCCATCTACGCGCTCCAAAACTCAGCACGGGAGCGCGCATCATGGCTGTTGCTGATATTTTTACTGCCTTATCTGAAGATCGTCCTTATCGAAAAGGAATGGTAGGCAAAGAAATACAAACGATAATAGTAGATTCAGGGGAAAAAGGATATCTTGATCAAAATATCATTGAGGTTTTAATGGATAATTTTGATGAGATCATTTCTGGCAACAAAGAAAAGCAGTCAGAGGCTTACAGCATTTATCTAGAGGAATTTAACCATACAAAAGAAAAACCTGCTTCTGAATAATTCTTTATGGAATCATTATTTTTAAAGCAGATTTCTTCTTTCTATTTAACAAAGCTGTTATTGAAAATATAATTCTATTTTCTCAATCGAGAAAAATGGATGACTAAAGCATTCTATTTTTACTTTTTATTCACAAAGTGAAATGGCTTTCTAGATTGGTAATCCTTTTGCTCCCTGGATTCCTTTCAGTGCAGCGATCTCACCGGTATGGCTTAATGAGTGGGCGATAGATAAGATTAACATTTCAGCAACCGTGCGTTCTCCGCCTGCAAATTTCACCTTGCGATCAAGCTCTTTGGAGGTAAGTGCAGCCAGATAGGCATCGGTAGCAGCCCAGACGGCAGCTTTATACGCCAGTAATGGTTGGATGGTGATATGCAATTGTTTGAATTCGTTCCAATCTTCTCCCATATGCGGCGGGTTGGCTATACCTGTTTTTTTGCTCCAATTCTCGCTTTCCCAGATGCTTGGTTTATCCTGAATGTACTTTTGAACGAAGTTATCTTCAGAATGGATGAAATGGAGAAGAGTGGCGCTGATGGTGTTGGCTGTACCAGAAGGAGCCCAATTAATTAGTTCATTGGTCAGATTGTTGACGGTACCGTCAATGGTTCGGCGGGCATTGGCTATTTCATGTTGAATATATTCAAAAACGTTCATTTTTCTCCTTCACTTTTGGGGTTTGTTTTTATTTAAACGAAATGATACTTCTCTTTAAGTACTAATTCCATATTGTATAATAGGGAAACTATTTTAGAACAGGAGAAAAAATGAAATTATCAAAACCCACAAAAAACGTTTTTTGGATCGCGACTGTATTGGCTGCGCTTGGCATCATTGGTAAATTGGTAAGTATTCCTTTT
This sequence comes from uncultured Pelolinea sp., assembly GCA_964386805.1. Taxonomy (GTDB): domain Bacteria; phylum Chloroflexota; class Anaerolineae; order Anaerolineales; family Anaerolineaceae; genus UBA4781. The sequence goes on along the minus strand of CAYLUJ010000006.1, from coordinate 16,985 downwards.
GTTTCGCAGTATTCATTTTGGTTTGTAGCAGTTGGCTTTATATTGCTGTGGTTGGGCAATACCATGAAAGGTTTTTAATCTATTTTATTGAATGGCAAAAAATTCTCGGTTGGAAAACCGAGAATTTTCTTTTTAAAACCCGGTTCAATAATTTGTATATGATGAACGAATCGTGATATTTAAAAAACTTACAGGGTGGAGAAAGGTTAATAAAAAACCCAGAAAAATCGAAATATACTGATTATAGAAATATCAATTTACACAAAAGTTATGGAAAATTCACGGAGGGGAAAATGCGAACACAACTAGATCTGGCACTAAGCTTGATTGATTCCGCGAAGAGAATCCTTGATGATAATTTGAAATCATTGAAGCTTGAAGAAGCGCTCTTTGTTCCACAGGGGGTTATCGCTCAATTATTGGTACATTGAAGCATATTGGAGGGTGGAGCTATGTTTATTGCTCTTATGCATTCGATCCATCCCCTGTTTCATGGCAAAATCTGGATTGGCCGCACAAATTGAAAGATACGGTGATAAAGTCAGAATCTTATCTTAATGACCTTATAGTATGGCTGGATCAATCCATCATTCTGTGGAAAGAGAAAATCTCTCAAGTTGGTGAGGATGAATTTGATGATCAAAGACCTGTTCATTGGGGTGAAATCATGTCCTTATTCGACATTGTACGCCTGATCGCCAATCACTTTATTTATCATACCGGTGAAATTAATCAACTCCTGTCTATCTATCGTCAGGAAGCATGGGAAGAAGGAGAGCAGGTGGAAGAGAATATCATCGCATCAGAGGGGCATCGTGTTATCCCGCCATGGATGCAAGAATAATCTAGGTTTAAATGGGAAAGATATTCCAAAATGTATAAGAGATTTGGAATGATGAAAGGGAATTAAAATGAGTGTTGATAATTTATTTCAGATTATTTTTTTAGTAATAGGTTTTGTATTTGGAATCCTGACGAGCATAATTAAAATAAATATTGAAGCAAAGAAGCAATCACTTCAATTACTTAAGGAATGGCTATCTGATTATGAAGGGGAGTTTAGATTTTATGTGGACTTTCATGAGAATTTTCACCGTGCACAGTGGTTATGGGGAAATGGTAAAGATAAGGAATTAATCTTAAGAGTATTAAGAAAGAATGCTCAAATGTTTGGATTGTTCAGATCTAAAGCAGTTCCTAAAAATATTAGGGATGCTATCGAAATAGTTGTCCAAAGGAGAAGTCAAGGTCAAAATATTCTTAATGAAATTAATGCTTCTAAAAGTAGCAATACAAAAATTACTGATGATCAAATAAGTAAGCTAAATTTTCACCTATCTGAAATTACTGATTCGATAGAGTATGCTAACAAAATTATTTCAGAATACGAAAATAATCCTTTGAAAATGTTTTTGATGTGAGAAATTATATGGGTTTTTATAATAAAAACAAATTTGAATAAAATTTTAGCATTGATTAATCTTTAAATTTTATTAAAATCCTAATAATATAGAAAACATTGTCCAAGAAATAAGAACCAAAAAATTTATATATTGAAAAAGTCAATACTCTCCTAGAGGTGTTGATATAAATTCTTTATAATGACTATATGATCTTAAATCAAAATTAGATAGTAATGGATAAATATAAATACTTTGTGAATTTTATATCATTTATTTTTAATATGGCGCTCCCGGCGCGACTCGAACGCGCAACCGACTGATTCGAAGTCAGGTGCGAGGATATCCACACAGTACACAAAATCAACGTAATTTTATCCACGCAGAGCATTGTGTGTACAAAGCATCACTGGCGTTGCACCCGAATTGCACCCAAAATTGGAAAGGCGACTCACGATATATCATTAAACTCTTGATTCGAAAACATAAATTTAAACCTTTTAAAGTTCTATTTTCAAAGAAATCGGCTTTAGTGGAGTAATATTTTAAACATTTGTTCTATTTAAGTACTTTGCTAAAGTTTTTCAGTATCGTATACTATATTTTGAACAATCCATTTACTGCGAGGTCATGAAACAATGGAAAATAAACGAGACAATGATATTAAATATCGTAATATCTCTCTCCTCGTCAGACCTGCTCGTGTGGCAATATTAATTGATGAACAGGATAATTGTTGGAAATATAATCTTATTCGGTTATTTGCTTGGTGTAGTAAAGTTTGGGGAGGAGGTTATTTTCTCATTGTCCCTACGGATGGAAAGGAAATAAAAGAACCATTTTGGCAAATACTTGAAGAGTATAGCCCTGATTTAGTATATTCATTTTTTTCTACAATTGAAGATTTAGAGACGGCAGACCCAAAACAATATAAAAAAATAATAGAAAATACTCGAGTAGCCGTAAAAAAGAAATTTCCCAATATGCAAGTAGATGCGATCAAGGATCTTCTCGAAAGAGATGTAAAACCGAGGGAACGAGGACATTTTGTCATTAGTCAACCCCTGCAAGAAGAAATTAAGCAAAGACTTGCCCCGTTTTACTTTCAAGATTATGTTGTTCAGGAGAGAATCTCAGCGCAACGACAAGTTCCATTTCCTTTGACAGAATTGAAAAAAATCGCTCAAGACGGACACCTGGAAAAAGTATATCTTGTTGAGAATATTAACGACATAGATTGTTCGCTTGCCTTCTATTCTAATTGGGGCTTATACGACAAAAAATTTGCGGAGGACATTACCCAAACGGGTATAAAAGTTGATCGTATACCCGACACCATCAGACTTACTGACTTGTTACAGATTGGGATAAAAAAACATATTGACAAAATAGATATCTCAATCAAAAGTGCCTTTAAAGGGAATAATAGTCAGTATTGGTTTCCTTCAGAAGATATCACCCTTTTTAGTCCATATGCCAACTCCCTCTTAAAGTTGGGGCGATACCGAAACAATGAGCTTTTTATACAGGATGAACCGGTTGCTCTTATCGTTGGTGACACAATTTCCGATTTTTGTTTGTATTATAGTCTCTCAAGATTTCAAGATGATGTCTTCTGGATGCCGGAACCGCAGATACAACCAAAGAAAAAAAAGCCAACTGACTATGATGATAAAGATACCCTCTTTGCAGCAGTATTATCAGTTATAAATCAAAAGTTTAGTTACGAACCGACAAATAAAAAAATCTACTTAACGAGCCTTTCCTTATCAACGGACCAGTTAGAGGATGTTAAAAAAACGATTCCATCGTATATCCATGTTTATACAGCGGAACCGGACGAATTTTTAAAAGGGATCATTATTATGACAAAACCGGTTATTTCAGAAAAATACACTTACCGGTACATTGAACAGAACAATTACACCAGTCTATACACTGAGGTATTTGAAAATAACCAAGGCGTTGGCAATATCCAGACGCCAAAACCCAAGAATTTTGGGCAAATTAACCCATCAGAACATAGGTGGATAACAGAGTTAAACATTGATGGATATATTCCTCCACCACTTCACTTTCTCGGTCCAGAAATAATTGACCTCCGAGGAATGACTAATGAGACACGGGTATCTAAAACGGGTATATGCTACACATGCCCTAATATTGGATATTTTGGTGGTGACATCGACGTAACCTTAGTCAGGCCTCGTTTGAGAATAGTTGATCCACTAAAAATCTTTATCCAGTATTTTGGAGAAGTAGGATATAAGCATGTATGCATATCGGACAAAGGAAATTATACAGAGGAGACTATCAAAAAGTTTGGTTCTTTGGAAGAAATTTGGAATTTTTTTAAAGAAGGAAATAAAAAACAATTATTCAATCTATTTATTCCCTCTGATTCACAAAACAAACCTGGTAATGGGGAGATAGTTACCGTAAATCAGCGTGCGTATCTTGATTTTCAATCAATTCAACACATGATTGGATCTGAACAAGAGACAACTGAATTAATTGATTTGTTTATTATTAAGGGAATATTTTATAGAGGTTTAATTTTAAAATGTTCCCATTGCCGAGAAGCTGATTGGTTTGGTTTGGAAGAAATTGGTCAAGGCTTTACATGTAAACGTTGTTGGAATAAAGAGCACATTCAATTGAGTAATTGGAAAGAAGGGAAAGAACCAAAATGGTTTTATAAATTAGATGAAGTGCTATATCAAGGAGTCAAAAATAATATGTTTGTCCCTCTTCTGACCCTTTCATATTTAAAAAGAGAATCAAAAAGGAGCTTTTTGTATGTTCCAGAACTTGAATTAAGGAAAATGCCAAATTCATCTAAACCAGACCTTGAAATAGACATTTGTTGTATCCAAGATGGTCGGGTTATACTAGGTGAATGTAGAAAGCCACCTATCACGAGAGAAATAATTGATAAATTAAACGGGTTTTCTCAAAGCTTATTAAAGTCTCCGGATTTATTGGTATTTGCATCATTAACCAGGCAAGTAAGTTCTGAAATAGAAGAGTATGCTGATCAAACGCTACCTTATCCATTTAGGATTCTTAATGAATCTGATTTGATTGGTTAAAACCAACGAAATAGTGAAAGCGATAATAAACTTAGTCAAAGAAGATAGAAAGCAAGGGTGATTTATATCTATGTAAGTAATATTTCCGCCTGGTGCCGCTAGCATTGCACCTGAAACAGGGAAGACGACTCGAATCATAATCACTGATGTACTATTTCATATGAAAGCAGAATATTTTATTAATACTTATTTGAGAAAAGAACTAGATTTCTAATATATAATATATATTGTTATTTCAATTTTTTCTTGTTATGTGGGTAATAGCTTTGTATTGCAGGAAAAGATAAAGCATGAACGTATTCCAAAACTCACTCGTTGAAACATTCAATGATTCAAAAAAGCAAGTGATTTTTACTTGGTTTTCAGAGCTATTTAAAAAAGTGGATACTAAACCAATTGCATATGGTTTTTTAATAGAAGATTTGATTGCAAAACATAAAAATATAAAAACATTTTTGTTTGCATTTTATAATCAATTAGTTGATGAAATTAACAATAATCGTATAGTAGATCCAATTATGCTATTTAGGAAAATTCTGTATGACAATGGCAACCCAAATAAGTATTTGTTAAATGGAAAAAAAATTACCAAAGATATTATTGTAGCTAGGTTAATGGATTTTGATCATTTTAAAGATTTATTACCCCCAGAGATTAGATCTAAATCAAATGAAAGATTGTTAAATCAATTAGATAAAGGATTGCTAAACCGTTTTTTGATTAATGTTAAAACTCGATCTCCTTTCTGGTTTGTTACTGACCTCTTTTCATGTAAAAAATATATAGAGGATATACCAATTAATCACTTAGTAGTTTATAACCTTAGGAATGACCTTGGTTTGTACCATTTACGAAAAACAAAACAGGTTTGTGTTTTAATTACATACCGTGTGGAAAAAGTTGATTTGATTTGTCCAACAATCTTCGATGCAGGTGGAAATGTTTTTTATAAACCAAATGGAAAGGAAGAGTGGGGTTGTACTGTGAATTTATTAGATTTTTCTGAGAAAATGAGAGAAGCAATACACCCCCCCCAATTGATAGGTAATGAAATTGTATGCTATAACTTAGGTAAACCTGCTCCTATTGGTATTAATCTAGAGAATTATTGTTCAAAAATGGAAGATTGTTTAGATGAGTTAATAAGTTCTAATGGAAAATAAAAAACTGTTTATTGAAAAAATAAAAAAAAGTAGTGTAGATCAATTATGTCACATAATTTATGATGTTCTTTCAATTGGTAGTACTGAGTTTTTTAATCCGATGATTGGGTACGAAGACCCAACTGTTGTTTTTAAAAGTTTGATAAAAGAAATAAACGATTTCAATTTGATACTTACTATTAAAAAATCAATATCAAGATTGTATAGAAATATTGATATTGAAAATGAGAATCCAGATATCATAGCAAAATTGTTCCAATACATTGCAGACTTTAAGATATTAAATTTATATGAGGACATGATCTCATTAGCAAATGATGGGACACTAAAGAACAAGGGAATTAGTTTTGGCACAAGTGATTTACACAGTTATTTATTAAATGCAATTGCATCAAATGGTTTCAAAAAAGGTGCATTTAGCTTATTTACCAAAGATATCACAATAAAAAAATATGCACCAATTTGCTATCAAGCGTTATGGGAAAATAAATCGTCTCGGGCTATTACTTATTTACCAATAATTTGTGATCAATTTATTGATGATGATCTCCAAATTTCTTATTTCCCATTTATGTTGGATACATTTATGGATTCTGTTCACGATCTCAATTCAATTTCTGGATATTTTTTACCCCAAGCAATTAATGTTGTAAAAGAAACAAGAAAAATATTTTTTTTACTAGATTCTTTAAAGGTATGTAATTATTGTTTTCATCTTACTGGTGATAACTACTTTGTGCAATATGAAGATTTAAAGTCAAAAAAGTATCCACAAGTGATAATTAATAAAACTCAAAGAGAATCCGTGATGACTTGGTATAGAAAAAATGAAGACCAACTTACCAACGAGCTCCTGGAAAAGTTATTTAGAATTAATATAAAAAATGAATAGTATAAACGTTGATTCATTAAATCGGTTTATATCTTCGTCAAAAGAGATTATCAATATTTTTGATTTGCTTCGGGGAAAAAAAACTATTGCGATAGCAATAGATTGGTCAGATATATATGGATATTGCTTCCCATTACTAGATTCAAAAAATGCACTAAAACGTGGTGATACAGAATATATACTTGCAAAAAGAGCAAGATTGGCTGATTGGTTAATGTTTTCATCAATTCCTTTTCGTAAGATAATACTGAAACCACATGTGGGGGAATTATATAGGTCAATTATGAATATTCAAAGTAGAACAATTTCAACAGCAACTTTGAAGAATGAAGAAATCAGTATTATAAATCATGAACTAGAAAATGATGCCAACTACCTTAGTCCAATAACAAGTAAATACTTTAAAACAAACAAATTTCCAGATGATTTAGAATTAATAGAGATTCTGAAGAAATATAGTAATGATTTTCTTTTACTTATGCAATTATTCTCAGGTGATTATGAAAGAGGTATCATAAAACTCAAAGAATTATTAAAAGAAAGTGAATTGCAGATTCTAGATGATTCTATATACGATGAAATAGAAAAAGATGTAGACGAAACTAGAATAATGTCCTGGACAAATTTGATTTCAAGGAATCGTGAAAGACGAAATGTAAATTATAGTAATTATACGGATGCATATGTAATGGAATTGATAAAACAAATCAATTCCAAACCAAATAAATACATTGATGAAGACTATTTGTTATTTTTTACTAGATCTTCTGTAATCAATAATATTTTTACAAATATAATAAAAAGTGAAATCAATGATTCTATAGAAAACAAAATAGATTACTTATGGAATCCAGATGATTTGATTACCTTTGAAATTTATCGAGAAAATACTAATTGGGAAAAGTCATACAAACTTATTGAAGAATTTTGTATTGATTCAGAGAGTATTTTACAAAAAAACAATAGTAATATTATTTATTCACATGATAATAAATCTGTAGTTCTGCAAAATCACTTTACAAGATATCTTGATTTGTTAGATGAGTTTGAGAACCTGAGATTAATTAAGAAAAAAATTTATCAGGATAAAATTGACACCGATTTTTCAAATATTACCGATGCTCTAGAAAAACGGTTTAATAAGTTCCTAGGATTTGCGTTAGACTTTTGGAGATATTTAAAGCTAAAAGTAAATGATTTAATAACCAAACCTATTGATTCTATTCATACAAAAATTGAAAAATTAAACATTATACAAGAACAATTGACGGAAATATTTCTATTGTTAAAACAGCAAAACGAAAATGCATTATTGAATTTCACAGTTGATCAGAATAATGGTTTTACGATTCTATACTATCCAGAAGAAATACCTACTAAAATACCCTTTAATTCACGGGAATGGCAAGGGAAGATAACAACGCTGAATGAATATAAAAAAGAGCACTTCAATTTATTTTTTAGGTATATGATGAATGCGATATCAGAACCATCAGAAAGGAAAGAAGAGCATTTAATATTCAAGGCGTTAGTATTCTCCTTACTAGATGACAATGCAAAAGCCTATGAAGTGCTTTCAACTGCGGAAGAACTAAATATACAATTATCGAAATATTCCAAAGAAATGTTTTTCTATAGAAGTTTTTTAGGATCTCTACTTTATAAGAAAGAGATTATTAGTAGATCGCTTGAAGATATTAATAAATCGATTTCAATCGAGGCATCAAATCCCAAATATCTTTTCATGAAAGCTATCATTTTATGGTTAGAGGGGATTAAAGAGGATGATAACCGTAAAATAATCGAAGCAATAAAAATTAATGAAATCGCCTATAAAAATTCTGATTTATCAGAATTTTCAGTGCTCCGTTATATGAACAATGAATTATGTTTTAAAATCGATCTGTTGTTATATTTTTATGACCAATTTACATCCCAAGAAAGAATTTCTTATTTTAAAAACATTGAGGAACTCTTTATGGATTTGATTGGTTGTATCAATAAACATGAAGATAATCTTACAAAAGAAGTTAGAGGTGACGTGTATCACACAATTGGTAAGTATTACTTGATTTACTGTGAGTATATTTCTGATGTTAAGATGAAGAAGGACTTTATTAATGAAGCATTAAATTCGTTTCGGATCGCAAAGAAATTAGGGATTAATTTTTATTCAAATATTAATTTTTCAAAAGAAATGATAATGATTGAAATGAAACGACTGAAATATAATACAGAAATGATTCAAAGTTAAATAGATTTAAGCAATATCTCCCAAGACTTGAATCGAATACTTCAAAAACGCAATACATAAAAGTGCTCCCGGCGCGACTCGAACGCGCAACCGACTGATTCGAAGTCAGGCACTCTATCCATTGAGCTACGGGAGCGTGTCATTATTATACTGTAATTCATTATGAGTCTTAAAAATTACTGAAATCGGAACTTCTGTAAGTGTTAGGGAAGTTTCCCTCAATGCACGGCTTGATTATTTTAGAAGAACATACTAAAATTATTTTAGAGTAGAGTGTGTTGACTCGAAAAGGCAAACCCGGTGAAAACCGGGGACGCAAAGCTCTGGGTCTAAAGCTGATAGCAAGAAGTTCCATTAATATAGCTATGACCGCCAAGCCGCCGAAAGTCGTTTTTTGTTAAATGTCTTGTTTTTCGGTGGGCCTGGCAGAAATACCAGGTCTTTTTGTTTGGCAGAGCGGTTTCTGCAAGAATATATCTGTGGGGTGCGGGCAAAGCAATTTGCTGGCACCAACAGCCGCATTAATTCCTTTGTAGGAATGGACGGCAAATGAAGATGACCTATCTGATTAACGGCGGCGGCAATCAGAAGAATCTCAAAACACCGTCCATTCTTAATTTAACAAACATACAGTTTTAGGGATTATATTGTTTTGTAAAAAAATGCCCATGGTATGCATGGGCATTTTTGTGATCACATTTTCTTATTTCTTCTCGTAGGGAACCCCACTGGCAGCTGGACCACGAGACCTACCTATGAAGCCAGAAAGAACGATCATTGTGGCAATATATGGAGCCATACCTAATAGGTCAATAGGCACACCGATTTGCAAGATTGCCATTTTCTCTTGCCAGGAATCAAAGAAACCAAAAACAAAGGCTCCCAAGAAAGATCCTATCGGATTCCAATTTCCAAAGATCATAGCAGCCATTCCGAGAAATCCTTTTCCGGCTGACATACCCTCATTGAAACGACCGGCAGAACCAATACTCATATACGCACCAGCGAATCCTGCGATCATTCCACTGATCAAAACACTGATGTAACGTAACCGCAGGACATTAACCCCCAGTGTATCTGCTGCTTTGGGGTGTTCACCTACAGAACGGATGCGCAAACCCCATTTTGTATAATTGAAGAATATATGGGTAATAATGATGAGGGCGAACATTGCATAAACGATCGGACTTTGATTAAAAAGGATCGGACCAAGGAAAGGAATCTTCCATAAAACAGGAATCTGGACCGCTGAGATGGTCAAGCCAGGATTATTAAGATTGGGATTTTCATTTAAAACCGCTCGTTGTAGATAGCTTGTCAAACCCAGTGAAAAAATGATGATCGCCGTACCGCTGATGATCTGATTCACCTTATATCGGATCGAAAGAACTGCATGGAGAGCTGCGAGAATCGCACCCGCAAATATTCCTGCAAGAATTCCAATCATTGTGTTGTGTGTGATACTGGTCATAACAACAGATAAAAAGGCTCCAAACAATATCATTCCTTCAATTCCAATATTGGTAACGCCTGAACGTTCGCTATATATACCAGAAAGAGCTGCGAGGCAAATTGGAGTAGCGCGGACGACACTGCTGACAAACATTCCAGTTAGATTGAGTGATTTATCTTTTGTAGCCCAAATAAGAAATGAAAATATTGCCAGGATGATCGTCACAATAAGAAAAGTATTTCCCTGCTTATCAAGGAAATTGAATAAATTCAAAACAGTCAATACTACAGCAATCACCGCAAAAACTATCAGCGTTGTGTGTGTGTTTACTGTGATCTCTGGTCCGGGAATTGTGATACCAGAGCGTTGACTTTCTGTAATGAATGTTGAGGTCGATCCTTTCGTGTTCAACGACAAACCTAAAATCACCGCTCCCATAAGCAACATGATGAGTGATTGTACTATTTTCTTACGAAGGGAACGTCCCTTGTGAAATACACTTTTGCTAGTTTGCATTTGAATCTCCTTGTCCACCTGGAATGGCGATTACATCTGATGGCTTCTTTATCTTATAGATTGACTGAATGATCTCGGGCGCTGCCACAAAAATAATCACGATACCCTGAATGATGCGGATCAATTCAACCGGTGTTCCGGCAACGGATTGCATACGTGCCGCGCCACCTCTCAAGAACCCAAACAGAAGTGATGCCAGTACAACTCCCCAAGGATTATTATTTCCAAGAAGTGCGAGGGCAATGGCATCAAATCCATATCCTGATGAAAATGATCTCACCATACGATGATCAACCCCGAGCACTGTAGTCGCACCAGCCAGACCGGCAATGCCGCCACTGAGAGCCATAGCTACTGTAGCAATAAGGGTGGTAGAGATCCCTGCATACTTGGAGGCACGAGAATTCATGCCAGTCATTCTTATTTCAAGACCAAAAGTAGTTCTAAAAAGGAGAAGATGCAGAAGCCACGCAAAAATAAACGCAACCATCAATCCCCAATGTGCACGGAAAGGAGCTGGAAGGAATGTGGGTATTTGTGCGGTGATCGGGACATCGGGTGATATTGGTAGACTGGGTGATTTCGCCATAGGACCAGATAATAAATAATCGGTTAATCGGAAAGCAATGTAGTTCATCATGATAGTGTTGATCACCTCATGCGCACCTGTTTTTGCTTTTAAATAACCCGGTATAAAACCCCAGATAGCTCCGGCTACAAAACCCGCAAAAAAAGCCAGTGGAAGATGAATATAAATCGGCAGACCTTTGATCGAATAAGCAACAAATACCGAAGCGAGACCGCCTACAAAAAGCTGTCCTTCTGCTCCAATATTGACCATTCCAGTTTGAAAGCTGATCGCTACCCCCAGACCTGCAAAAATATAGGGTGTTGAAATGACCAAACTTTCGCCTATCGGGCGTAATTCATTAAGAAGAGTTTTTGCTTCCCCTGTATTGCGCCAAACACGATATGCTTCAAAGATCCTGGAAGGATTACCGAATGCACCTTCCAGCATAGCACTGTATGCTTCATAGATCGCAGTAAATGCAGATTTAAAGAATTCCCCTGGGGCTTTAAAGAGATTCCCCGCAGCTTGAATTGTCTCTGGATCAGAAGCAGCTATGATGATCGCACCAATAACTAGAGAAGTTAAAACAGCCAGGATCGGAATGGCAACGTTGTAGCGTCGATTCTTGCGAGCCACTATCCTCTGCAAAATATCTGTTTGCATTTCTTTTTTTTGTTTTTCTTTTTGCTTAGTCAAACCTACCTCCGAAACAATTCATTATTTTAAATTGTTATGAATGCCCGCCATCAAAAGACCTAATTTCTCTCGTGTCGCTTCTTTGGAATTAAGAATGCTGATCAATTCACCGCGATATATGACGCCAATCCTATCAGAGAGATTCATGATCTCTTCAAGTTCAGTGGAGAAAAGCAAGATCGCGCAACCTTCCAGTCTCTTTTTCAATAGCTGCGAGTGGATATATTCGATCGAACCTACATCCAAGCCACGTGTGGGTTGAGAAGCGATCAACAACTGAATATTTTGCGAGAGCTCTCGAGCGATGATGACTTTCTGTTGATTCCCTCCTGAAAGGCTGCCTGTCTTTAATTCGATATTTGGAGGACGAATATCGAACTCTTTTACTCTTTTCCCTGCATAATTCTTTATGATTTCTCTTTGTAGGGCAATACCTCTAGAGAAAGGTTGTTTGTAGTAAGAATTCATCACAAGGTTATTGAAAACGGGCATTTGTAAGATCAAGCCATCTTGTTGACGGTCTTCTGGAACGTACCCAATACCCAGATTATGGATCGAACGAGGAGTATCCTCTGTGATATCCTGCCCCTGGAAGAGCACCTTTCCATCCGCTTTTGGTCTGAGTCCAAACAATGCTTCAACTAGTTCATTCTGTCCGTTCCCCTGAACCCCCGCTAACCCAAAGATCTCCCCGCTTCTTATATCAAAACTGATATTATTTACTGCCGGGTAATGCCGATCATTAAGAACGGTGAGATTTTTTACTTCAAGCGTCTTTTCCCCTACCTTCTTTTCAGTTATTTTTGCGTTTAAAAAGACCTCACGCCCGACCATCATATTTGCCAGATCGGCTTCTGATATTTTCTTGGGATCAGCCGTACCTACTAATTTTCCGTTTCTTAGAACATTAACACGGTCAGAAATTTCCAGTACTTCTTTGAGTTTGTGTGTGATGAAGATGATGGATTTGCCTTGTTTTATTAATCCTCTGATCACAACGAAAAAATCGACCACTTCTTGCGGAGTAAGGACTGCGGTAGGTTCATCAAAAATAAGGATCTCTGCTTTGCGATATAGGATCTTAATAATTTCTACTCGCTGCTGCACACCAACGGATAGATCTTCAATTTTAGAATCGGGATCGACGATTAACCCATAATTTTTGGATATTGTTTCGATCTCTGATTTAACCTGTTTGCGCTTCAGAAAAGTGCCATATTCCGTTGTTTCAGCTCCAAGCATGACATTTTCTGTAACTGTGAAGACAGGAACCAGCATAAAATGTTGATGGACCATACCAATTCCATGATTAATCGCGTCTTGAGGTCCTTCAATATGAATCTTTTCCCCATTGATGAAAATTTCACCCTCATCTGGTGTATATAAACCATAAAGAATGTTCATCAATGTGGTCTTTCCTGCCCCATTTTCACCCAGTAAAGCTAATACTTCACCAGGATTTAGGAAAAGATCAATGTGGTCATTGGCAATCAAGTTGCCGAATCTTTTTGTAATTCCTTTTAGTTCAAGAAGCGGCTTCATAAAATCCTCTTGTATTGATTTTAAAAATAGTGCTGTTTTTATAAACAGCACTATTTATTTTACATTACATTATCTTTTTTGGATTACTCGTACAGACCGACTGGGCAGTAATCAGGATATGAAACGCATCCGGTATCGGTGATTTCGCCAGAGATGATCTTGGCTTTCAAATCTTCGATCTCGGCCTTCAGATCTTCAGGAACTGAAGAATCCAGATCATGATATGGGGCAATTCCTACACCACCATTTGCCAGATCGCCAACATAAACACCACAACCGTTGAAATTGCCTTCCATGGCATCCTTGATCACGCTATAGCAAGAGTTGTCCATTTGCTTGACGATAGAGGTCAAGATGACATCCTGAACACCGGTCAGAGAAACATAACCATCGGTATCAACCCAGATGCCATAGCCACCGCGTTCGCGAGCAACATCAAAGCCTGGTGAGCCGATCAGACCACCAACGCCTGCGAAAATGTCAACACCCTCGTCGAACAGTGATTCAGCAGCTTGCTTCCCTTTATCAAGGTCGGAGAAATCACCAGTGAACAAACCTTCACCCGTTGCATTATCCCAACCGATCAATTCCACACTGGTTCCATGAACCTGGTTGTAGTATTCGATACCAGCTTGCATACCAACACCAAAGATCGTGACGGTGGGGATCTTGGCGCCACCGAAATAACCGATCTTACCAGTCTCGGTCATTCCAGCTGCTAGATAACCTGCCAAGAAAGCAGCCTGGTCAGTCTTGAAGACCTGTCCTTCGACATTGGGGATGCACTCAGCATTTCCTACGACACCCTCTGGAACGTCAAAAGAGTTGGGATAAGAATAGTCAACGATACTGAATTTCACATCTGGATATTCAGCAGCGACTTGGGCAAGGTCTGCAGCCAGATAAAAACCGGAGGCAATTACCAGATCATAACCCTGGCTTGCGAATTCAGTGAGGTTGGGGGTGTATTGGCTGGCTTCGTCAGATTGGATGAACTGTGCTTCAACGCCCAATTCTTCTTGAGCTTTGAGAACACCGTTCCACTGAGTTGTGTTGAAGCTTTGATCATCAATACCACCAGTATCGGTAACAAAGCCAACGCGGAAGGGTGTTGCTTCTTCTTCAGCCGGCGCAGCTTCTTCAGCGGCAGGCTCTTCGGCTGTTGCTTCTTCTGTTGGGGCTGCTTTGCAGCTAACCAGCAAGACAGAAACAATGACCAGTAAAGAAAGAACGTACATTAACCTTTTTGTCATAGCTTCTCCTCCTAGAGAAATTAGATTCAAGAGATGTTATTCATCTCTCCTAGAATTTAAGTATATCCTGTTTAAATTTCAAAATCAAGTTTCCCGTGATGTGCTTTCCATCACATTCTTTCGCTTACAAAGACGTTTCCGTTACTCTTGAATTTCACCACGTTTCACACTGAAAATGCTGATTAAGGCACCTATCAGGAAAATTGGGCTAATGATCATCAACAGATTGTACTTTCCCGCACTGAATTGGATAATGAATCCATACAGAATGGGACCGAGGATGGCTGCCAGGGTAGAAAATAAATAATACAGACCTGTGTAGGTACCGATGCGATTCGCATCGGTCATATCCACGACCATCGGTAGGGAATTGATATTAATTAAAGACCATGCAATGCCTGTGATCATGAGAATGACCCCAATCACAGGTACTTTACCAAGCAGTGGCAGGGTAGTGAGCAAAGTCGTTAAAACACCGGTTGGTATAAAAAAGAGAGATGCAATGCAGATAGCCATGAGAACAATTCCAGCTAAAATTGTCTTTTTTCTGCCTACTGCAGCGCCAATGTAACCAGAAGGGAGTGAGAATAAAACAAACAGGGTAGATAACTGACCCAACAGACGTGCAGCATCCGATTCACTGATTCCCAGATAGTTCTTTCCATAGAGTGTGAAGAAAGCTTCGATGCCATTGTATGCAATGAACCAGAAGAAAATCGCCAGCAGAATGCGCAGGGTGTTGCGATCTTTTTCCTTGAAAATGCCCTTGACCGATTCGATCAGAGATGGAGCTTTTTCTTCAGAATGTTCGAATTCCTTTGGTTCCTTGATGAAAATGAAGACGAGAATGGCTGCAATCGTAACCAGAACGGAACCCAACCAGAATGGGTAAGAAGGATTCATTTCATACAAGGTTGCTCCAAATAAAAAAGCGATGATCGCACCGATACCACCCATGAAATTGATGATGCCGTTAGCCTGTGATCGATATTTGGAGGGCGTGATGTCTGGCATCAATGCCACCACCGGGGTACGCCAGAGAGCCATGGCAAGCAGCAACAGACTGGCTGCAAAGAAGAAGACAGAGAGGGACATGGTTTTTGGAAGGACAAAGAAAGCTAAGGCTGCAATCGGTGCACCGATCAGGATGAACGGCATGCGGCGACCGATGGGAGTGCGAAGACGATCAGACCATGCACCCACTGCGGGTTGAATAAAAAGTGCTGCAATATTGTCGAGGGTCATAAAAATGCCAATGAACCCGGCAGAGAGAGCAAATCTGGATTCGAGAAAAACAGGTACATAGGCGTTATAAACGCTCCAGATCACACTCACTCCAAAGAAACCCAAACCAAGCAAAAATGTTTTTCCAACGTTGTATTTCATGATCATTCCTTTCTTTTTTTAATAATGTTAATTATAGAATCAGATATTGGGATTTCTGATTCATGTATTACCTGTTCGAGATAATCCAAATCTGTATCGTTGAGTTCGATTTTTAGGAGAAGGTCAGGTCTTTTTTGCAGGGTATGCATCAGCGATTGATTACGTCGCCAGCGGTTGATGGCCCCATGATCACCGGATTGTAGTACTTCAGGTACTTCCCAGCCTTGAAAAATAGGCGGTCGTGTATATTGCGGATATTCCAGCAAGCCGGAGCTGAAGGAATCGTCAAAAGCGCCATCTGGATCGCCCAATGCGCCGGGGATGAGACGGGTTACTGCTTCAATAAGAATGAGCGCCGGTAGTTCACCACCGCTCAGGACATAATCACCGATGGATATTTCTTCTGTGACCAAGTGTTCACGGATACGCTCATCAAAACCCTCATATCTTCCACAAATCATTGCCACGCGGGGGAGTTTGCTAAACGCCAGAGCTTTTTGCTGTGTAAAGGTTTCTCCCTGCGGGGTGAGCAGAATCAAAGGGC
This sequence comes from uncultured Pelolinea sp., assembly GCA_964386805.1. Lineage (GTDB taxonomy): Bacteria > Chloroflexota > Anaerolineae > Anaerolineales > Anaerolineaceae > UBA4781. Next base: position 223 of record CAYLUJ010000006.1, on the reverse strand, counting down.
AGATGGGCGGAATATTTAAAACTTCCTGAACTGCGCTGAAAATTGGTTCCGGTTTCATGACCATTCCACCGCCGCCCCCATAGGGAGTGTCATCTGTGGTGTGATGTTTATCGGCTGCCCAATCGCGGATATCGTGTAGATGAACTTCAAGGAGATTATTTTCTTGTGCACGTTTCAAGATGCTTGTTTCAAGATAAGCTGGGAAAACCTCGGGGAAGAGTGT